>NZ_CP157578.1:0-352000 GCF_046352925.1 Streptococcus sp. KHUD_011 | reverse complement strand
TGCGGAAAGAAGATAAGAACCCTCACGAATTTTTTGACCTACGGCCTTAGCATTTTTGACCAAATCCTGATACTCTTCTTGAGACAAATTGTCCAATACTTCTTCCAAGTCAAGTAAACTTTCAACACTAATTCCACACTCTTTTTCTAAGACGAAATTAGCCAAAGCAGATTGTTTCCAAACAATAATAGGAAAACCAGAAGCCAAATAAAGGGAAGCCTTGTGGGAATTATTGTATCTCAAATACTCACCAAACACTCCGCTACAAGTTTTAGAACTATCACCATCCCAAACTAAACCAAAGCTTCCTTCTAACGCTGACGGTAGTTCATCTGGAAGAAAGGAACCAAAATAGGTTTCATTGGATAGCTTTCTAGCCTCATCAAAACCAACACCATAGAGGTTATATGCCGGTCTTGCAGGCAACTCATATAAGTAACCTGCTTTTTCTTGAGCTAAATTTCCAGCTACAATAATAGCTCCTTCCTTCGATAAATCTTCTTTCTCCTGATAATTCGGGATCAGATAGTCAAAAATGCCTAAACTAACTATTTTTTTCTCAGAAATTCCCTTATCAACAAGCACTGATTTCATAACTGGATTATGAGCAATAAGACCATCAGCTTGTTTCAAAAGACTTGACTCTTGAAGATGAACACGAATTTTATGCTTCAAGGGTACTGTATCCAAATTAGCATAGCGCAAAACTTCTAAATCATGAATAATAAAGTGAACCTTCACTCCTTTACGCTGCATTCTTTTGACTAAATGAGTCGTAAAGAAACTATGATGAAGCATAGGAAATTGAATCAGTAGCTGATCCCCTTCCTTTAACTTAGAGATTGCTTTGGATAAGGCTTTGGCCTTGTGTCGTTGGGCTCTAATAGTCCCCATTTGATACCAATCATCTACCATCAATAACAAAGGACTATAGCCCTCACGAACTACTATTTCTTCAACATCGTTTCGAGCCTTATTCCCCGCATTTCGTGCACCAGAATCCTTCAGAAATTCTTCTTTTAGATAATATTTCATCTATCAATTTTATCCTTCGTTATCTTATTTAAACTCTTCCTCTACAACATTTAGGGCACGTTCAATGACCACATGCATGTCGTAGTATTTATAATCGGCCAAACGTCCGCAGAAAATCACCTTATCATTCTGTGCTGCTTCTTCTTGATACTTAGCAAACATAGCATTGTTTCTCTCATCATTGATTGGATAATAAGGTTCATCTCCTCGTTTCCAATCTGCTGGGTATTCACGAGTAATGACCGTTTTATCTTGCGTACCATACTCAAAATGTTTATGCTCAATAATACGAGTATAAGGAATTTCACGTTCTGTATAGTTGACAACTGCATTTCCTTGATAGTTTTCTTCATCCAGAACTTCATGCTCAAAACGAAGACTACGATATTCTAATTCACCATGTTTGTAATCGAAGTATTGGTCAATCATCCCTGTAAAGACAACTTTTTCAGCAGAAGCTTCTAATTCCTGACGATTGGCAAAAAAGTCAATACCAAGTTCTACTTCTACATCCTTCAGCATATTTTCGATGATGACATTATAGCCACCAATTGGAATCCCTTGGTAACGATCGTTAAAATAATTATTATCAAAGGTTAAACGAACTGGTAGACGTTTGATGATAAACGGTGGAAGGTCAGTCGCAGAACGTCCCCATTGCTTTTCAGTGTATCCTTTGATCAACTTTTCATAAATATCTGGGCCGATCAACTTAATAGCCTGTTCTTCCAAGTTTTTAGGTTCAACATCCTTCATGTGAGCCGTTTGCTCAGCAATCTTATCTTTGACCTCTTGAGGAGTTTTTGTTCCCCACATAGCATAGAAAGTATTCATATTGAAAGGTAGATTATAAAGGCTACCCTTGTAATTAGCTACAGGCGAGTTGATATAGTTGTTAAATTCAGCAAATTGATTCACATAATCCCAAACTTTCTTATTAGAAGTATGGAAAATATGGGCACCATATTTATGGACATTGACTCCTTCTACATTCTCACAGTAGATATTTCCACCAATGTGGTCACGTTTATCAATCACTTTTACTTTTTTTCCACGCTTGGTTGCTTCATAAGCAAAAATTGCTCCAGACAAACCAGCACCAACGATTAGATAGTCGTACATATTACACTCCTTTATCAGACTCGACACTTTTGTAGCATTGTAAAGTTATCCTCATTAAAATCTCATGAAAAAATAAATTTTTAAAATTTTTTTTGAAATATTAGTTTGAATAGTTCATTTTATGAAGAAAAATAATTTTGTAAATCAAAAAAATTCATTTCATCAGTTTAACAACTCCGTTTTATCCAAAGGATTAAAATTATTCAACGACTTATTAACAAAAGTATTTTTTGTGAACAACAAAAACATGAATATATTGTAAGTCGGGACAAACCAAAAAGCTTCAATCATGCAGTTTAGAGCCACTAAAGATAATATTACTACATATAAATATTGCCCCTGCTTATACTGTTCTCTCGAAATTACAACATACAGACATATAAGTAGCACAAGAGGTATAACACCATATGTAAATAACATTTGAACATACGATGAATCTACGTAGTTATAATCAATAACAGCCTCCGTTTTACCTCCTGACCCTTTAAATAATACGTCTCTAGTTCCAAAAAGATGTACACCAAAAGTATTAAATGCATTTTTCCCCAAAGCTAATCTACCTGTAATTAATTTATTGATAGATACTAAAAATGGAGATCCCCAAGAGAAAATATAAGATAAATACATCATTATTGACGAACATAGAACTACAGAATAAGGGAAAATTGAATAGATCCGAAATTTCTTATCTTCATTAAAATAGAAAAATATAAAAATAATTGTTGCTAAAATAATTGATAAGCCATTTAAACGTGCATCACAATATTTTATAACAAAGAAAGATAAAAGTACACCTATTAGAGATCTAATCCATATAAATTTATCTTTTAATAAATAAGAAAAAGCCAAGAAAATATAGAAACAGTGGGATGCAAAATCTGTAGGATAGATAAATCCAAACGAATTCCGAATAACTCCTTCACGATTATATTGTAGATTGGGTACTGCACCTGAGAGAGATAAAAGAAATACACTTAGTACAAGAAAACCTGCTACAATGACATACGTTTTCAAAACTACTTTCATATCTACATTAACTAATAAAACTAGAAGGGCTGAATAAATAAGAAAATTAAGTTTTCCAGTCTGAAAATATACTAAAATTCCTGATAATAATAGCAAAGAAGAAAATATTAGATATTTAAATGAAATACGTGTTGGAAACATAAAACGAAGACCTAATAACAAAACTACTAATAAAAGATAATTTGCTTTAGCTTGAAAAAAAGTTTTATCCAGCATTGTAGTAGAAATAGTATTAAAAAATATCACTACAGATACAACAATACTAACCAGTAGATTTTCAAATTTAATTTTTATCATATTATTTATTTGGTAAAGAATAATATAGAATGAACATAATTGATAATTTTTATATATTATTTAATATTTTTAAACTTTTAGTTCATCTACAATCTTCCATCCTTCCCTTTCTAGACTTTTTCAATCAACTAACTTAGCTAAAACAAATTCTTGCAAAAATAACTTTGATTATTTCTGTATAGATTATCATCATACTAATTATTTAACAGCTGCTCTTTTATCTCCTTTAAGCCAACTATTTTAAATATTAAAATTAGCAAACCATAAAGTATCGCCCCCACAATAGCACATACAACAACATTAACAATAGGTGTAAAAGTCAAAATTGACTTCAAAAATGAAAGGGTAACATACATAAGAATTGATGCTGAAAATATTTTAATAGTTGATTTAAAAATTGGTACATCTTTTAAATATTTTCTTGTAAAATACAATTGGATAACCCATACAAATACTTCTGTTAATACAGAAACAATCGCAGCCCCAATATATCCAAATTCAGGCAGTAAAAGTAAATTTAAACCAACACTAATAATTGCTGGAACCGTTGTTGAAATCAAAAATTCTTTGTTCTTATTATGAGGTATCAAAATTTGAATCCCCATAATGTTCGTCCAACCAATAAAAAACATCCTAAAAATCATGATTGCAATAGCATATCTTGCTTCTTGAAAGTCATTTCCTAAGAAAAATTTCACAAAGTCATTATTGATAATTAACATACCTGCAATAGTCGGAAAAATCACAAGATTGTATATCAAGAAAGATAATTGATTCATGCGATTCACAGACTTCTTATCCCCTGTTGATAAAAGATTCGAAACACGTGGTAGCATAACACTACCCAGTGAAGTTACCAAAGTAAGTAGGATATTTACCAACTTTAAAGATTGATCATAAATTCCAACATCTGTTGTTGATGCTAAAGCTCCAAGCATTGTCCTATTTAACGTAACATATAAAGATATCGCTATTTGAGGTAAAAACAGTAATATCACCGGTTTAAGATGTTTCTTGGCATAATTGAAGTCAAATTGTGGCTTACCTATAAATTCTAGAGCTGGCAGCCACATACTTAATTGTCCTAAAAATTCAAATATAGTTAATAAAAAGACATATAGATATAAATCATTCTGAGACTTTATGAACAAAAATATTGAAATAACACCTATGAGTTTGACAGTGATATTTCTAACAGTTATCTTTCTAAAATCTTCTAGTCCTTGAAAAAGCCAAGTAATATCTAATCCCCTAGATAATAGAGATAATACCAATATATATGCTACTGGATTTTGCATAAATGAAAATGAAAAGCACAGACCAATATATAGAAATATCGATATACAAGTCGCAGTAAACTGCAAGGTATAAATACCCCAAAAATTATTAGGGATATTATTTCTATGAGCTGAAATCTCTTTTGTCCCATAATTAGCTACTCCTAATGTTGCCAAAAAAATAAAGTAAGCAACAATCGAATTAAAATAGCCAAAAGTTCCTAAATCATTTGAACTGAAAACCCTTGTAACATACGGTGTTGTTATGAAAGGTAGTACAATGGTTAGTAATTGATAAGAGAGATTGTAAGCATAGTTTTTTAAAACCTTCATGACTATCTAACCCATTTTCCCTCTGACTTTTTTATACAATTTTGCAGATACGAGAAACAATATATATTTCAATTTATTTTTCCTTGTAACATTTGAATTCGGAATAACATCTTTGAAATATTGAATGTATTCTTTTCTAATTTTATTAACTTCAGCATACATATCTGAACTAAGCATAGCATGTACAATATGCAGACCATTAAAAACATAGCGAACATTCAAGGCTCTTCTCATATCCCTATCACCTGAATAGTCTCGTTCAACATAACTTCTATTCCATTCCATTGCCTTGTAAAAATCTAAGAGACGATCACTATACTTAGAATTTACAATACTTCCTGGTCTTCGATAGTATTTATAAAGATTTAGATCACTAACAGCAATATTTTCACAGAAAGCAATATGCTCATAAGCAAGAGCTAAATCTTCATACAACATCCCATTAGGATATGGAAACCTTAATAAAATTTCTTTCTTATATAGTTTACCACCTGAATGTGTCCCAACATAATTTCCATAAAACATTTGTTCTAAAGCTGTTCTACGATCTAATTTTCCAGAATATTTCTCTCTGAAATCTCCTAGGAAATCACTATTTTCATAGTTTCTAACTTCAATCACTGGAGTTGCTACAAGATCAACTCTATACTTATCTCTAAGTTCTACTAAATATTCAATGGCTCTATGGTCATAATAATCGTCTGAATCAATGAAAACAATCCAATCTGTTGAAGATTCTTTTACCCCAGTATTGCGGGCATTGGACAATCCCCCATTTTCAATATGCAGAACTTTTATTCTGTCATCTTCTCGAGCATATTGGTCACAAATTTCTCCAGAACTATCCGTCGAACCATCATCTACTAAGATTATTTCAATATTTTTATATGTTTGTTGTCTTAGACTTTCTACACAATAACTCAAATAGTTCTCAACATTGTACACTGGTACAACAATAGAAATCTGATCCATTATGATAATCCTTCCAAAATGATATCAACAATACGCTCACAAGCTTTTCCATCTCCATATGGATTACTTGCTTTACTCATCTTGCTGTACTCTGTTTCATCTTCTAAAAGCAGTTTGAAATTAGTATAAATATTTTCTTCTTCTGTTCCTACTAATTTCAAGGTTCCTGCAGCAATCCCCTCTGGACGTTCTGTTGTATCACGCATTACCAATACTGGTTTACCTAAAGAAGGTGCTTCTTCTTGTACACCACCCGAATCTGTTAAAATCATGTAGCTTTGATTCATAAAATTATGGAAATCAATGACTTCTAGAGGTTCAATGATTTGCATCCGTTCATTGTCACCAAACACTTTACTTGCTAGCTCACGAATCTTAGGATTCTTATGAATAGGATATACGACTTTAACATCTTCAAACTCATTCAGGATACGATTAACTGCGTTAAACATATTTTCCATGGGTTGACCAAGATTTTCACGTCGATGAGCTGTCAACATGATGAGTTTACTATCCTTAGCCCACTCTAAAATAGGATGGTCATAATGATCTTGAACGGTTGTCTTCAAGGCATCAATAACAGTATTTCCAGTAACATAAATATTTTCTCTTCCCTCTTTTAAAAGATTCTCTTTAGCCACTTCTGTGGGAGCAAAATTGAAATCTGCAATAATTGAAGTGGTCTGACGATTAAATTCTTCAGGAAATGGGCTTTGAAGATTATAAGTTCTCAATCCTGCCTCTACATGTCCAACTTTAATTCCCATGTAAAATGCAGCTAAAGCTGTCGCAAAAGTGGTTGTAGTATCCCCATGAACAAGAACAATATCTGGTTTTTCCTGCTCTAAAACTGCTTGAATTTTATCTAAAATACTTGTCGTGATTGTAAATAGTGTTTGATTTGCCTTCATAATTCCTAAATCATAATCAGGAACAACTTTAAAGACATCTAAAACTTGCTCTAACATTTCTTTATGTTGACCAGTTACACATACAAGTGTTTTGATTGAATCATTTTTCTTCAGTTCATTCACTAAGGGACACATTTTTATTGCTTCTGGACGCGTCCCAAAAACTAACATTACTTTTTTCATTTCGAATCCCCCATTAGTTTTTGATAAAATTTACGATAATTCTCTAAAAATAAAGGATAACTAAACTTCTCTTCATAATCTTTTTTAGCTTGATGAGCTAACCTAGTTCTAAGAGTTGAGTCAGTCGCCAGACTCTCAATAGCAGAAGCTAAGGCCCTAGCATCTTTAGCAGGAACCAAGATCCCATTTTCATTTGTAACAACTTCGTTTAATCCCGGTATATCCGTGGCAACTAAGGTTTTGCTATTCATAAATGCCTCAATGGCAACTAGGCCAAATCCTTCAAATACTGAAGGCAAAACACAAAAATCAAAACTATTGATACATTCTACTATATCCTTGCGATATCCTAAAAAAGATACTTTATCTTCCAGATTTAGTTCTTTAACCTTGTTTTCTAGTTCGGCTCTAAGCTCTCCATCCCCAACGATAAATAAACGAAGTTTTTCATCTGAAATCAAAGAAATCGCATCAAGCAGATAAGTCAAGCCTTTTTGTTTAGATAATCTTGCAATACAGCCTAGCTTGATTCCATCAAACTTCATAATCTCATCAACTTGTCTATCTGACTGTTTCAAGATCACTCCGTTATAGATAACAGTGCTGTCTGTCACTCCCACATCATCTTTCAAATTTTTATTAACTGCTTGACCAACTGCAATACTATAGGCATTTTTCAGTGAAAATCTATATAAAGGCAACTTATCTTTAAAGACATTATGAGCAGTGTAAACATGGACTAGCTTGGGATTTATCAGTTTTAATAAACGAATATAAAAAGCTGCCATACGATGATGCGTATGAACCAGAGTAATCTTATTTGTCTTAATAATTTGATAAATAGTAAGAAGCAACTTCAAAACAGTAAGAGGATTTTTGCTGTCTATATCGTGAATTTTATGATGGATAATTCCTTGGGCATCTAATTTTGGTTCCCAAAGGCCTCCTGTAGAAGCAACATGTACACTATCAAATTCATCTTGCAAATCAGAACTCAACTGATACACGATTCTCTCAGCACCACCAATATCCATCGTTCGTGAAATATGTAAAATATTATTTTTTCGTTTTTCGTTTCTCATCTAAAACTCGCTTAATAAAGGTAACATTCCCTACAAAGTATCGTTTAAAGAGACGCTTTGGTTCATTAGCAACTCGGAATAACCACTCCAAGTTTGATTTTTGCATCCAAAGTGGAGCACGTTGAATGTGACCAGACAGTACGTCAAAGCTACCACCTACACCCATAAAAATAGAATTCACTCCATTATCCATAAATTTTTGGATGATGTATTCTTTTTTAGGTGAAGTAATTCCAACAAATACAAAGTCGGGATTCTTTTCACGAATATCTTCCTGAATATCTTGCTCATCTTCCTCAGAAAAATAACCATTACGATGTCCAACAACTCGTAGATTTGGATACTCTTCTTTGAAATTTTGTAACATATCTTGCAAAACTTCTTCTTTAGCACCAAAGAAATACACTGAATAAGATTTCTCATCGGCTAATTTTAATAATCTTTGCATTAAATCAATTCCAGCAACTCGTTCTGGAACTTGGTAGCCCAAAAATCGAGAGGCTAGAACGACTGATGCACCATCTGCATTGATGATTTCAGAATCATTAACTATCTTTTTAATGACTTCATCTGATTGACATTGGTTAATCTTATCAGCGTTTACGCCCATTAAATGAAGAGGGCGTTGTTCAATGACAAAATTCTCAACCGCCTGTACTGTTTCATCCATTGTTAAAGGGTCAATCCTGACCCCCATTAAATCAAAACTATTCAAATTAATCTCCCCATGTAGACTCGAAATGACCCTTACGTTCTGCTTCTTCGGGTAACTTCATGTAATCACCGTATATTTTTGTTAAATATTCATCTGGGTTTGCATGGCAACTGATTTCCAAGTTCTCAAACTCTAGTAATTGTGGTTCACCGAATACTTCTTTTCTAGCAAGTTCACGTTCTCTATATGAACCTAGTACATTCCCTACTATTGAACTAGTTTCAAAATCATATTGTTTAATTAGATTTTGTAATTTGTTGTTAATAGTGGCTGTTTTTAGAAGTTTATTTAATTTCAAAACTTTTGATATACTCACAATTGCATTTTCAAAACTTCCCCGATCTCTGTCATGTAAACGATCGATTACAGAAATTTTAGAAAGTGCACGATATAATTTAATTTTGTTTGTATGAATAAAATAATGAAAACGATCATCTGGATAACCATCCAGAGGGAAAATATCTATGAAAGGACTACAAAGTTCATCTCCAAATGGAATTTGTAAAGATGTATCCATAATAGAGGTATTACCTAAATTATCATCATGAAGTCTCAAAACGACATGTTCTGGAAGTTCCTTTTTGCAAATTGACAAAAATTTTTCATAATCTTTTCGAGGCATCCCTAGATCCATGTCATCATCCCAAGGAATAAATCCTTTATGACGAATTGCTCCTAGCAATGTCCCTCCCAAAGCATAATATCTTAAATCATATTTACTACAAATAGCAATAAAACTTTTTAATAAAGATAATTCTCCTAGTTGAATTTCCCTCACTTTATTCATAATTTTACTTCGCTCCATCCCTCATAAATACAACTTTAACTGTTTTTAGTAGAATTTCAATATCTTTCCAAATTGTCCAATCGTCTATATAAGCTACATCTAATTTAACAACTTCATCAAAATTCTTAATCTCACTTCTACCACTAACTTGCCAAAGTCCAGTGATACCTGGTTTAAAACTCAATCGACGTTTTTGTTCAGGTGTGTATGTCTCATATTCATCAACTGTTGGCGGTCTTGTTCCAACTAGACTCATATCCCCTTTCAAAACATTCCAAAATTGAGGGAGTTCATCCAAGCTAGTTTTACGGATAAAGCGCCCAATGTTTGTGATGCGAGGATCATTATCCATCTTAAACATACCACCCTGCATAGTATTTTTCTCCAACAATTCTCTCTTTTTATCCTCAGCATCAATACACATTGATCTAAATTTATAAAAAGTAAAATGTCGACCGTTTTTTCCTATACGTGTCTGGGCAAAAATAGCAGGCCCACCATCTTTTCTAATAGCTGGAACTAGAACTATACTGACTAAGCCACAAATCATTAAACCAAAAATAGAACCAATAATATCTATGACACGCTTAGCAATGACATGACTATTTTTATAAAATTTCGTCGAAAAGGTAATGACATTTAGACCAGCCATCCCACGGATTTTCTTGTCACGCCCTAGATTATGGTCAAAAGCATTTAGATTAACTGTTACATCAATTCCCATCGTTTCAAAACGAGAAATAAATTCACCAATATCATATTCTTCACTAGGAAGATTGATAAACACTTCGTCCACAACTTCGTGAGTTGCAAAATTTAAAATATCTTCGACTGGTACGACTGTAATAGTATCATGTTGGAAATTAGGTTTATCTAATACACTAACTGCCACCAGTTCTCCAAAGAAATCACCAGCATCAAGTAATTTATCCATCACTTTCTCAACTCTAGATGTTGCTGTAATCAAGAATAGTTTTTTACTCCATTTCAAATTAGGAAATATCCGTTTCGAATAATACTTGATAAAAATATTGACTAGATACATTAGAATCGAGTGTAAGGTTAAGAAATACACCATGCCTCGTCTAGAGATGCTAAAGCGTTCTTCTAAAAAGAAATTGGAAAGACTAATTGCCAACGCAAAGAAAATGATATATTTTGTCAAGCGAACAAGCTCACGTAAATATCCTCTTTTAAAAAAATCTTGACCGAAATCACTAAAATAAAATACTATGTAGTGGAGAATATATAGGACAATCATTGTTGTTGAAAGAATATCTGTCTCTTTAACAAAACTAAGAAAATACCCCAGTAACACTACTATAAAACTCTGGATTACTGCCAGAGATATTTTTATCCCTTTCTCTTCCATAACTACTTCCTAGTTTATTTTTTACTTTTTCCCATAATTGCCATAAGCTCCATAAGCTCCATAACCACCATAAGCTCCGTATTTTTCAACTTCGGTGTTGAATTTATTTAGAACTACACCTAAAAAAGGAGTCCCTGTTTGTTCTAACTGTTCCTTCGCCTTTAAGACATCACGTCGTTTTGTCTCTCCAGCTGCCGTAACCAAGATAGAAGCATCACATTTTTGTGTAATGATAGCGGCGTCAATAACCATCCCAATCGGTGCAGTATCCACAATGACATAGTCAAAATACTTACGTAGGGTATCAATCATGGTATGGAAATTTTCACTCTGCAGGAGGGCCGTTGGATTAGGTGATGTCGGTCCTGCCTGAATAACAAATAGGTTATCAATATTGGTATCACAGAGACCATTTGAAAGATCAGTAGTCCCTGCCAAAAAGTCAGTCAATCCAGTAATTTTTTCTCTTGACTTGAAGACACCAGACATAACTGAATTACGGATATCCGCATCTACTAGTAATGTTTTATAGCCTGCACGTGCGAAAGCCCAGGCGATATTAGTTGAAGTTGTAGATTTCCCTTCACCAGGTTTGACAGATGAGATGGCAAGAACTTTCAAATTATCACCACTCAATTGAATATTGGTGCGCAAAGCATTATAGTGTTCTTCAGCTTTTTTAGCAAAATCTAAACGCTTTTGTGCGATTTCTAATGTTGGCATATTTTCTCCCTTACTTTAACTTATCCAAATCTGGAACAATTCCTAAAAGTGCGACATGCATGACTTCTTCGACATCTTCTGGTCGCTTGACACGATCATCCAATAATTCAAACAATAAGACTGAAACAACCATTACTGCACCACCTACTAGGAAAGCAAGCGCAGTATTTCGACGAATATTAGGTGAGGATGGAGTTAGTGCCGGTCTCGCTTCCTCTAGTGTTGTCACATCAGATACACGAGTTACAGAAATGATTTTTTCCGATGCAACCTCACGAAGAGCATTGGCGATACGGCTCGCTTCTTCTGGTTGGGCATCTTTTACAGTAATTGACACGATACGAGTGTCCACAGGAACTGTTACCTGAATCTTCTTGCTTAACGCCTTAACTGTTTTCTCTAATTTAAGATTTGAAATGACTTTCTCCAATACATCTTGCGAAAGGATAATTTCCTTATAGTCTTTTACCAGGTAAGTACCAGCCTGCAAATCCTGGTTGGTCAACCCTGTTTTTTCCGATTGATTTCGATTGACTACATAGATACGTGTTGTACTAGAATACTCAGGCGTAAGAACAAAACTGCTTACACCAAAAGCTATGACAGCTGCTACAATCGCAGTTAGGATAATAGCGATTTTCTTCTTCCAAAGGATTTTAAATAATTGGACAATGTCAATTGCGATTTCTTTATTTTCTTTCATGTCAACTCCTAAATAATTTGATCCGCTAAGATGAAGCGAGGATTTTCGATAAATAATTCTCTCGCCTTTCTTTCACCGTATTGTTTTGAAACGATCTCATAAGCTTCTTTCATGTAAGGCGGTCTTTGGTCCAAATTGTGCATATCACTAGCAACAAAATGTACCAAGTCTCGCTCTAGAAAATAGCGAGCTCGTTTCTTCATAAATTTATATTTATCCCCAAATAACTTTGGTTTTAAAATGCTGGAACTATTGATTTGAGTGTAGCAACCCATATCAATCAACTCTTTCACCCGTTTTTCGTTATTCTCTAATTCATGGTAACGTTCAATGTGGGCAACTACAGGCGTTATCCCAAGCATGAGAACATTGCTCAAAGCAGTATGGATTTCCCGATAAGGGGTAGCCATACTAAACTCAATGAGAGCATAGCGTGTCCCATTAAGACTTGGAATGACCTGTTTCTCCAATTTCGCAAGCACATCACTAGTATAATAAATTTCTGCTCCATAGAGAATGGTCAAGTCTGGAGCCACCTCCTTGGCTAGCTCCTTAACTTCTTGGAAGTTTGCCTCTATTGTCTCCTCAGGAGTTTCAAACATTCCTTTTCGTCTATGCGATGTCGATACAATAGTCCTTACCCCTTGCCTATAGGCTTCTGCCAGAAGCGCCTTGCTTTCTTGCTTAGATTTTGGACCATCATCCACACCAAATACAATATGCGAATGAATATCAATCATTTTGTCTTATTTTCCTTCCATCACATCATTGATTGCAGCCTTGACTGACTCTAAACTGCTATCACTTATCTCCATCATGTAGAGGTTACTATCAGGCATGGCATAAGATGGCAAATCCATACGCCCTGTTCCTTTAAGATCTTGCGAATTGATCTTATACGTTCCACCACTCTCAAGTTGGGCATTAACCAGGTTCATCATGGTTTCAAGTGGCATATTGGTTTGAATCGAATCTTGCAGCCCTTTTATAATACTGTCATAATTTTTCAAAGCTTCCGTAGAAGTTAATTTTTGCAGAATTGCAACAATGACCTTTTGCTGGTTACGGCCACGATCCCGATCACCATCTGCCAAAGAATAGCGCTCACGCACAAAGCCAAGAGCTTGCTCCGAATCAAGATGAACATTCCCTACAGGAAAATGAAACTTACCATGCAATGATGTAAAATCCTGATCATTATGAACATCAACCCCACCAAGGAGATCTATCAACTTCAAGAAAGAAGTGAAATTCAAACGAGCATAATAGTTCAAGTCAATACCGTAGAGATTTTCCAGGGTATGAATTGAAGCATCTACCCCATAAATCCCCGCATGGGTCAACTTATCTTTTTGGTTGTTGCCACCATCTGCAATTGGAACATAGGAATCACGAGGTGTCGTTGTCAAGAGAATCTTTTTCGTTTCACGATTCACTGTCATAATGATATTGACATCCGAACGAGAAACTGAGCTAATTGGACCGTAAGTATCAATTCCGCTGATATAAACGTTGAAACTGTCACCTTTGACATCTTTTGGAGTTTCAACCGTCTTGGTTAATTCTTTGGTATAGATTTTCTTAATTTTCGAAGCATAGTCAGGATATTCCGATTCGATAATGTTTTCAAAGACACTGTTTAGAATGATTGCCTTTGTATCACCGGCTAGTAAGCTCTTATAGGCCGCAAGATAGGAGCTACTTTCTTCGACAGTCAATTCCTTATTTTGACTAGCCTTCAGATCATTCATCAACTGTTGGATATTATCCTTATCCGTCCCAGTAGGCCCCATTACACTGGTTACCTGACTGATATTATCAATTGGACTATCTGCTAACACCGCAACACTCATCGAATAATTCGAGTAATTCGATGTCGCATTCAGGCGACTGGTAAATCCAATGAACTGCCCTACAGCAAAGAGAGAAGTACCATTGATTAACACACCAAGTAGTAATAAAAACAGCGTTAGATTTTGAACTTTCTTGGACCGAATTAAAAAGAAGCACAAGATGGCTAAGGCTACAATTAAGACAGTGACCACTATATTGAGATATCGGAAGGCTAGCATATTGTACTTGAAAATCAAAAACAATAAAAAGACTGCTAGTAATGCATAGATAGCTAGCAACCCCCAACTAATCACTATTTTTGTTTTACCCTGACGAGCTCGCTTCGAAGATCTACTCACGATATACCTCTATTATCAATTTTTATTTCATTTTATTATATCATAAAAAAATACACTTGTGAGATAAATCCGCTTAGGTAAGGCGTTTTCATCTTCTTTCCGAAACATTCTTTTTGATTTGCAAACAATTACATCAATAAATTTACTATATAAACATTAAAACAAGGTCCCTTACGGAACCTCGTTCATCTATTTAACATGATTTTCTGCTTCTTTTTGAGCTTTTTCGATTGCTTTTTTGCTTTCTTGCTCCCATTTGGCCTTAGCTTCTTCATACTGTTTGGTTGTCACAGTATCTTTTTGCAGTTTCATGTACTTGTAGTTATTGCCATCACCCTTGATGCCGACCAGTGAATACCCTCTTGTAAATGGCGTTACTTTGGTTACAGATGCTGTTCCACCACTTGACATAGCTGACATAATCAGAGAATTGTCAATCATCCAAGCCTGTGCTTCAGCATATTTTTCATATCGTTTGGCTACATCTTTATTTTCACTATCTGCATCTTTGAGCATCTTGGTGTAAGTATCAAGCCCCAAGCTAGCAATCTTAGCTTTATCTTCCTGAGCATCTAGACCAAAGATCTTGAGGTAGAATCCATCCTCTGCATTGAAAGGATTGAGATAAGTTGATGGATCTTGGTAGTCACCTACCCAACCATCAAAGTTCAAATCATAGTCACGATCAGCTGGTGTCGGTGCCAAGAAGGCTACGTTGTTAAAATCATCTGTTGAAAGTTGTTGAACGTCAATGACAATGTTATCAGCACCCAAAATTGACTCAAGGGTCTGCTTAACTGAGTTCATGCCTGTCACGGCATTTTTACTCGTCTGATCAACTGCCACATCCAAGTGAATTGGGAAGGTCACACCTTGACTTGCCAATTCTTTTTTAGCTTCCGCAAATTTTGCTTGGGCTTTTTCTTTGTTGAAATAGGCATCCTGAGCATCTGCCAAGTTAATACCTGACCATTCTGTGCCATAGTTAACCAATTTAGAAGCCACTACTTCTCCAAAGGTCTTGTCTCCGACTTGGACAAATGTAGGAGGCACTAGGGTGTTACGAAGGGTCTTGCTAGCTGCTTCTTCCCCATTTGACTGAGCAGAATAGGCTGTGCGATCCAAGGCAAAGTTCACTGCTTGACGGAAGTTCTTGTTCAAGACAGCTGTCTCAGTTGACTTCTTCTGCTCATCTGTCGTTTTAGCAGTGTGATTGTAGGCCTTACGGTTGACGTTGAAATTGAAATACCAAGAAGTCTTGTCCTGCAAGCTATAGACGATATTATCCTTATATTTTTCCTTGGTCTTGGCAAAGTTAGAACTATTTGGATAAACCCCAGCGATAGAATAAGCTCCACTTTCAAAGTTACGGATGGTCAATTCTTGGTCTGAGCCGTCAAAGTAAGCCAATTTTACGTGTTCAATCGATACTTTGTCATGATCATAGTAATGCGGATTCTTCACATACTCGATCGATGATTTTGATGTGAAATCTTTTAACAAATAAGGTCCGCTGTAGAGAATGCTATCTGGAGATAGGGTCCCAAAATCTTTCCCTTTTGAGTTTAGAAACTCTTCATTCACTGGGAAAAGAATACTATTGGTTGTTTTTGAATTCCAGTAAGGCTCTGGGCGTGCCAAAGTATACTCAACAGTATGGTCGTCAATGGCCTTCACCCCAACCTTAGAAAAGTCAGAATCCGCTCCTGTAATATAATCATTCAAGCCCTTGATCGAGTTTTGAATCAAGTCAATGGCCTGGGATTTATTATCCACTGCATACTTGATACCTGTCACAAAATCTTGTGCCTTGACTGGGGCGTACTCTTCACCGTCAGCCGTGAACCATTTGGCATCTTTTCTCAGTTTGTAGGTATAAGTCAGGCCATCGCTTGAAACAGACCAGTCTTCTGCCAAAGATGGAACTAGGTTTCCGTGGTTGTCATTTTCAAGCAAACCATCAACTAGGTTGGTAATGATGGCTGTATTATCAGCGTAGTAGTCTAACAAGTAGTTAAATGTAGTTGGATTTCCACTAAAGGTTGATGAGTAAGTTTTTGTATCTGAACCTGATTGTCCGCAAGCAGCTAAAAGCAAAGCAGCTGCAAAAGTCAGGCCTGCACTAAGGACACGCTTTTTTGTAGTCATCTTCTTTCTCCTTTATGTTAGTTTTTATAACATAAGTTTATTTTACCAAAATAGTGGGAATTTGTAAAGTTAATTGAATTTTGAGAATGAAAGTTTATAAACCTTGGTTATAAAAAAAACAAAGGATTTCTGCCTTTCATACAGTCCTCCCTTGTTTTTATGCGATTTCAATTTTAAATTTTTCTGTAAAAAATATTTATAGTAATTCCACACAGAAAGCATCCCATGGAGCTAAGATTTGTTTTTCAAAGACTTCCTGAGCCACGGTGTTTTCAATCAAGACCGATTTGACGTTTCCTTCTACGGTCAAGTCTTGCTCTTCATTGGACAAGTTAGCCACAACTAGAAAACGACGGTCCCCATCTTTACGGATATAGGCAAAGACCTTGTCAGTTGTTTCCAAGAGTTCAAAGTTAGCTCGAATCAGCCAGCTATTCTCCTTACGTATTTGGACCAGTTTCTGATAGGTATAGAAAATAGAATCTGGATTTGCCAGCGCTTCTTGAACGTTGATTGCTTGATAGTTTGGATTCACTGCCAACCAAGGTTGACCTGTTGAGAAACCAGCATTTTTGCTCTCGTCCCATTGCATAGGGGTACGGGCATTGTCACGACCAATGACACGGATACTGTCCATGATTTCTTCCATCGGAACACCTTTTTCAAGAGCTTCACGCGCATAGTTGAGGGATTCAATATCTTCTACTTGATCCAGCGTTTCAAACGGATAGTTGGTCATCCCAATCTCCTCACCCTGGTAGATATAAGGTGTCCCTCTCATGAGATGAAGCAAAATTGCAAAGGCTTTGGCAGATTTTTCACGGTATTCTTGGTCATTCCCCCAGATTGAGACAATACGAGGGAGGTCATGATTGTTCCAGAAGAGCGAATTCCAACCGTCCTCAACTCCTAACTCTGTCTGCCATTTGTTGAAAATCTCTTTCAACTTAGCGATATTCAGCTCTTTTTGATAGTGCCATTTAGGCTGACCTTCCTGATACTGAAGACAGATATGCTCAAACTGGAAGACCATAGACAATTCTTGGCCCTTTGGATCAGAGTAGAGCTTGGCAATCTCTGGAGTTGCTCCCCAGGTTTCCCCTACTGTCAAGAGATCCTGATCTCCAAAGGTCGCTTGATTCATCTCCTTGAGATAAGGATGGAGCATGGGACCATTATTGACTACTTTCTCATCAGGAATTTTCCCAATCATGTCGATAACATCCATACGGAAACCGCCAATGCCCTTATCAATCCAGAAGTTCATCATCTCATAAATTTTATGGCGAAGTTTTTCATTCTCCCAGTTAAGATCCGGCTGTTTCTTGCTGAAAAAGTGGAGATAGTATTGACCTGACTTTTCATCGTATTCCCAAGCAGACCCACTAAAGATAGAATCTAGGTCGTTGGGCTCATCGCGCCAGATATAGTAGTCTCGCTCAGGGCTGTCAGGATTTTCACAGGCCTCGACAAACCAGGCATGTTCATCCGAAGTATGATTGACCACCAAGTCCATAATGATACGAATATCACGTTTCTTAGCTTCCTCAATCAGCTCATCCATATCCTCCATGGTTCCGAAAATAGCCGCAATCGCTTGATAATCAGCAATATCATAGCCATTATCATCCATAGGACTGTCATAAACAGGAGACAGCCAAATCGCTGTGATTCCTAACTTAGCTAGATAGTCTAACTTACTGGTAATACCTGGCAAATCACCAATTCCATCTCCGTTGCTATCCATAAAGCTCTTAGGATAGACCTGATAGACTACGGCATTGTGCCACCATTTTTCTTGCATCTTCTTACCTCATTATTTTAATAAGCTGTAGTCTATGATAGCGCTTTTTAAAATTTTATGCAAGCGTTTGCCTAATCTTTTTGATTCCTTTTTTAACTCCATAGTTCCCTAACTTCCAATTTTTTATTATAATAGGGGTCAGAGGTAAAAAAATGAAAAAACAAGCTTTTAGTTCTGAACAATATTTGAATCTACAGCGCGACCACATTTTGGAGCGCATTAACCAATTTGACGGCAAGCTCTACTTGGAGTTTGGTGGCAAAATGTTAGAAGATTTCCACGCTGCTCGTGTCCTTCCTGGTTATGAGCCTGACAACAAAATCAAGCTCTTGCAAGAATTGAAAGAGCAAGTCGAGGTTGTAATTGCCATTAACGCTAGCAACATCGAACATTCCAAGGCACGTGGTGACTTGGGAATTTCTTATGACCAAGAAGTTCTTCGCTTGATTGATAAATTCAATGAATTGGGAATTTTTGTTGGCTCAGTGGTCATCACACAGTACGCTGGCCAACCAGCTGCAGATGCCTTCCGCAACCAACTGGAAAAAAACGGAATTGATTCTTATCTTCATTATCCAATCAAAGGATATCCGACGGATATGGATCACATCATTTCTCCAGAAGGCATGGGAAAAAATGACTACATCAAAACCAGTCGCAACTTGATTGTCGTAACCGCTCCTGGACCTGGTTCTGGAAAATTAGCAACTTGTATGTCCAATATGTATCACGACCAAATCAATGGTATCAAGTCTGGTTACGCTAAATTTGAAACCTTCCCAGTCTGGAATCTTCCCCTTCATCATCCAGTTAATTTAGCCTACGAGGCTGCCACAGCTGACCTTGATGATGTCAACATGATTGACCCCTTCCATCTCCAAACCTACGAAGAAACCACTGTCAACTATAACCGTGATATCGAAATTTTCCCAGTGCTCAAGCGCATGTTGGAACGTATCCTAGGAGAGTCTCCATACGCTTCTCCGACAGATATGGGTGTCAACATGGTTGGTTTCGCTATTACAGATGATGAAGCTGCTGTCGAAGCTTCTAAACAAGAAATCATCCGTCGCTACTATCAAACTGTTCTTGATTTTAAAGCCGAAAAAGTTGGCGAATCTGCTGTCAAGAAAATCGAGTTGCTTATGAACGACCTTGGTATCACACCTGCAGACCGTAAGGTTGCTGTCGTTGCCCGTCAAAAGGCAGAAGAAACTGGCGGCCCTGCCCTAGCCCTTGAATTGCCAACTGGGGAAATTGTCACTGGTAAGAACTCAGAACTCTTTGGCCCTACAGCCGCTGCTCTTATCAACGCTATCAAGAAATCAGCTGACATCGCTAAAGAAGTAAAACTAATCGAACCTGAAGTTGTTAAGCCAATCCAAGGTCTTAAAATCGATCATCTCGGTAGCCGCAATCCACGCCTTCATTCAAATGAAATCCTGATTGCACTTGCTATCACAGCTACAGAAAATCCTGATGCTGCTCGTGCTATGGAAGAACTTGGTAACCTCAAAGGAAGCGAAGCCCACTCAACCATCATCTTGACAGATGAAGACAAGAATGTCCTTCGCAAATTGGGTATCAATGTAACCTTTGACCCTTATTACCAATACGATCGCTTGTATCGTAAGTAAAGATTTGAACCTCTCCACTATCGGAGAGGTTTTCTCTCTGTCTCAGGAGCCGGCTTTATGTTATAATGAAAGAAGAAAACTGAAAGGATTTACCATGTCAAAAGAAGTTATTGTTGAAAGTTTTGAACTTGACCACACTATTGTTAAAGCACCCTATGTCCGCTTGATTGGGGAAGAAACAGGGCCAAAGGGAGACATCATCTCCAATTATGATATTCGCTTAGTGCAACCTAACGAAGACTCTATCCCTACCGCTGGCTTGCACACTATTGAGCACCTCTTGGCCAAGCTCATCCGTACCCGCATTGACGGTATGATTGACTGTTCACCATTTGGTTGCCGCACAGGCTTCCACATGATTATGTGGGGACGTCATACTAGCGCTGAAATTGCATCTGTTATCAAGGATTCGCTCAAGGAAATCGCTGAAACAACTACTTGGGAAGAGGTTCCTGGAACAACCATCGAATCTTGCGGAAACTACAAGGACCACAGCCTCTTTTCTGCCAAAGAATGGGCGAAACTCATCCTGGAACAAGGAATCTCAGATGATGCCTTTGAGCGCCATATCATCTAAACACAAAAAAGGAACCAGTTTTTTCAGCTGGTTCCTTCTTTTTTATGCTCAAAATTCTGTATTAAGCTTTTTCACGAATGACCAAAACACCATCTTCCATGTCTGCTTCCAAATGTTTGGCATCTAGATGATCCAAATGGAAGTCTGTTACCTTATCACGAATTTCTTGTTCAACCACGCGACGGAGTGGACGAACACCCATGACTTCGTCATAGCCTTCTTCTGTGATATAGTCTTTAGCCGCTTGACTGACTACCAAATCAATGTCTTTCTTAGCCAAGGTTTGGTTAACTTCAGCCAACATCAAATCTACAATCTTAGAAAGGTCTTCCTTCGTCAAGTGTGAGAACTCGATAACTGCGTTAAAGCGGTTAAGAAACTCTGGACGGAAGAAGGGTTTCAAACGATCCATCAACTCTGGTTTATCCGCATCTTCTGTCAAGTTGACTTCATAGCCAAATCCAGCATTTGACGTTGCAATAATGACAGTGTTCTTGAAGTTCACTGTATTTCCTTGACCATCTGTCAAACGACCATCATCCAAGACTTGGAGGAGAAGAGTAATGACTTGAGGATCAGCCTTTTCAATTTCGTCCAAGAGAATGATAGAGTAAGGATTGCGACGGACACGTTCTGTCAAAGTATTGCTATTGTCATCATACCCAACATAACCTGCAGTTGTACCAATCAATTTAGATACGGATGTGCGGTCGCTGTATTCTGACATGTCCAAACGGATGATAGCATCTTTCGTTCCGAACATATCAAGAGCCAATTGTTTAGCCAACTCAGTCTTACCAACACCAGTAGGACCTACAAAGAGGAAGCTACCAATTGGACGGTTACCTTCATCAAAACCAGCACGGTTACGACGGATAGCTTTTGCTACTGCTTCAACGGCCTTATCTTGACCAATAACTTTCGTCTGCAAACGATGACCCATATCTTTCAAACGTTCGATGTCCGTAGCCCCCATTTGAGATACTGGAATACCCGTCATACGTTCTACAGATTCAGCCACATCGTTGACACTTGCAGTCACTTTCATATCTTCTGTATGGTTTTCGATTTTCTTTTCCAATTCTGCAATGCGTGTTTTATAGTTTAGAGCTGCTTCAAAATCTTCTGCCTCAACTGCTTTTTCTTGCTTGTCTTTTTCTGCCTCAATTTCACGTTCAACAGCATGAACATCTGTTACTGGATGCTGAGCTGCCAAGTGAGCCGCCGTAACATCGACAAGGTCGATAGCTTTATCTGGCAAGCTACGTTGTGGAATATATTGAACAGAGTAATCAACGGCAGCTTTTAAGACTTCATCTGGCAAAATAACATTGTGGTGTTGTTGATAAAGATCTCGAATACCTTGAAGAATCTTGAAAGTATCTTCAGCAGATGGAGCATTAACCTTCACTTCGTTGAAACGACGAGCAAGGGCTGCATTTTTCAAGATAGTATTACGGTATTCATCTTGAGTAGTTGCGCCAATCACTGTCAATTCTCCACGTGAAAGAGCTGGTTTCAAGATATCAGCAAGACCTTTAGACCCTTGACCATCACCTGTGCTACCAGCACCAAGAATTTGGTGAATTTCGTCGAAGAAAAGGATAATATTTCCAGCTTCTTTGACTTCGTTTACCAAGTTTTGAATGTTTTCTTCAAAACTACCGCGGTATTGAGTCCCAGCCTCAAGTCCTGAGATATCAATGGAAATAATTTCCTTATTCTTAATAGCAGCTGGAACATCACCATTCACAATAGCTTGTGCTAAGCCTTCGACAACTGCTGTCTTACCAACACCTGCGTCTCCTACTAAAACAGGATTATTCTTGGTACGGCGTGAAAGGATTTCAGATGTTTCTTGAATTTCCTTGTTTCGTCCGATGACAGGATCCAACTTGCCCTCACGCGCTTCTGCAGTCAAGTTTCGACCTAGTTTTGCAAGGACACCGTCTTGTTTCATACCTGATGCCTGTTGTGGCATTTTTCCATCAACTTCTGCATTTCCTGGTAATTGACCAGTCGCACGATAGTGAGCAAATTCCTCAGGTGTCACTTCACGTCCATTAATCAAGTAACGACGATTTTCAGAACTATATCCTCGCATACCACCCATCAATTGGTTAAATAAATCATCCATGTTGTTAAAATTATTAAAGTTGTTATTCATATTCTTTACCTCTTTTTATTATTTATTATTACTGATATTGACTATCTTTGACCTTTGTTTTAAAAAATTTAGACTAGCTAAATCGCTACTCTACGTACTATTTCTGGTTTTTCTTTTTCAAGCAGGAGTAGACTATCTTTACTTCTGAAGATTTCTAGATTAAACATAGACCCCACCTCTTTCTATTTTACTTTAAATAATACTCTTCGAAAATCTCTTCAAACCACGTCAGTTCTATCTGTAAGCTCAAAACAGTGTTTTGAGCACTTCTTAGTTTGCTCTTTGATTTTCATTGAGTATAAGTGTTCGAGTAAGGCTTTCATTTACCTTACGTTCATAATATACTACATTAGTCAGAAAAGGTCAAGAGATTTGACTTTAATTGACCAATATTTTTTAGAATGCAAAAACACCCTGAAACTGAACATCAGGGTGCCATTCTTACATCAAATATAAAATTGCTAGGGTCAGGAGACTTGCTAGAAGCCCTACTCCCCAAAAGAAGAAGTCAACCTTCCACTCGCTCCAAGGATTTCCTTTACCAGACAATCCTCCAAGCTCAAAATGGTGATGCACAGGCGTCATACGGAAAATACGTTTACCACCAGTCATTTTGAAATAGCCGACTTGCATCATGACCGAAGTTGTTTCAAAGACATAAACAATTCCGATAATCAATAGAGTCCATTCTTGGTGGAGAGCCATAGAGATAGCTGCCAGCATTCCACCGAGAGCCAAACTTCCCACATCTCCCATAAAGACCTTGGCAGGCTTATGGTTAAAGACAAAGAAAGCAAGCAAACCACCGATCATGGCAAGAATCACTAGAAGGATATCCATCTGACCTTGCACATAGGCAATAACTCCATAGGCAGACAAACTAATCACAACTGAAATACTAGCCAGGCCGTCAATACCGTCTGTCAAGTTTACTGCGTTTGAAAAACCGACTAGCCAGAAAAGAGCGAAGACAATATAGAAAATTCCTAGATGCACTTGGTAACCAAAGACAGAAAGCATATCTCCACCGCGCTCATAGAAAAGGTAGAAAATGACACCACCTAGAAGCTGAAGAGCCAATTTCTGCTTGGGATTAAGACCCTCATTGATTTTACGAAAGACCTTGAGAAAGTCATCTAAAAATCCGATTAAGCCATAAAGAACCAAGATAAATAAAATCATACCGACATTATTGCTGAGTTGATTACTAAATAGGGCGAAAAAGAAAGCAACTAAAACAGAAGCAATTAAGAAAACCAAACCTCCCATTGTAGGAGTCCCAGCTTTTGCCTGGTGCTGTTTGACATCCTCATGCATCTGCTGGCCTGTAATTTGCGCCTTTCTATAAAATTGGATAAAGGCCGGAATTCCTACTAAAGTTAGTAAAAATGTCACAATTCCAGCACTGATAGAAATAAACATATTAGTCTCCTAAAGTTAATTTAATTTTTTTAATGTTTTTGATAGCTGTATTAGTCCGAACATCTTGCTTCTGAACAACAGAACCTGAACCTTCAAATTCCAGCTCAATATCCAACCATTTAGCAAAGGTCTCAGCAGTCTCTTTTTTCCAACCATACATGTCTGGAATTTCTTCTACCTTATCAGATAAAAGGAGAACTTGTTGGTTAGGTGCTAGATTTTTTCCTTCTTCTACAGAAGACTCTTTAATCTTTGTTCCAGTACCTACAACGATTGGTTGAACAAGGTTACGTCGTAATTCCTCTGCTAAATCACCCGGCGTGTAATCCTTAGTTGCAGGCATTGCATAACTTGTAGTCTTACTAAACTGCTCCAAATTCTTAGCAGTTGACTGAAGATTGAGTGATTCTTTCATAGCTGAGGCTCTTTCAAGAATTGGATTGGCAAACTCTCCAAGTTGAATACCTGAATAATGCTCAGGTTGTTGAACAGTCACATAGAGGATAAAGTCAGGATTTTCCGCTGGGTGCATAGAAACAACTGAGAAAATGTAGTTTGTTGAACCTGTAAGATAACCACCATTTTTCTCATCTGCAATCTGCGCAGTCCCTGATTTAAGGGCCACATTTTGACCTGGAACATTGACAGTTGCTTTTCCTGTACTATGATTGTACATAGTTCCATATCTAGGATCCGTCCCTACCAAAACCATGTGAGTACGAGTTTGGCTAGCTGCATCTTTCGAAACGGGATTTCCTACGATTTCTTTTTGAGATTTACGAACGGTTTGATCATTTGGATCATACAAGGCCGTAATAAATTTAGGCTCTAGCATGACGCCATCATTGGCAATGGCTGTAAAGGCACGAATCATTTGCGTCTGAGTTACTGAAATACCTTGTCCAAATGAACTCTGAGCAATATTAACAATATTGTCAGCTGGAAGTTGCCCTGCATATTCATCTGTCAAACCAAAACGAGTTGGAACCCCAAATTTAAAGCGGTTTAGATAATCCAACCAAGTAGCATCACCCATTTTCTGCTCAAGAAGTGTCATCCCAATATTACTTGAGTGAGCAAACCCTTGAGAAAATGTCATCATACCACCGCCGGTCAAACCTTCATTAACGTCCCAATCTCGAATCGTCGCATCCGCTATTTTTAATTCACTGCTATTGAAGTATTCTCCACCTGGGAAAGTATTATTATCAATAGATGCTGCTAGCGTCATGACCTTCATGGTTGATCCTGGTTCGTAATTACTTTGATAAAGAATATCACGCCAAACAAAATCTTTGGTGATGCCATCCTTAGTATCTGCATTAAAGGTAGGTCGTTGGGTGGTAGCGAGGATTTCACCGGTCTTTGCACTGACCAAGGTCGCGGTCATATACTTACCTTTTACTTTTTCTAGAAAGGCATCCATCTGAGTTTCCATGAAAGATTGGAGCGGACTAGACAATGTTGTATAAACATCCTTGCCATCTACAGTTTGTTGCGATACCTGTTCTGTACCGGGTACGATATTTCCTACACGGTCTTTTTCATAGGTAATAATACCGTCTGTCCCAGCAAGAATGGTATTTAAAGAACTCTCCAAACCAGAAGTCCCTAACAAACTCTTACTACCATCCTCATTTTCATGAAGTTGGGCTAAGCCAATAAAACTAGAAGCAAATTGTCCATTTGGATAGCTTCTGTTAGGGCTAGTTGTAAAGTCAATCCCCTCCACACTAGCATCTTTTAACTCTTTTTTAATAGCCATCATATTGGCATAGGTAATCCCATTTCCTTTTGCACCAAAGGAAACTTGGGTCAGATTTGGTTGAGCCAGTTGCTCTTTTACATAAGCTTCATCCATATCCAAATACTTATGGAAGACTTCAGCTACCTTATTAAACTGCGAATCCTCTACATAAAGAATTTTTCCAGTTGCTGACTTGTATTTTTTATCAATAACAGCATAGACGTTATAAGAGGTCGCATCTTCAGCGATTGGCACTCCATTTCGGTCATAGATAGTCCCACGTTTGGCAGGAACTGTTCGGGTTGTTTGGTGAACCTTTTTAGCCTCTTTTACCAAGTCAGTACCAAATATATTACCTTTTGCGATAATATAAGCAAAATTGGCCAAAAAGAGGCCGAAAAGGGCAACAGCTACAAAGCTGAGGTACTTGCCAACTATCCTACGGTTTTCTGCTGGAGATTTACGATTTTTTACCGCAAATCGGGTTATTTTTTCTGTCCATTTCATATCTTACTCCGCTGTTCGGATGTTTTCATTATTCAATTTCAAATCTTTTTTATCTGCAATTTCTTTCAAGCGCTCTGAACGAATCAATTCATTCACTTCCTGCTTGGCATCGTCCAGCTCTGTTTTCTTTTCCTCTATCTGCGCATTGATTTTTGTCAAATCACTTTGCACTTGCAAAAGTCGTGTTTGCATAAAGATAATGCTCACTGCTAAGACGAGAGCCGTAAAAGCGATGGAAAGATAAAAAGCCTTCTCCACACGGGAGAATTTTTTGATACGACTCTGCAAGAATTGACTGGTTGTTTCTTTTTTATCTACCATTTTTTCCTCTTACTTGTGAATTTTTCTGGCCACGCGCAACTTAGCTGAATGCGAGCGGTTATTGGCTTCTAACTCTTCCACACTTGGCAAGATTGGCTTACGGGATACCAATTCCATCTTGGGCTTGAGATCATCTGGGATGAAAGGCAAACCTTTAGGAACTTCCACTGTTGAAGCTTCCTTGAACAATTGCTTGGTCAAGCGGTCTTCCAAGGAATGAAAGGTAATCACTGAAATTCTACCATCTAGAGCCAACATGTCCATAGCCTGCTGGATAGATTCATCTGCCGCTCCCAGTTCATCATTGACTTCAATTCGAATAGCCTGGAAAATCTGCTTGGCAGGATGCCCCTTCTTCTTGAGTTCCTTAGCAGGTTTGGCCGACTTGATAATCTCTGATAACTCAGTCGTTGTCTCGATTGGCTTGACTGCACGTACTTGTTCAATCTTACGCGCAATCTGTTTAGAGAATTTGTCCTCGCCATACTTGAAGAAAATACGAACCAAGTCATGATAGTCATAGTGGTTCACCACTTCATAGGCTGTCAGACTAGATTCCTGATTCATGCGCATGTCCAGTGGCGCATCCTTTTTATAAGAAAAACCACGCTCACGCTGGTCCAATTGAGGACTAGACACTCCCAAGTCATAACAAATTCCATCAATTTCCTGAACACCAGCTTCGCGCAAACGTGCCTGTAAATGACGGAAGTTATCCTTGATAAAAGTCACCATCCCCTTTTCAATGTAGGGTGCCAAGCGTTTTTGCGCATTATCAATGGCATTCTGGTCCTGGTCAAAGGCATAGAGATGGCCTTTTTCACTTAATTTACTTAATAAATATTCGCTATGGCCCGCTCCACCCAAAGTCGCATCAACGTAGATACCATTAGGTTTTACGTCGAGCATATCAATCGTTTCATGGAGTAAGACCGTTACATGATGAAATTCTTTTGTCATATCTTATCTATTTTACCACAAATCCGACCAGCTTGCACTAGTCAGACAAATCGGTCAAAAACAAGTAAGATTTCTTTAAGAAATATGTCAAATATGCTTGACATTCGCTCCATAGAAGAATATAATATAGTCAAATATATACGACACAAATCAGAAAGGAGAACATATGAATCGTGTGAAAGAATTTCGCAAGGAACTGGGCATTTCCCAGCTCGAACTCGCCAAGGATATCGGTGTCTCGAGACAAACCATCAATATGATTGAAAACGACAAGTACAACCCAACCCTGGAACTTTGTCTCAATCTCGCCCGCAGCCTCCAAACTGACCTCAACAGTCTCTTTTGGGAGGAAGATTTTTAAAAAAGGAGCCAACTTATGAAAAAAGAAACCTTCACTGAAAAACTCATCAAACGCACATACGGCATTTCTGGTCCCCTTGACGAATACAAACGGCGTGAGGCCGATCGTATTGGGAACCAAGTCTTTATCTTCCTATTTTATCTGATGATTTTCGGAAATATTATTCCACTCCTTCTGGCCTATAAATTTCCTCAACTAGTGGCTCTGGTCTATCCTCCTCTGATTTTAGTGATTGCCCTCATCGCTGCCGGCTATGTCACCTACCAAATGCAAAAAACAGGGATTACAACTATTGAACCAGATATGCTGAGTGAGAAAGAAAGTAAGCAACTACATTACCCAGGTCTGAAAGCAGGTTTGTTCTTTGGTCTATGGATGTTTTTTATAACTCCTCTTCTCAGTATACTCATAGGTGAAAGTCCGGACTATTTTAATTCTCTTCTCACTATAAGAAATGGTGTATCAAGCATTCTCGGTTCTATCTTCTTCGGAGCGAGTATACAGTTCCTCATCTCCCGTCGCATTGCAAAAACTAAGAAAGATCAAGATGAGTATTAGGAGGTCCCCTATGAAATCACTAGTAACTTTACTTACCTATCATCTTTTGTTTGCTTCACTGCTCATCTTCATCATCGTTTCAGGGAACTTGCCAATCTACGATATAGTCCTCCTTCCAGTCTTTGTTCCAGCCCTCAACAAAGGATTGACTTATCTAAAAATCGACTCCCAAAAAACGCGCATACTCAACTTAGCACTAATCTTTATGATTCTATCCTTACCACAACTGACGCTCATTTCAAGCAATTGGAAATATTATATACTGCTAACTATCGCTATCCTTTCTTCTATTACTTATCTTTATTATCTCTATCAATTCGTAAAAGAAACAAAATAGCATCGTTCATTTAGGAGAAATCACCCATGAAAAAAGAAGACTTAACAACTCGCCTACTTCGAAATTTCTTTCATATCCAAGGGCCTTTTGATGAATGCCGTCAAGAGGTTATCTACAAGGCTTGCGCCCGTTCCATGATCCAAATCTTTTACTCTTCCTTCATTCTCTTCCTATTCTATATTTTGTTCGGAAGCTTTATAGAAATTGTTCGAAATGTTATGCCCTACATCTATTTTGGACTCATTTTGTTCATGAGTATAAAAGCTCAAAAAGCCGTCCAAGAGCTTCATCTTGAAAAGGATGACAAATCAGAAATCATCCTCAAAACCTACAGCAAAGCCCAAATCAAATTCCGAAGCTGGATTGTGTTTATCGGTATTCAGATTGGCTTCTTTACCTTACTCATCTTTCATAAAGTCTTCGTTCAGCAGATGTCCCTTTCAGATTTTGTAAAATTGCTCTTGCAATTCGATAAAAGTGGTCCTTTCCTGATGTATGGCCTGATTATCGGTAGCATTTTTGGAACCCTGACCTACGGCTTTCTATCCCTACAGGAGGAGAAAACTCCTAAAAACACCAAACAGAAGGAGAAAAGCAAGCAATGACTTCACTATACGATTTTTCAGTCTTGAACCAAGACCATCAAGAAACTCCACTAGAGACCTATCGTGGTAAGGTTATCTTGGTTGTCAACACTGCTACTGGATGTGGTTTAACGCCCCAGTACCAAGGACTTCAAGAACTCTATGATCGCTATCAAGAACAAGGTTTTGAGATTTTAGACTTCCCTTGCAACCAGTTTATGGGACAAGCACCAGGCAGCGAAGAGGAAATCAACGCCTTCTGTAGCCTACATTATCAAACCAGCTTCCCACGTTTTGCCAAGATTAAGGTCAACGGTAAGGAAGCAGATCCCCTCTATGTGTGGCTAAAAGATCAAAAATCTGGCCCACTAGGAAAACGAATCGAATGGAATTTCGCTAAATTTCTCATCAGTCGAGACGGACAAGTCGTTGAACGCTTCTCTTCAAAAACAGACCCAAAACAAATTGAAGAGACCATACAAAATCTACTATAATTCACAATCTCACTATGATTAGGTCTCCTTCAGCCTAATGAATAGTGAGATTTTTTGATTGGCTTTGACTTAAAAAGAAAAACACCCCATGATATGAAACATGAAGTGTTATAAAAATGATACATTTTACAGCAGATAAGCCTCTACTGACTACTATTTTTAACCCCAGCATATACATAGGTTCTATTTCTAGGACACTCTTTTTCCGTTACTACCCTAAAATAAAAGCGATGCTCCCGCCCATCCTTAGTATTTTCCTTGTTTAAGACAAAGTAGTTCTTCTGATTCATCGCCATAGTTCGTAGGATGTCATCAATCAAGAAAGTCAAGGGCACATTCATGGCAGAATATTTTTGGAAATCCTCTTCGAAACGAATATAGTTATCTGAAAAATAATCCATCTGTAGTTTGTTTTCATACAGCTCTTTTCTAGTCATACACTCCCTCCTCCCACAGCCGAATTTCTAGGATATCTGCAACCTCTATCAACCTATATCCCTCGTTTGTCCTAATAGATAGAGTCTGATGTGATAATTCTCTCACCTCACCGATGATCGTGGTTTTCTGATTCTTTTCCTTGACCACAAAACTTCCCTTCAGTTGGCCAACATAAAGCTGAGAAAGCAAGTGTAGCTTCTCAACTGGGTCCAAATCTATCGAAAAATCAACACGGTTTTTTTCTTCACTGAGCGAACTAGTGTGTTCTGAGAGGTAAAATCCCATCCACTTCTGCATACCTGGATCTTGATAATCTCGCGCGGATTGAAAGGGTAAATAAGAACGATCAATCATTTTAATCCATCTAATCCTCCAGCAGAATGTCCCCCAATCAGCTTGCTTCTGGCAAGACTCCTAGAGGCTTCTTCCAGTGCATTGGCTTTTAAGAGTGAAGTGAAACCAAATTGTTCCCGAATAGAGTCAATAGCCGTCTGGAGCCTTTCCTCTTTTTCTAACTTGTCAACATCATCAAAGAGAGATATCAAACCAAAGGACTCGTCTACAAAGCCTGAATAGTTAACTCCGACACTTCTGACCGCTCCAGAAGTGTATTTGTTATAAAATAGCTTCAAAACATAATTCGTTAAGACAGCTGTATTATTGGTCGGTTCGACCTTCATTTGTGTGTGAATAGACGACCTGACCTCCTGTTTAGAGAAACCGACATAGATAGAGACAAGGGTTGTTTTCTTGCCAGACCTTCTCAAACTAATAGCCACCTGCTCCGCCATTTCTCGAAGAATAATTTCAATATCCCGTAGCTTCACGTAGTCTCTCGGCAAGATTTGAGAATTCCCCAAGCCCTTGGATTTGGCTTTATAGGGCTTATGAACATTGCTCTCATCAATCCCGTTGGCATGAAACCACAAACGCAGACCAGCCTGACCCAGAGCTTTCTTTAGCTGGTCGGGATTGCTGGTTGCCAATTCCTTGATGGAAAAAATCCCCAGAGCATGCAAGCGTTTCTCCATCCGCCTGCCAATCCCCCAAAAGTCGGTCATCTTGGGAATGGACCAGACCTTCTCTTCCACATCCTGGTAAGACCAGTTGGCCCTCATGGTCGGAGTGTGCTTAGCCTCATTATCCAGAGCCAACTTGGCCAGTAAAGGATTGGCATTTGACATACCTACTGTAGAGTAGATCCCTGTCTGCCTCCAAATATCCCTCTGAATACGAGCAGAAAGCAGATCCAGCTTTTCCTTGCGAGAGAGACTCTTGTCTGAAATGAAATAATTAAGTGAACTAGTCAGATCAATAAAACCCTCATCGATAGAGTAAGGATAAATATCATCTGGACTGCCATAGTTTTGAAAGATTCGCTGGATTTCCATATTGACTGCAATGTACTCGTCCATTCGAGGAGGGACAATCAAGGTCACTTGAGCCCAATCTTCGATGTAGCGAACATAGTCCGAGTCAGTCGGTAGCCCCTGCTTTCTAGCATTATAGTAGGAAAATTTGCGGGTCTTGATATCAAAGGGCAGATCATAGGCCCGACCAACATTTGATTTGCCAAAAATCTTCTTAAACATTGGAGAGGAGGCTAGAATAAGACCAGTGGAATTATCCGCGCGACTCATGACACAAAGCGAGGTTTTCAGCGGATGTAAGCCCCTTTTCACGCACTCAACACTGGCATAAAAGGATTTCATATCGACAAAGGCAATGTCACTTTTGGTCTCTCTGGAATAATCAAAGTAGCCCATTGGCTAGCCCTCCATCGGCACAAAGTTCCCAACGATAATCCCCACAATCCGAGGATCTTCTTCATAAGAGATGAAAATATCCTTATATTTAGGATTGATAGAGACCAGACGCAATCCATTCTCCTCTCGATAAACCCGTTTGATATAGGTCTGGTTGTTGCAAACCACTGCATAAACCGCCCCGTCATAGTCAAATCCTGTCTCTCGGATCAGAGCTACTGAACCATTTTGGTATTTAGGTTCCATGGAGTCCCCAGACACCCATGACGCAAAATCGTGGGCCAATTCCTCATTAAAGTAAACCGTATCAAAATTCTGATCATCGTAGACCGAAGCCCCAATCCCTGCTGACATGCGTTCATAAACACGGTACTCGTAGAGGCGCTCTGGCATGGGAGCCACTTTCTGAGCCTGTTCTTCTTGAGCCAGGTTGCGAGCATAGAGAACAACCTTCTCCTGCCCTTGCTTGGAGAGGCTATGGTAGAGACGGACAATCTCGATCTGAGTAAAATATCCTTTTGGTACTTTTAAAATATTCTCTAGCTGAAACACCTTCTCCTTGGACGGTTCCTTGACTCCACGTTCCCAAGCCGAGTAAGCCTGAAAACTAATCCCAAGTTTCTCTGCAATTTCCTTCTGTGTCAGTTTTAACTCTTTCCTCCGAGCCTTTAATTTTTCTGACTGATACATACTTCACCTCCTATTATGATACTTTAATGGACATTATCTCCCTTAGAAAGACTAATCGATGCTTGAATCCATATTTTCAAAACTCAACCAATATGGTTTAGTTTTATTATATAAAAAAAGTGAACAAATGTCTACTAGGAAAAGCAGAAACATCGTGAGTTTTATACTCAATGAAAATCAAAGAGCAAACTAGGAAACTAGCCGCAGGCTGTACTTGAGTACGGCAAGGCGACGTTGACGCGGTTTGAATTTGATTTTCGAAGAGTATTAATCAAACTAAAAGGACCTAGCCCTGTACAATACAGAACTAAATCCTTTGAATAAATCATTGATCTAACTTTTAAAATTCCTACAGAAATTCCAGTTTTTCTCTATTTGATACCAGACATTAGTTTTTCAATACGTGGAACGTAGAAGAGTAAGATAATACCGAATACAATCGTAATTCCTCCAACAATTCCATAGTAAGCTACTTCAGTTTCGCTTGTATAAAATTTTACAATTTGAGCATTGATAGCTTGGGCAGCAGCGTTACTCAAGAACCAGATAGACATCATTTGTGCTTGGAAGGATTTTGGTGCTAACTTAGTAGTGACTGATAGACCAATCGGCGAAATCAGCATTTCCCCTACAATCACAATAGCCCAACTCATAATCAACCAGAGAGGACTGACCTTAACATCTGTCCCAAAGAGCATCCCTGGTAACATCATCCACAAGAAGGATAAACCTGCAGCAAATAAACCGTAAGCAAATTTCTTAGCAGAGGATGGTTGCTTTTTACCCATTTTCCCCCACAACCACGCAAAAATCGGCACATAAATCATAATGAAAAGTGGATTGATACTTTGGAAAAAGCTAGATGGAAAATGAATCTGATTCCCAAATACATTAATGTAAAGTCGAGTTTGCTCATCCGCAAATAGAGCGAGAACAACAGACCCCTGCTCCTCAATAGACCAGAAGAGTACCCCAGCTATAAATAGAGGAATGTAGGCAAATACTCGAGATCTCTCAGTAGCAGTTATTTTCTGACTAGATAAAATTTTGAAGAAATAGTAGATTGGAATAATTACAGCAATCACTGTAAAGATATTAACAATCATATCCACATTAAACTGGTGAGTAAAGACTAAACCTATAACCACGAGAATAACTACGACAAGTGTAAGCAGCAAACGTTTAATCAAGGTCTGCTGCTCCGTCTGTGAAAGTGGGTCAGTAGGGTAAAGGCTTGATTCAGGTAGGTATTTCTTCCCATCCAAAACATACTTCACCAGACCAAAGAACATCCCAATGGCAGCTAACGAAAAGCCTAGATGGAAATTGACTTCCTGACCTAGATAACCCACTAGATAAGGGGCAACAAAGGCACCTAAGTTAATACCAAAGACAAAGATACTAAAACCTGCATCCCGTCTATCATCCTCTTTCTCATAAATCCCCCCCACCATATCTGAGATATTGGGTTTTAAAAATCCAGTACCAAAGATAATCAAGGCAATAGAGAGATAGAGAGCCACTTGTCCAAAAGGTGTTGCCAAAGCAATATGCCCTAGCATAATCAGAATCCCACCGTAAAAGACAGTTTTACGGCTTCCTAAAATACGGTCACTGACAAAACCACCGATAACCGAGGACAAAAATACCAGTGAGCCATAAATAGCCATAACCGATGCAGCCGTGGTCTTATCCATTCCCAATCCACCATCTTGCACACTATAGTACATATAGTAAAGTAGGATAGCTCGCATCCCATAGTAAGAAAAGCGTTCCCACATCTCTGTAAAGAAGAGGGTGGACAAGCCCATAGGATGTCCAAAAAATGTTTTCTGTTTTTCCATATATATTCTCCTTTAACGATATAATAATTCATTTTACAGAATTTTCAAACAAATGTCAAACAAATCCTGTTTATTTTAGAAAATTTTCTGAAAAAATCACACGTCTCAGACTTAATTCCACCATAAAAATCCGTCTCAGACTTAATTCCACTTCGGTCAGGCAAGTGGAAGTTACTTTGAAAAATTACCTCTAAAAATTTGCTCTTATTTAGTTGAAAAATGTTTCAAACCTCGAAACATACTTATCCTTTCCTCTTCAGGAAACAAAAAAAACATCCCTATGCCAAACTTGTAGTTACTACAATACAAGTCATACTCAATGAAAATCAAAGAGCAAACTAGGAAACTAGCCGCAGGCTGTACTTGAGTACGGCAAGGCGACGTTGACGTGGTTTGAATTTGATTTTCGAAGAGTATCAATAAGCATAGAGATGTAAAACTGTTACACATTAAAAAATAAATAATTAGTAATTAAATAATAGAAATTGTGTACGAAATTTCTCAATTAGTTTTGGCTAGTAAATATCATTTCCAACAAACGCCCTCTCAATTCCTTATCCTGATGATGCAAGATATTCATTAAGTCATGAGAATTTTTGGCATTGATGAATTGATTTAACAATCTATCTTTTAATTCATATGGAAGAGAAGCTGTCTTTAGTAGTCTAAAAACTTCGTCGTTTAGGGATGTCCTTTTATTATCTTTCAATTCAAATCTAGCTGTATCATTCTTATTTGGCAATTCAATTATAGACACATTCGTTCCTTTAAAATGAATTCTATGTTTTCTATTGCTTGGAACGATACTAGAATCTCCTTGTAATGTTAGCTCTACCATCCCCATTTCCCAGTCGATTGATAATCTTGTTTTATATCTTTGACCATTTTGATCTTCAATCATTTCAAAAGAATGTTGCTTGCCTGGGAATACATACCAATCTACAACTTCAGGTAAATCAACACCCATATCTATCTCAGAACCAACCAAGGGAATGATTGCACCACTTTTTGCAAACACAGGTATCGTCGAAATGTCTCTATAAACACTCAACTTCACACCACCTGTATATTTTTTCTCTGAAAAGAAGTCATACCATTCACCTTCAGGGAACCATACATCTACTTTTGCAGATTGGAATGCCAAATCCATCTTTTCTACAATGGGAGCCACCATCAGTTCTGTTCCAAAAAAGTATTGATTTGGAACATTATAACTCTCATCATTCTCTGGGTAGAAATAATACATTGGGCTGATTAATGGGGCACCTTCCTCGTGTGTCTTTACATTCATGGTATATAGATAGGGAATCATCTGATGTCTCAAACGAAGGTATTTCTTCATAATCTTAGATGTTGTTTCTGAAAAAAACCAAGGTTCTTTACTATTAAAAGGACTTCTAGAACTATGTAATCGAGTTATCGGACTAAAAACGCCAAACTGTAGCCATCTAGTTTGTAGCTCTTCGTCATAATCCCCCAGCATGTGCCCACCGATATCATGGCTCCACCAACTATAACCGATATTTGATGCTGTCGCTGTAAAATAAGGTTGAAATCTTAAGGAATTCCAACTAATAATAGTATCCCCTGAAAAACCAACAGGGTAGCGATGACTACCAGGACCTGCATATCTTGATAAAATCAAACCACCTTCTGCATTTTTACAACTATCCTGATAATGATAATGGTTTAAAAGCCACAGTGGATCCAACATGCCTTGTGTCCCTTGTTGCCAGTCAATCCACCAAAAATCTACTCCCTGCTTTTCTAGCTCATAATGAACATCTTTAAAGTAGGCTTCCCTAAAAGAGGGATTAAAAAAATCAAAAATAGCAGGTTCTTCTAGTTCTACATTTAACCCCAATCGTTTTGCGACTTGAGGATAAGCTTCTTCATAAGCCCGTATACCATCAGCAGGATGGACATTCAAAGAGAGTTTTAACTTTCTATCATGAAGTTGTTGCAATAACTGTTCTGGATTTGGTATTAAGTTTCTATTCCAACTATATCCTGTCCAGCCACTTCCAAAACGAGCTGGAATGTCAGTTATATGCCAATCCATATCTAAAACACCGATAGATAATGGAATTTTCTCTGTTTCAAATCTGTCTATTAAATCCAAGTATTCATCCGACGTATAAGGCCAATACCTACTCCACCAATTACCTAAAGCATATCTTGGCAACAAGGGTGTTGAGCCAGTCAAATGGTAAAAGTCTCTGATTGCTCCTCTATAATCATGCCCATAGGCAAAGAAATAGAGGTCAATTTGATTTTCTCTCTCAATATAACCAGACTGTTCATCCCAAATAAATCCTTGAGAATCATCCAGTAAGGCAATACCATTTCGACTAATAATTCCATCTTCTAATGGGATTGCGCCATCTGCCTTATCAAGAGTCCGAGCTGTTCCTTTTAACGTTTCAATCGATTCACCAAAATACCAGCGACTACCATATACGGCAAAATTTCCTTTTAATTCTATAAATAAATTTTCGGCGTTAAATTCTCCTTTATTAAAGTGCAAATGAAAATAGTCCGTCATAATATCTAGTACGTTTGATGTCTCGATATAATCTAACGAAACTTGGCCAAAATCTCTATTATAGATAAGTTGTGTAGTCCTATCCTCAAAACTTCCAGTTTGAGAGTATTCTAACCTTACTAACTTGTCTGTTAATACAGAGATTCGATAAAACTCTCCCTTAAAAATTTTCAATTTGTTTCCCTCCTTTTAGTAAATTTCTTTACCTTATCAAACATTTTATTTGTTATCGTTACATTCATCAATCCGCAAAAAGCAAATCCCCCAAATGTAAATACGTAAATAGCTGTTAAAACTCGTTCTGGACTACTAAAACTCATATACAGTACAGAAATATTAAATAAAACCAACATGATAGCTTGTATTGGATTTAAAATACAAATTAATACGCTATTTACAATACTATTTTTTAGATTATCTTTAAATAGACCAATATAGGGAAAAATAACACTCATCAAAAGTATTATAACAAATAAAAAGGGCAATACTAACAATAAACTATACTCTGAAAATAAACTTGAATAGCCCCAAAGACAATAGTTCACATATAAAAGTAATTCTATTAGGAGGATAAACAACCAAATAAAAGTTGACTGTTTAAAATTTCGTCTAAAGATCCGAAAATAATGATAAGCAATATCGGTATCTTTACCTTTTAAAATACGATACCACATTGTCGTAAGAGAAGTTAGTGATGCCCCAATTGTAACTATTGGAATACAACTCACAATAAATAGAGTATTTAAAATAATTAAATCTGTCAAAAAAGTTAAAATTCTAACCATTTTTCCATCTAATGAAAATAATTTTTGCATAATAGATATCTCCATAAAATCGATTGCCTTAACTCTATATTTTATAATGTCAGTTGTACAAAAATATTACCTAAATTATTTAAAAAACATTTCCACATTTCTTTAAAAATTAGAATAAAGGAAGCGAGATAATCTGATGTTATCAGTCTCGCTTCCTGTAATTAGCTAGTCCCTTGTTTATACAACCAAGAGTTCATATAAAGTATTACTCTTTTACTTCTTTTTGGTAACGATTATATGCTTCCTGTTGAATCTTCATAAATTCGTCCAATCCCATATTCTTAAGAGTTTCTTTGTATGAGTCCCATTCTTTTTCTATGCCACCTTCAACTACCCATTTAGATGCTTGTTGTTTGACATAAGATTCAATACTCACATAGATTGATGATAATTTGTTAAGTTCTTCTTGTGAATAAATCACATTAGGGTAAGCTGGCAACGCAAATTGTTTCAAATCTTGGTCCATCTTCAATTTCAATCCATCACCTTGTGTTTGATCGATTTCTACGCGACTATTGATATCATCGCTTACGTATTTAGGACCAAAATCTCGAAGTGAATTAATCCATGCCCATTCATCAGCTGATTTACCATCTTTAGGAGGTAACACTTTAAACTTATCACTATTCTTTTCAGTAGCTATTCCAAATGATCCATAGAAATTCTGAATACTTGCTTCATCTGTATATAATTTATCCAACCATTTCAATAATTTAGCAGGGTTTTTGCTCTTATTTGTAATCAAAATTTCATTTCGACCGTAGTTGTAATGATCTGGGTCAGAAAAGACATATTGTTTACCATCCATACCTTTTAAAGCAGGTAGAGCAATATATTCACTTGAATGTAAGCCAAACGTTGCATCTGCTGTCCAACCACTAGAAACACCTACTCTAGATACTCCCTTATCCATACGTTTTGCTACACTCATAGAGGTATCTTCTGTAAAGATTTCCGGATCAATCAAACCTTTTTTATAAGATTCGTGCATTGCTGCAATCCCTTGTTTATAACTTTCCTCTGTACGAAGGTAGACTGGTTTTCCATCTTTTACAGACATTTCATACGTATTATCTGCACCTAAACGATTATTGAACGGAAGAATATATGAGAATGTTGGATCAAAGTTTCCTGCTCCGAATGGAATTTCATCAGAAGTGTCTCCATTTCCGTTCGCATCTTTATCCTTAAATTCTTGTAGTACTTTTACTAAATCATCATAAGTTTCTGGAACCTTTAATCCTAAATTATCCAGCCACTTTTTATTAATAAATAGCTGATTAGCTACAGTAGGACGCATCGGTAATTTTTTAGGTAGACTGTAGATATGACCATCTGGTGAAGTAATCATAGCTTTAATCTTAGGTTCTTTCTCCATAGCCTTAGTTAAATTTGGCATGTTTTCCTTGATTAAATCTTCCAATGGAATAAACAAAGATTGGTTCTGAGCAATTTCTGAATCTGTAAAAGCATTTGAGCCTAAAAATGCATCTGGTAAATCTCCGCTAGCAACCAACACAGATTTCTTATCTGCCCAATCTGCGGCTACAAGTGTATCCCATTTAACATCGATACCTGATTCCTTGGCAGAATCTGTTAGAAAACCTTTGTGATAATCTTCTCCCCAGTCAGACCAACGAACAGTTGTGATTTTATAAGAATCTTCTCCAGACTTATCGTCCTTATTCGCATTATTAGAATTTGCACAGGCTGTTAAGCCAGCAAGTGTAACGGTTCCTAAGAACAAATATGTAAATGATTTATTTTTCATGTTTTTCTCCTATTCCTTCAACGCGCCAATCATTACGCCTTGATTAAAATATTTTTGAACAAAGGGATATAGCAACATTATCGGAGCGGTTGAAATAACAATTGCTGCATATTTCATCATATCGGCTTTGATACGAAGATCTGATGCAACTTCTCCTGTTGCTTGCGATTGTAACATTTGATTACTAATTAGTAAACGTCGTAAAATTAATTGCAATGGTTGTAAATTTTCATTCGTTAAATAAATTAAAGCATTAAACCACGAATTCCAAATACCAACTGCAGTCCAAAGTCCAATAACTGCTATAATAGCTTTTGATAAAGGAACGACTATCTTAATAAAATAACGAATTGTACCACATCCATCAATTTGCGCAGCCTCCCACATCCCGTCTGGAATACTATTATTAAAGAAAGTTCTAGCAACAATAATATTGTATGATGAAACCGCAAAAGGTATTACCATTACCCAAAATGTATCAATCAAGCCTACATTCTTTACTGTTAAGTAGGTAGGAATCAAACCACCTGATACAAACATAGGGATTATGTATAGAATACTCATCCACTTTCTACCAACTAATTCTTTTCTAGATAAAGCATAACCAGCTGGAATATTGACTACTAAAGCAACTAAGGTACCAACAACAGTATATAAAATGGTATTTAGATAGCTACGCAAAAATAAAGGTTGTTGAATAAGACGTAAATATCCATCTAATTTCCATTCTCTTGGAATAAACCATACCTTCCCGTTTGCAACATCTGAAGGATTGCTAAAAGATGCAATCACTACAAACCATAATGGATAAACAATTAACAGAATAAGAAAAATTGCTAAACCATAGGTAACTATATCAAATAATAATTCAGAGTTTGTTTTTCTTGATTTATGAAACCATCTCACTTTAAGCACTCCTTCCTTTAAAAAAGACCCGTTCTAGTATATCTTTTTGAGAACCAGTTAACAGATAACAAAATTATTAGATTGACTACCGTATTAAATAACCCTATAGCGGTCGAATAACTATACTGGAAGTTCACCATACCAACTTTATAAACATAGGTAGAAATTATCTCACTTCCTGCTAAATTAAGAGGATTCTGTAATAGTAATACTTTCTCAAAACCTACACTCAACAAACTACCCGCTCTTAATATTAATAGAATCATAGCAGTTGGCAAAAGTAATGGTAATTCTATATGCCTAATTTTTTGTAACCTAGAAGCGCCATCCATAGTTGCAGCCTCATAATATGTAGGATCAATTGCAGAAAGCGCTGCCAAATAAATAATACTATCCCAACCAATATGTTGCCATACATCACTCCAAACATAAACACCTGCAAAACTACTAGGTTTTGATAAAAAATCTGGAATAGTGATTCCAACAGACTTAAATACATTCGCTAACAAACCACTAGTAGGAGATAAAAATAAGATAATCATCCCACACATAACCATTGTAGAGATAAAATGGGGTAAGTAAGTTGTCACTTGAAATATTTTTCTAAACTTCCCAACTCTTAACTGATTACTAATTATAGCTAGTATAATAGGTAAGGGGAATCCTACTACAATACTATAAAGTGAAATTTTTAATGTATTGAACATAGTTGTCCCGAATTGGAATGATGAGAAAAATTGAGTAAAGTACTTAAATCCTACCCACTGACTAGCAAAGATACCATTGGCTGGTGAATAGTCTTTAAATGCAATAATTAGTCCCAACATGGGAATATAGGAAAATAAAATTAATAGCAATATTGAAGGAAAAAGTAATATATATAACGGAATACTATGCTTTAATTTTATTTTATGAAGCTGAGATGCTACTTTCATTTTTTTCCTCCTATCTGATTTTCTACGATTATTTTACACCATATAGAATTCCCTTAATATAACTTTTTGGACTAGGTTTATCAATTTTTCAGTTTATCATTTCTGAGAACTATTACTTTTCCGACATCTTGATAAAACATATCTGTTTTGTACATGATATCATATTTTCAAAGTGCTATAATTTTAAGAGGAGAATAGTATATGAAATTAAATCACGACTTATCAAAAAAACATTCCATTCATTTTTTCTTTAAACTCCTACTTGTACTACTATTGATAAATATTTTAATCAATATTGCTATGAGTAACATAACCAGAAATTTTATTAAAAACCAGAATATAGTACACCTACGTAGTTCAATTGAAATTTATGCTGATTCTGTTAATGAGAAATTGCATTCTGTAGAACGCTTTATGTACTCAACAATAACGCATAATGAATCTTTAGAGAACTTAAATCATGTACAAACGTTTCTTGAGTATCAAGAAAATCTTAAAAAAGTTCAAACTAGCTTTATAGAGTTTGAATATCAAAATGAAACTCATATGACATTCCTATTAGAAACCGATAGTACTGAACATTTTATAAATGTCTCCAATCTTTATATTCCATATGAAGATTATCTACTGTTAAAATCAAATCTAAAATCATTGCGTAGTGATATAAGTGACCGTAAATGGAAAAATGTAACTACTAAAAACAGCGAATACTTAGTTAAATCTGTTCATTACGAAGGAAAAATCATTTATGCCGTCATATCTTCAGAAGATATCCTAAAACCTCTAAGAAAACTTAATATTGGAAATAATGGTAAACTTTCTCTAAAAGAGCCTAACAATATACCCTCCGAAAACTACCTGATTCATGCTCAAAATGAAAAAACGCATTTACCTTTCGATATTTATGTTTTAGTCGATTATGCCGAAGTCTTTAGAAATATCACTCTTTTAGAAGTATTTTTATCAGCTGTTCCTATCATTATCACCATTTTATCAATCATCATTATCCTGTATATTCGTCAGTGGATGATTAAACCAATAACAAGACTCACTGAACGACTCTCTCAACTTGGGGACTCCATCCCCCCTTCTGAATTTTTTATATCTGAAGGTATACTAGAAATTGATAAGGCAAATGATAAACTTAATAAAGTAATATTTGACATGCAAGAATTAAAAATACGGGAATACCATTCACAACTAGAACTTAAGAAGATAGAACTTAATTATCTTAAAAATCAAATTCGTCCGCATTTCTACTTAAATATGTTATCAATGATTCATAGTATGCTTCAAACAAAAAACTACAAGGAAATTGAAGAATTAACTATCCTAACTTCAAATTATCTCCGTCATTTATTTATGGCTAATCAAGATTTTTCAGAACTTAAAGATGAAGTTCAGCATATTAAAGATTATTTAGAAATACAACGAATTCGATATGGAAATAGCATCTACTTTTCACTAAACTACAATGATGACCTACAAAATACTCTTGTCCCATCATTACTGTTACAAACATTTATTGAAAACACAATCAAACACGGTTTTTCATTTCAAGATTTATTTACAATTTTACTATCAATAAAAAAAGTAAAAACTGAGGACTCAGATTATATTCAGATTTGTATCGAAGATAATGGTCCAGGTTTCTCTGAAGAAATTTTATCAAAACTAAATCAGAAACAGTCTCTAATAACAGAAGATGGACATCATATCGGGATAACAAACACCATCGAACGTTTAAATCTTCTCTATCCTAATGACTATAGTATTGCATTTGAAAATAATGAAGAAGGTGGAGCTAAAATTCTTTTACTCATTCCATACAAGATTATAGACGGAGGTTATAATGAACATCTTATTAGTTGATGACGATCGTTTTATCATTGAAGCTTTACGAGAGAAAATAAATTGGGCTAAACTACACATTGACATTGTTTATGTTGCCTATAGCCTCACTCAAGCTCAAAATATTATTAGAGAGCATCCTATTGATCTCATGATAAGCGATATAGAAATGCCTCAAGGCAGCGGCCTCGAACTCTTATCTTGGATTAGAAATGAAAAATATGATATAAAAACAATTTTTTTAACTAATTACGCCGACTTCAACTATGCTCAAAAAGCAATTGAATTGCAAAGCTTTGAATACTATCTAAAACCCATTAACTTTGAAAAATTAGAATTTATTATTCAAAAAGCCATTAGTAAAATTGAGAATCATAACTTAAATGGAAAAAATGATTCACTTTTACAAATAGAAGATAATTTCTGGTATGATTACCTTAGAAAACCTCAAATTTCTCGCATTGATGAACTAGAAAACATAGCGAGCAAACAAGATTTTATTCTTAAACAACACCAGTATTTTTTCCTCGCAGTTTTAACCATTAATCTTAATGAAGAAGATTATTCTGTAGAAACTCCATCATGGACTTCTCAACTAAAAAGAGAACTTCAAAGAATTTCACAACCTTCTTATAAGCTGATAAGTCTATTCAAAATGGAAAGCCAGGTTGATCAATATGTTTGTCTCTTTAGAGTAGACTCATCCAAACGTAGTGACAAATTGGCATATGAGATTCATTCTCAAATTTCTAATAACTTTAGTAAATACTCCAACATTATATATAAGAGTTGCCATAAAATATCCGATATTTTATTTCATACCAAAGAACTCTACATTTATAATGAACAATATGTTTCTTATTGGAATACTATTACATGTGTTCCACATAGTTTTCCAACTTCCTTTAAAACAGAAACTCTTTCAATTACTTTTTTAGATAGCTTAAGTGAATACGAATTAAGAGAAAAAATTAATTCACTTGCTTATAATTCTCAAATTCCTACTTTTACACTACAACAAATTTTACTAGATTGGACTCAACAAATAGGAATATATCTAGATCAAAATGGAATTTCAGCTCATAAATTATTCCAAAACAGCACTCATGATTTCCTATTCCAACGACGCTTTCATTCAATTGAATCTTTTCAGGATTACTTTGACTATTACTGGTCACATGCTAAGAAATTTGCAACAAACATTGAAAACCAAAAAAATAGTATTCAACGCATTGTCGAATACATAGATCATCACTACTATGAAGATATAAATCGTTCTATATTAGCAGATATGGTTTATCTCAGCGCAGATCATTTGGCTAGAATTTTTAAAAAAGAAACAGGAGAAACTCTTGTTAAATATATAACGGATAAGCGCATTAATGCTGCTAAATCTCTCCTATCTCAAACAAATATCTCGATATCACAAGTATCTTGTCAAGTAGGGTATGATAATTATTCTTACTTTACTAAAATTTTTAAACAAAGAACTGGACTTTCCCCTGGAGATTACCGTAAAACTCATCAAAATAAAATTTGAGTAATCCAGACTACATCAATAAGTTCCAGTAACTTTGTTATAGAATTAATTCAACTATTATTTCAAAAATATTGTGTAAAAGATTAAGTAAATATATATATTATTAATCAAATCATCTCCAAGTAATACCAAAATTTCCTCAACCTCTAATGACATCAACATATAAATACCTGCTGAAGTTCTAAACTCAGCAGGTATTTATATCTCTTTTTGATTTTTAATGTTTACTAGCTAATATGAATTCAGAAAATAAATCATTTTTACTTTCTTTACGCACCTAAAATTAACTCTAACAAACCAGATATTCAATCTAAATAACAACCAATGCTAATTTATATAAGTAAAAAAATAAGCTCTTTCTTTTATTATGCCATATTTTGCAAAAAATTTGAGTGGTTCGTTGTTAAATTTTTGGACCAAAATTTGAGGGAGTGACAAAAAATTGATTTCAAACTAGCAAAATTCGGAATTATCCAATCTGATGAACAGTATTCTTTACTTATATCGATATGAAGGGCAATGTTAACAGTCCACTACACTCTGACTACCTAAATAATAAGATGAAATCTGTGCAACATTGTCATCCAGAACTTAAGCATGCTCCACCTCATAAATTAAGACACACAGGAGCGACACTTGCACAATAAGCAGGACTCTCACTCTAAGCTATTTCAGAAGATTTAACTCACAGTGATAAAGAAGTAACTAAGACTTATGTAAACACAAAAGATACTGTAAATCAGACTGTTGGAGAGATTGCTTATCGCAGTCTTAAAAAGTAATGGTGTGAAAAATGGTGTGAATTTTGCTAAAAATCATCAAAAAAACACCCCATGGTGTGAACCATGAAGTGTTGTAAATGCTGTATTGTAGCTGGTTCTTAACGTTTTGAGAACTGGCTAGCTTTACGAGCTTTCTTAAGACCTGGTTTTTTCTACATTATGATATTTATGGTAAATTATCACTAAAATCAAGTAATTTTAAGAGATAAATCCTCAATCTTTACATATATAATCCTTTTGAAAATCGAGAGGTTATCAAAGGGTTATCACTTTTTTAGTTTTCGGAGCTTGTGTAGTTGAGAAAGGAATAATTAAATTAGTACAGAAATCAACTGTTTTTAATATTTCTATCATCATAATGTACTTTTCTAAACTTTAATATATCCCCAATACAAGAGACTCATAATACACTATAAAATATAGGCAATGTTTATATCTAACTTTTAATTGTTCAAGTAATTATAAATGTATATTTTTCAATTTAAAAGATTGCTATCATAAGTAAATTATTTTATAAAAGACTGAATTCAAAAAAGTGAGGAAATATTATGAAGTGCTATTCATATGAATATATACTGAGTCAAATCAGCCAACAGAACTGGATCATGATTGTTGTATCCGCATTGTTAGTTCTTGTGACTGTTTTTTTGCTTTTAAGGCTTATAAGGATAAGCGAAGCAGTAAGTTTCGTGAACTATCCATTATCTCAATTTTAACCTTAATTGCTGCCGTATTGATTACGATTACCAACTTTCAAAGTAATCAATCTAATGATAACCAATTCCGTAATTCATTACATTTTATCGAAATCGTATCAAAAGAATTGGAAGTTGAAAAAGAAACTGTCTATGTCAATTCTAAATTTACTGTCACTCCATTATAGCAGAAAAAGGATCTAAATGATGAATTTAGATTTTTATCAAATCCGACATCTCCTCTTCCATACATTTAAGAAATCGTTGCACTGCTGGAGAAGTTGGTCTCTGTCTTGGCAAAGCAAGCCCAAGTGAGACAAACCGTGGTGGGTTTAGGGGCAACTGGACTACATCTTCTTCCCAATCCTGTGCGATCATAGCCTGATTAAAACTCACTCCTAATCCTGCTTTTACTAACTGATAGGTAGTAAATCCATCTTTTGTTGTAAAACGTGTTTTTAAATGTAAACCTTCTTGCTCAATTAGTCTGTCCTGATCTGTGTCTTGAGCTGGTAAGGTATGAATAAAATCCTCTGCCTCTAAATCCTTTATCTCGTATTGAGCTTGTCTAGCCTTAGGATGATTTTTAGGGAGCCAAACAAGAAGTGGATCCCGATAGAGTTCTTCCCAACTATAATCCGTCTTATCCTGAGGTTCTGCACATAAACAGATATCGACAGATTTTTCTGCCAACCACTTAGCTATTTCCTTATTCCCACCCTCCAACAACTTAATCTGTATATTGGGATAGCTTTCTGAAAAGACTTTTAAAAGACGAGGCATCCACATCGAGGATACACTAAAGTAGCAGGCAATCGTGATAGAACCACGGACGACTCCTTTTATATCATCACTCATCTCTTGTGCGACCTGACTAGATTCAACGATTTCCCTAAAATAAGGCAACATCAATTTCCCATTTTCAGTTAAACGAACTCCTTTTTTACTGCGGATAAACAAAGAAAATTCCAATTCCTCTTCCAAGCTAGAAATCATTCTAGTGATCCCTGACTGAGTATAGTTGAGTTGTTCTGCTGCAGCTGAAAAAGAACCTGTTTCACTAGCAATTAGAACCGCCTGGCATTTACTTGCGTCCATTTTTCACTCCTTTTCTTTTATCTATTCCATTTTATCATAGTTGATATGATTTTTTGGCGTTTGTGTAATGAATGTATTTCTTGTACAATAAATACATCAATTAAGAAAGAGGTCTTTTATGACAAACGAAATCCTAAATTTTGCAAATGATTATCTTCAAGGAGCACACCCTGCGATTCTTCAACGAATCATGGAAACCAACGAAATGGAAATGAGCGGATATGGGAGCGATTCGATTAGTACCAGTGCTGTTGAAAGCATTCGCAAAGCCTGCGCTTGTCCACAGGCAGCAGTCCATTTTCTTGTCGGTGGAACCCAAACCAATCAAGTCATGATTGACAGTCTCCTCCAATCTTACCAAGGAGTGATTGCTGTAAAAACGGGTCATATCAGCGTTCATGAGGCTGGTGCTATCGAATTTGGAGGGCACAAGGTACTCGAACTAGAGGGAACAGATGGAAAATTGACCGCCCAGCAAGTCAAAGAAACTATTGAAGACTATTGGGCTGATAAAAACCATGAGCATATGGTCATGCCAGGAATGGTCTATCTCTCTCAACCAACTGAGCTTGGAACCCTTTATTCAAAAGCAGAATTAGAAGCTATTTCTCAAGTTTGTAAGGAAAAGAATGTTAAACTCTTCGTAGATGGTGCTCGTCTTGCTTACGCTCTTGCCTGCCCTGAAAATGATGTTCATCTTGCTGATTTGGCTCGCTTATGCGACGCTTTCTATATCGGAGGTACTAAATGTGGCGCTCTTCTCGGAGAAGCAGTCGTTATTCCAAATCCGCAACTCCTTCCTCACATGACAACCATAATCAAACAACACGGTGCTCTTCTAGCTAAAGGAAGACTTTTAGGCATCCAATTTGATGAATTGTTTAAAGATTCACTCTATCAAACAATTGGTGAAGATGCGATTTCCTACGCCAACCAAATTCGTCTAGCTTGTAAAACTGCTTGTCTCCCTCTTTATTTTGAAAATCCAACCAATCAAGTCTTCTGCATTGTGAATGATGAACAGATGAAAAAACTATCTCAAAAAGTGATTTTCTCTTACTGGGAAAAATACGACGATACCCATACCGTCATACGTTTTGCAACCGCCTGGTCTAGTCGAAAAGAAGATGTAGAGGCTCTGTGCAGGGTGATTGAGGAGTTATAAAAATGGCTTTATTGAGCTTGACTTATCATTGTAAAATTTTCTTATCGTTTTCCACTAAAAAATCTTTCATCTCTTAGCCTATAGGGGTTTGGGGACTTCCCCAAAATGCAAATCACCTCAAAAGTACATACACTATGTGTATACAAATTTTGGGGGTGATTTTAGGAGTGTGTGTATACAGACTCTGAGCTCGCAAAGTCATAAAATGAAAAATATCTCCCCTTCGATAAAATGATCAAAAAAATCACTTTAGCTGTACTTTGTGTGTACAATTTTTTTAAGAAGATATATAAGAAAACGCTGTTAAATTTAACAGCGCTTTCTTATTTTAAAATTCTCATATGGCTTTCTTTTTTATGGTTAGCATCGTAGTATTCCAGCATCGCATGATACAAACGAGCCTTCGTTTTATCTTGTTGTTTAATTCCATGAAGAAATAATTCTGCTCGCTTTAATTTCAATATGTATTCGCATATCTGATCGAAATCCTTATCCATATTACTTTTGAAAATAAACATCTTTTTTCTCCATCACATCCACTATTTTTTGCATCAAAATAGACATATCCATTTTATTTTCATAGCTTATTCTGCCAACTACAGTTGCAAGACGGGCTATAGAATTGATATTCTTTCCTACCTGTTCCAATTCTTCTATCAAAGGAACTAACGCTTCAAAAGAGACTTTGTGAATGTTCAAATCTGTTCGGATTAATTTTTTTCTAGCAAACTCAGAAAAATTACAAATATTTTCCTTCCTCATACAATCATTTAATTTTTTATTTTCTTCTTCTGTCAAAAATACCTGTTTCAACACCGATTTTATTCTCATAATCTTATCACCTCGTTTTCTTATTTAGTCGTTTTACAAGTTCTTTCACTTGTTTGCCTGTCTTCTTTTCATATTCTATCATCAGCTCAACGCAGTAGTGAAATATCCTTACATTATCCAAATCTTCACTTTGTTCTGCTATTCTTTCTAACTGACGTAAGTTATTGATAATTCTTCTAACTTGAAATATAAAGTCATGATAAGATTCAAAATCAAATTGAAGATAAATAGGCGAACTCTTAAACAACATTTTCCTAGCATAAGAGGAAAAATTTAGATGGTTTGTCATTTCAATCAAGTTATTCACTATTTCATTTTGCTCTTCAGTGATATAACATTTCTTTAGAACAGTCCTATATCTACTCATTTATCATATACTTCTTTCGGGCATTTTCATGGGCAATAGCTTTGCACTCCAGCATACGTTCCTGCTTTAAATTTTCCATAGACTTAAATAAATACGCTAAAGGAGAAGTCGCATCCTCAGGAATCCGTTCAATCATGCTAATAACTTCATCACTAGTTACATACCCACTAGCCAAATACTCGCCTATCTTCATCTTCTGAGCATGTGTTAAAGTGTAATTGTTAGGATACAAAAATCTATCATTGTACTTATAAGAAATGGATTCTAACAAAGAATAATATTTGGGTGGAATATAAGTTTCAGGCTTTCTAGAACTATTATCCAGTATATTCTCAATCTCTTTCTTATTCTTACTCTTGTTCTTAATCTCTTGCGTTACATTATCATTTTCATCCGTTACTGTAACGTTACAGTCTAAAACGAGTTGTGGCTCGCCTGTAATTAGTGCTTTTTGTTTTTGTCTATGACGAGCAACACGTTCCCTAGTTTGTTTCCGAATCTTTTCTAATCCATCTATATTCTGATGTTTCTCCCATTTTGGAATGGTAATAGCGCCATCTATGATTTCTATCATGCCAAATTCTTCAAACATACTGAGAGCTAATTTTACAGATGTAGCCTTTCGTCTAAACACTGTTGAAAGCATCTCTTCTGTGTAATAAACCTTGTTCCCTAAACTTAATATGCCACTATTATTTTGCTTTCCTGCAAGCACCAGAATTTTAAACCATATTACAATAAGTGTATCTCCTTCTGGCATTGATTCTATTAATTGAATTTTTTCATCATCAAATATATCTGTTGTTATCTTGATCCACTGAACACCATTCATACGAGTACCTATCTTTCATATTGCTTCAACCATCTTGTTACTGCTCTTTTATCGTATAAAGTCACTCCATCAATCACCATGGTTGGCATTCCTTCTTTCGTCCATTTTTGGATTGTAGTCGTAGATACGTCTAACCACCTAGATAGACCTGACATACGAACCATGGGTTTATAAAGTTCTTTATCTTCAAATACTCTTGCCACAGCATTTGAAATCATCTCATCATAATGAGCACGTAATTGCTTCTCTAATTCTTTGGGAAGCTGGACAACTAAAGTAGTTTCCGACATAAATTCACACCTCATTTCCAAATTAAATAAGCTCCGAAACCATTTAATTTGTTATTCATTTTGAATTATATATCCTTTTTGAATTTTTGTCAAGCTTTTTTTATTCAAAAAGAATAAAATGTGTTATAATGATAAAAAGGAGGTTCTTATGACGAATCATATTACTAAACTGATAGAAAATAGCGGAAAAAAATTGACAGAAATTAGCGAAGCTACAAATATAGCCTATCCTACACTTTCTGGATACAATCAAGGAATCCGCAAACCTAAAAAAGATAATGCTGAAAAATTGGCAAAATACTTTAATGTTTCCGTCGCTTACATTATGGGACTTGATAGCAACCCACACGCTCCATCAAATCTTAAAATTGTTACAGATAGTTTCAAAACATCTAAAATTGGTTCTGTGACACCTTTTAAAAGCGATATGGAGAAGTTAAAGAAAAGTATCGAATTTGGCGAAAGGGCATTAACACTACCACTTGATGATAGTTTTTCAGATGAATTTCGTCATATATTCTCAGAATACCTAGCTGAGAAAAACAAACATTTTATGTCTGAGTTTATAGACTATATGAATCACCAAAATAAAGACTCTAAAGTTTGGCAGAGCTGGATTAAAACAGACGAATACGCTATCCGCCAAGAAGATAGAAAAAATAGATAGACACTCATTTCTCAATTACATAAGCTCCGAAAACTTAGATACGGAGAAAAAATGTCTATACACAAATACAAAACCAAAAAAGGAATCCTATACTATGTTAGCTTCTACATTGGCTTAGATGCCTATGGAAAGAAAAAAAGACACTTAAAAAGAGGATTCAAAACTAAAAAAGAGGCAAAATTGTACGAAGCTCGTTTAGAAGCTGGTGTCGTCGCCCCCATAGTAAATACCGACAAATCTAACCCCAAAGTCACTTATAAAGAACTTTATCAAGAATGGTTTAAAGCCTATGTGGGTACTGTCGAAGAAACAACTTCTTCCCAAACTAAGAATATCTATCGAATACATATTCTACCAATATTTGGCGATAAATTTATTGACCAAATCAGTCCTTTAGACTGTCAAAACTTTATTACTCAAAAATCTCAGACTTTCAAAAATATCAAACAGATAAAATCCTATACCTCAAAAATTTTTGATTTTGCAATCAATATGAACTACATTAATCGAAATCCAATGAAGAATGTTATCATGCCTAAAATCAAAAAGACAAGATCAAATAATTTTTGGTCACTGGAGGAATTACATCATTTCCTAGATATCGTGAAAGAAACTGAGCCATTTAAATATTTTGCTCTATTTAGACTGCTTGCATTTAGTGGGCTACGAAAAGGAGAGTTATACGCTTTAAAATGGGCTGATATTGACTTTGATAGCAATCTCTTGAACATAGACAAAAGTCTAGGAAGAATTGACGGTAAAGCGATTGAAAAGAGCACAAAGAATGAATCTTCAGTTCGAACAATCTATCTTGATGATGAGACAATCGATATCATTAAGCAATGGAGAAATTTCTATCTGAAAGAACAATCTCAGTTGCCTCTTACAAAGCTGAATATTAGTAACGAATATATATTCTCTTACATATCAAGTAATGACAAAATTGAACCTTTGCATGCTGATTACATTAATAACGTACTGAATCGAATAATTAAAAAGCATAAATTAAAACCAATTAGCCCACATGGGTTTAGACATACACATGCAACACTTATGTCTGAAATTGGAATCGATCCTTCTAATACATCAAAACGTCTCGGTCATGCAAGCAGTCAGATGACATTAGATGTCTATACTCACACCACAAAAACTGGGGAGAAAAATTCTATTGACAAATTTGCAGATTATCTCAATAAAGCAAAATAGAATCACGATTTTTAAAATTTAGAAGAGGTTATCAGAAGGTTATCACAAAGCTATTCAAGCTCAAAAATCGACAAAAAAGCACTTTGCAAAGATTTTGCAAAGTGCTTTGAAACGTTGATATAATCGTATTGATTAACGTTTTGAGAATTGTGATGCTTTACGAGCTTTCTTAAGACCTGGTTTCTTACGTTCAACTTTACGTGAGTCACGTGTAAGAAGTCCTGCGCGTTTCAATGAATCGCGGAAGTCTGGGTCCACTTGAAGAAGGGCACGAGCGATACCGTGACGGATAGCTCCTGATTGACCAGCGTATCCACCACCTACAACGTTAACGAAAACGTCGTATGAACCTGCAGTTGAAGTGACTGCGAATGGTTGGTTGATAACAAGACGAAGGTCAGCGTGTGGGATGTACTCTTCAACATCTTTTTTGTTAACAGTGATTTTACCAGTTCCTGGAACAAGGCGAACGCGTGCAACAGCGTTTTTACGACGTCCAGTACCTGCATATTGTGCTTGTGACATACTTTATTGTTCCTTTCCTTAGATAAGTCCTGAAATATCAAGAACTTCTGGTTGTTGTGCAGCGTGAGTGTGCTCAGCTCCAACAAATACTTTCAACTTCATACCTTGAGCGCGTCCAAGAGTATTGTGTGGAAGCATACCTTTAACTGATTTCTCGATCAAACGTACTGCGTTTTTAGAACGAAGTTCACCTGCAGAGATTTGTTTCAATCCACCTGGGTGGTTTGAGTGAGTGTAGTAGATTTTATCAGTTGCTTTTTTACCAGTCAATTTAACTTTTTCAGCATTGATAACAATCACAAAGTCACCTGTATCAGTGTGTGGTGTAAATGTTGGTTTGTTTTTTCCGCGAAGTACGCTAGCAACTACTGCAGAAAGACGTCCAAGTGGTACATCAGTTGCGTCAACTACGTACCATTTACGTTCAACTTGGCCTGGTTTAGCCATAAATGTTGTTTTGTTCATGATTTCTCCTATATATAGTTCGATTTTTGTTTACGGTGATGGGTGTTCCTTCCCATCGAAAAGTATTTGGAAGGTTCCGGGGCCTTTCAAATGGGGTAAACAATACCGCCTACTATCATACCAAATTTTACCCCTAAAAGTCAATAGATATGAAAAATATTTTTCTAAATCCCACTCTTTTTATCTCTAGAAAACCTCGCTTTCGCGAGGCTCTTCTATTTATAAGATAGGGCACGTTTAAAGGTTTTCAAAGGACCTAAATCATCTGTCTGCAGAACGAGACTAGCATACATACGCCCGATAAAGACTGTTGCCGTTACTGCAAAAGCAATCGTTATAGCAAGCGAAATCCAAGCTTCTAACCCATTTGCATAGCCGTTAATAGCTCTAAATGGCATGAAGAAAGTCGAAATAAAGGGAATATAAGAACCGATTTTCAAAATCAAATTGTCCCCTGCAGAGCCTAAAGCAGTAACTCCAACAAAGCCTACCATAATTACAATCATCAAAGGTGACAAGGCTTTCCCTGCATCCTCAGGGCGAGAAACCATGGAACCTAGGAAGGCTGCTAAAACTACATACATAAAGAGACTGACCAAAATAAAGAGCAAGGTATTCAGAGAGAAAGCATCTCCTAAATGATCCAAAATACCAAGCTGAGCTAGCAATGGCAAATCTTTGAAGAGCAGAATGGCAGCGAGACCACCCACGACATAGATGCCGATGTGAGTCAAAATCACGAGTAACAAGGCAAGCATACGAGCATAGAAATAATGGCTAGCTCGAATGCTAGAGAAGACCACCTCCATGATTTTAGTCCCCTTCTCACTAGCGACTTCTTGGGCAGTGACGCTCGCATAAGTAATTAAAATCATATAGAGAAAGGCTCCAACCGCTGTAGCCGCAATTGTTTGAATCATTTTTTTATTTTCCTTGGATTCATCAATTTTCTCCGTAAAGTTAACTGTTTGTTCCAAGCGTTTTTCCTGCTCTTGCGACAAATTAGCTGCCGAACGATTGAGTTGACCTTGAAGCTCATTTAACTTGCTCGTTACTCCTAGCTTAATAGCACTCTCAAGAGAAGTTTCACCATGATAGACGGCCTTGAGGACGCTGTCCTCTTGGTCAATCGTTAGGTAACCCTTGATTTTCTCATCTTTGATAGCAGCTTGGGCACTGGCTTCATCCTGATAATCAAAGTTGATACCATTGGTACCCTTAAGCCCATCTTCCACAGATGGCACAGTTGTTACTACTGCTATCTTACTATTCTTAGCCATAGAAGAGCCTTGGAGATAGCCAATTCCTCCAGAGAGACCGATAAACAAGAATGGTGAAATCACCATAAAGAAGAAACTCCACGATTTGACATGTCGAAGATAGGTTTCTTTCATTACAACCCACATATTTCTCATACTTCCACCCCTGATTCTAGTTTAAAGATTTCATCAATTGTTGGCGCTTGCTGGTCAAAGGTTGCGATGTATTGCCCCTGAGTCAAGATTGGAAAGAGTTCCCTTCCAGCGCTCTCATCCTCTAAGATCAATTTCCAACTGCCTTGTTTGGTCAAACTTACCTGCTTGACATGAGGAAGATTTTCCAATTCTTCCTTGCTTCGTTCACTTGAAACAAAGAGACGCGTTTTCCCGTATTGATTACGGACATCCTGAACTGGTCCATGCAAGACCACACGGCCATCTCGAATCATGAGAATATCGTCACAAAGCTCCTCGACATTAGTCATGACATGGTCAGAGAAGATAATGGTTGCTCCGCGCTCTTTTTCCTGAAAAATGACTTGCTTGAGCAACTCTGTATTGACTGGGTCCAAACCACTGAAAGGTTCATCCAAGATAATCAAGTCTGGTTCATGAATCAGAGTAATAATGAGCTGAATCTTCTGCTGATTTCCTTTTGACAGACTCTTAATTTTATCTGTCAGCTTCCCTTTCACTTCCAACCTCTTCATCCATTGAGGGAGTTTTTCCTTGATTTCCTTAGCATCCATGCCCTTTAGAGTCGCCAAATAACGAACTTGTTCAAGGACTGTCAATTTAGGCATGAGACTGCGTTCTTCAGGTAGATAGCCAATCCGAGCGTAGGTCTCCTGACGAATATCCTGACCATCCAGACTAATTTCTCCTTGATATTCTAAAAACTTCAAAATACTGTGGAAAATCGTTGTTTTCCCAGCACCGTTTTTCCCGACTAATCCCAAAATACGACCTGGTCGCGCTTGAAAGTCAATACCAAACAAAACTTGCTTGGGTCCAAAACTTTTCTCTAGACTTCTTACTTCTAGCATCTTTCACCTCCGAAATGTCTTGCACTCATTATACTCCTTTTTGATAGCCTTTACAATGATTTTTGTCCATTTTATCATCCTCATTTTAGTAAAAAATCTTAGGGTACTTTGAGTTATGAATACATTATACACTGGTAAACTCCAATTTATCTTCTCTGTTCCTCAACTGTCTATTTTTGATCCTGAATTGTTATTTGAAAAGCAAAAATCCACCCCGAAGGATGGATTGATAAGTTAACGCATTTCTGCATTGACTTTTTCTTCAAGAGACGCTTGGATTTTTTCCATGTAGCGTGCGACTTCTTCGTCCGTTAAGCTGTCTTCTGGATTTTGGAAGGTCAAGCTATAGGCCATTGACTTCATACCAAGTCCCAATTTTTCACCTGAGAAGACGTCAAAGAGTTTGATATCTGTCAAACGTTTCACGCCGGCAGCTTGGATAGCGTCCACAACTTCTTGGTGAGTCACTTCTGCCTTAAGGAGAAGGGCAACGTCACGGCTAACTGCTGGGAATTTGGTGATTTCCACAAATGGAGTAGCAGGTTGAAGGACCACTTCGATTGCTGAAAGGTTGAGCTCAGCTACATACGTTTCTGGAATATCGTAAGCCTTAGCAGTGACTGGATGCACTTGGCCAAGGAAACCAAGAACTTGGTCACCGAGTAAAATCATAGCTGTACGTCCTGGGTGGAGGCTAGCGATTTCAGATGTTGCCGTATAGGTTACTTGGAGGCCCAAACGAGCAAAGAGGGCCTCAAGGATTCCTTTAGCATAGAAGAAATCAACTGGAACTGCTGCTGTTTGGAAATCTTTTTCAGCAACCAAGCCTGTCAAGGCAAAGGCAAAGCTATTAATCTCATTTGGAAGTTCTTCTTTTGGATTGCCTGTTTGTTCAAAGACTTTTCCGATCTCGTAAAGGGCCAAGTTTTTGTTCTTACGAGCCACGTTGTAGGCAACAGTATCAAGAATACCTGAGATCATATTTTGACGGAGGACAGAACGGTCCACTGTCATTGGCCACATGAGTTCAGTAAGGTTACTTGGTTGAGCCGTAAACTCAACTGCTTTTTCAGGAGTTGTTAGAGCGTAGGTGATAATTTCTGTCAAACCTGCTCCTTCAGCAATGGTACGAACTTGACGGCGGAGTTTTTGTGTCGCAGTCAATTCACCAGCTGTTCCATCATCTTTTGGAAGACTAGTTGGCAAGCGGTCATAGCCATAGATACGAGCGATTTCTTCAAAGAGGTCTGCCTCGATAGTGATATCCCAGCGACGACGTGGGACGCTGACTGTAAAGCTGTCTGCATTGCCAGAAAGACCAAAGCCAAGACGACGGAAGACGTCTTCTACATCAGCGTATGAAAGCTCAGTTCCGAGGACACGGTTAACATCAGCAAGAGTTGAAGAAACTTCCACATCAGAAGTATCAAGTTCGCCCGCTGAAACGATACCTTTACGCACCGTCGCACCTGCAAGCTCTGCAATCATGCTAGCTGCCGCATCAAGAGCTTCGTTAACAGTTGCCACATTGATACCTTTTTCAAAGCGAGAAGATGACTCAGAACGAAGGTTGAGACGACCGCTTGTCTTACGGATTGATTTTCCGTTGAAGACTGCAGCTTCAAGGACGACACGACTAGATTTCTCAGAGATTTCTGTAGTTTGTCCACCCATGACACCTGCAAGAGCTACTGGTTTGTCTGCGACAGTGATGACTAGGTCATTCACGTCCAAGTCACGTTCTTCACCATCCAAGGTCACCAATTTTTCACCAGCACGCGCTTCACGCACACGGATGTCAGTCCCTTCAAAGGTATCCAAGTCAAAAGCATGCATTGGTTGACCAAAGTAAAGCAGGATGTAGTTGGTCACGTCCACTACGTTATTGATTGGACGGATTCCTTCATTCATGAGAAGGTTTTGCAACCATTGTGGACTTGGTGCGATAGTCACATTGTCCAAGATACGAGCTGCATAGTAAGGCGCCTTGTCTGTCTCAATACCTACAGAAAGAGCATCTGCTGCAGCTTGGTCAGTTTCTGAAAGAGTAAATTCTTTAAAGTTGACTGCCTTATCATAGATGGCTGCCACTTCGTGAGCCACTCCACGCATAGAAAGGGCATCTGCACGGTTGGGTGTGATAGAAAGTTCGATGATTTCATCATCCAAGTCTAGATATGAGAAGACTTCATCCCCAGGAACGGCATTTTCTGGCAAGATTTGGATGCCATCTGCGAATTCCTTAGGTACAACTGAGTCAGAAATTCCCAATTCACCAAGTGAACAGATCATCCCAAGTGACTCTAAACCACGGATTTTTCCTTTTTTGATTTTGTAGTTGTCAGCGATGCGAGCTCCTGGAAGAGCCACCATAACCTTGATACCAGCACGCACATTCGGTGCACCACAGACGATTTGACGGGCTTCTTCTTCGCCAACGTTAACCTGACAAACATGGAGGTGAGTTTCTGGCACATCTTCACAAGACAAGACCTCACCGACGACAATTTTTGAGAGACCAGCAGCCGGTGATTCGACACCTTCTACCTCGATCCCTGTAGTTGACATTTTTTCAGCCAACTCTTGTGATGGCACATCAATGTCCACCAATTCTTTTAACCATTTATAAGATACAAGCATAATTCTGATTGTAAGATCCCACCAAGTAAGACCTTTTCAATTCCTTTCTTTTTCTTCGAATCAGTCCTAACAAGTTCTCTCAAGAGTACCTGACTAAGACTGTGTTTCAGTGTTCAATCTTATTTAAACTGTTCTGAGAAGCGGACATCTCCTTGGTAGAATCCACGGATATCGTTGATTCCGTAACGGAGCATAGCTACACGTTCTTGTCCAAGACCAAAGGCAAATCCAGAGTAAACAGTCGCATCGATACCACTCATTTCAAGGACACGTGGGTGAACCATACCGGCACCCATAATTTCGATCCAACCTGTTTTCTTACATACGTTACAGCCTTCTCCACCACACTTGAAGCAAGAAACATCCACCTCAACAGATGGCTCTGTGAATGGGAAGTAAGAGGGGCGCAGACGGATCTGACGCTCTTCACCGAACATTTTTTGCACAATCAATTGAAGAGTTCCTTGAAGGTCAGCCATAGAGATATTTTTCCCAACAACCAAGCCTTCAATTTGGTGGAACTGGTGACTGTGGGTCGCATCGTCTGTGTCACGACGGAAGACACGCCCTGGTGAGATCATTTTCAAAGGACCTTTAGAGAAATCATGGGCATCCATAGCACGCGCCTGCACTGGAGATGTATGAGTACGAAGTAAAATCTCTTCTGTGATGTAGAAAGTATCCTGCATATCACGAGCTGGGTGGTCTTTGGGAAGGTTCATACGTTCAAAGTTATAGTAGTCTTGCTCCACTTCAAAACCATCCACGACTTGGTAACCCATCCCAATGAAAATATCTTCGATTTCTTCACTGGTTTGTGTGAGGACATGACGGTGACCAGTCGCAACTGGACGACCTGGAAGTGTCACATCGATACTCTCGCTAGCCAGTTGAGCCGCGACTTTCTTTTCTTCCAAGAGCTTAGCTGTTTCTTCAAAAGCAGCTGTCAAGACATCACGAGCTTCATTGACGTGTTTCCCAATGATTGGTCGCATCTCAGCAGAGACATCTTTCATCCCTTTGAGAATTTCAGTAAGCGAACCCTTTTTACCAAGGACAGAAACACGCAAATCTTGCATCTCTTTTTTATTTTCAGCAGTAATCTGCTTCAAGCTAGCCAGCGTTTCTTCACGAAGCGCTTTTAATTGTTCTTCAATAGTTGACATAATTCCTCCATCAGTCTCTCGTAGATAAAAAGAAAACCACATGCCAAAAACTCCACTCGGAGCGTTGACACGCGGTACCATCCGTTTTTATCTGACAAGTCAGACCTTCATTTCTAAATCCATGCACAAGTGAATTCACCCAGCTTTCATATAGAGAGCTTGCAGTCACGGCTCTCCTCCCTGATATACTTCCCTTGAGTTACTAGTCTTGCAGATTTCTATTCAATTACTACATAGTTTATCAGATTTTGAGTTAAAAAACAAGTTAGATTAGACTAATTTCAATATAAAAAGGAACAAGACGCAGTGAATTATCTATTTGTAGGGTCTGTTTCATCTGCTTTCCTTTTCAACAAAAGAGTTGCTGCTTGATTAAAACCCTCACACCAGTTATACCATTTTGCTTCATACTCATCTTGAGCTAAGATATGATTTTTTAAGTCCAGAACAGAGTAAATTTTTCTTTCTTCACAAGCTTGCGCATAGAGATGATATAGTTCATCCCCACCATCTCTATCCCACTCAGCAGAAATCGTATCCCTACCTGCCAATAAAGCCTGATAAGCCCTGTGATGCCCATCTGTAATCAACAAGCAATTTCCAAATGCAAGAATACTAATTGGATCAACATTGTTTAGTTCTACCGACTGATAAAGTGTCTGGATGCCTGCTAGTTTCTTTTCTGATAAGTATAGTTGAGTCGGATGGAGAGCTTTTATGTTGACTTTCATTTCTTTCTCCTCAAGAGAATTTGATATTCACTTCTGCTTGCCTTTAAATCGCCATTGGAAGCGGAGTTTGTCATAGAAGGGAAACTCGATAAACAGGACTCCCAAGCCTACACAGAGACTGGCAAGAACATCTGATGGGTAATGAACTCCCAGATAGACCCTTGATACCAGCACACTGACTAGGTAGAGGCCAAGAATAATTTGCACGATTTTTCTCCAGACTGGATTTTTCATCCGTTGACTGAGAATGACAATCAGAGAGCCGACCATCAAGGTTACAGCCAGAGAATGGCCACTTGGAAAGGAAAATCCCTTCTCCTCAACCAAGTGTAAAATAGCTGGTCGTGAGCGCTGGTAGATATTTTTAAAGGTCACGATTAAAAGACCTGCCAAAGCCAGATTTCCCAGCATGAAGAAACTTTCTATCTTCCATCGCTTACGATAAAAGACAAAAGCTGTAATGACAACCCAAGTGATAATCACTGGAATATCAATCAAGCGTGTGATGGCTCGGAAAAGAATAGTCAAATAATCTGGCAAGTCTCCTCGAACTGCAGTCTGAATCGGTTGGTCAAAACCGACCAGCGTTTCAGGGTAAAATTTGACCATGTAGCCAAGAATAACGAAAAGTAAAAGGGCAAAACTGCCCTTCATTAAAAATGTTTGTTTATCTTTCATAATGTTTTAAGGTTGGTTTCAAAAGGACGTACAACAACCAGAATGAAACGGAAAAGATTACACCCTCAATCAAGTTAAAAGGTAATACCATGGTCATTAGGTAGTTGGAAAGTCCCAAAATTTTTCCAATATCAAAGTTAGCAAACTTAGCGTACAAAGGAACAGCATAAACATAGTTGAGAAGCAACATAGCCACGGTTAAACCAATAGTCCCAGCTAGAGAGCCTAGTAGGAAACGAAGGGGTGTCCGTTCCTTTTTCCAAATCAAAGCAAATACGATGACAAAAACTCCCAAAGCTACGATATTCATCGGCAAACCAATGTAAGTATTCACTCCCTGGCTGTTAAGAAGCAACTTCAAGAGTGAGCGAAGCAAGAGAATTCCTAGAGCAGCAGGCAAATCCATGACCACCAGACCCACAAGGACTGGCAAGATACTAAATTCGATCTTGAGGAAGGACGCCGCTGGTAAAAGCGGAAAGTCAAAGTACATCAGCACAAATGAGATGGCTGATAGAATTGCAATGGTCGAAAGTCGACGTGTGTTTGTCATAACAGGTTCCTCCAATTTTCTATAAAATCAGAAGAAGTTAGAAAGGATTCCTCTATCTATTCTCACTTTTTATATCCCAAAAGTTCCCTCTCACTCTGTTAAGCAAGCGGTTACAGTTTGGCTATAAATCTATCAGAACAGACAAAGCTATTCTTTCGTCTTCTCCCATCCAGACTATACTGTCGGTTGTGGAATCTCACCACATCAGCTTGCGCTCGCGGACTTATTTGGCTAAGATATTTTAGATTTATCTAGGCGTCGCAGTCGAAGATAATACTTAAAGTATATCGAGACAAGACAACGACGAGAAGGCTAAAATAGCTAGTCAAATTTACCGCCGGTCGGGAATTTCACCCTGCCCTGAAGACTCTTTTATCATAACAAAAAACGCTTGCAAGCGCAAGCATTTTGTTCATTTTCATTTTTTATTTCAATTTATCCACTTCATAGGTATGAACAAGCTCAAGACCTGCAAAGTTCTGCTGGCGAAGAGCCTCATAGACAATCATGCAGACAGTATTAGACACATTGAGACTGCGGACATGTTCATCATTCATAGGAATACGGAGAGCTTTCTCAGGATGTTCTCGCATAAAGTCCTCAGGCAAGCCCTTGTCTTCACGTCCAAATAGAAAATAATGGTCTTCGTTAGTCGATAAATCCACATCAGAATACACTTTCTCAGCGAATTTAGAAATCAGATAGAGTTTTCCCTTCATCTGAGACATGAAATCCTCTAAACTCTCGTAAAAATAAATCTCTAGCTTATCCCAATAATCCAAACCAGCTCGCTTCATCTTGCGGTCATCGATAGGAAAGCCCATAGGCTTGATGATGTGGAGGGGAGAATTGGTTGCAGCGCAAGTACGCGCGATATTGCCTGTATTTTGTGGAATTTGTGGCTCAAATAATACAATGTGATTTGTCATGACTTGCTTCCTTTTACCATTGCAAAAAAATAGCCACACTGCCCGGAGTCAAGCTCAGCAAACAGCGTGGTTAAGGCATCGTTAACTTACCTCACAACAGGTTTGAAGTAAATCAGCGAAACTACTTTCTTAGTATAACACTTTCAGAATCATTGTCAATAGAAACGACTTGATTTTTTCAATTTTTTCAAGCTATTTCCAAGGGTTGTAAAATCGTCCCTGATTCTGCAAGATAAGTAGTAAACTAGCTACTAAAAACACAGCTGCCAAGAGCAAGGTAAGATAATCTCCTTTTTTCAAGGCCTGGTAACTATACCAAGTGCGTTTTTTCTCTTTCCCAAAGCGACGAAGCTCCATGGCGGTCGCGATGGTATCAATACGTTCCAAGGAACTGAAAATCAAGGGTGTAATAATGCGCAGATTGCCTTTAATTCGTTGCATAAGAGAAGCTTTCTTGGATAATTCCATCCCACGCGCTTCCTGAGACATCTTAATGGTAAAGAATTCTTCCTGCAAATCTGGAATATAGCGCAAGGTCAGACTGACAGAATAGGCAATCTTATAAGGCACACCAATTTGATTTAAACTAGAAGCAAACTGACTAGGATGGGTTGTCATCAAAAAGATAATAGCCAGAGGAATGGTACAAAGGTACTTAATGACCAAATTTAGCAGATAAAAGAGCTCCTGGCTGGTCAGAGTGTAGGCACCAATTCCCTGCCAAATCACACTTCTCTCTCCGTAAAGTCCAACCCCATACTCGGGGGAAAAGAGATAGACCATCAAGACGTTTAAAACAGCAAATACCGTCGCAAAAACGGCTACAAAGGAAACATCTTTAAAACGGATTTCTGACAAATAGAGGAGAAAAACCGAAAAGATGGCAATCAGAACAAGCAGTCTGGTATCATAGCTAATCATGGCCGCCAATGACACGAGAATGAAAAAGAGGAGTTTACCAGCGCCTGACAAGCGATGAATCACAGTATCTCTATGCTGGTAACCGATTAATTTAGCTTGCATCCTTCTCTCCTTTCTTTGTAAAATGCCGTTAAAGCAAGTGGATCCACGTCTAGTTTCTTGGCCAAGTTGAAGATTGAAGTTTCTTTTAGGTTGGCTTTTACTAACAACTCAGGATTGCTCAAAAGACTAGCTGGATCGGTATCGGCAATCAATTCTCCATCCACCATGACAAGGGCTCGGTCTGAATAATCCAGCATCAATTGCATATCATGGGTAATCATGACAATCGTATGCCCTTGTTGATGCAGTTCTTCAAGAAATTCCATAATCTCAGTATAGTTCTTCTGGTCTTGACCTGCAGTTGGTTCATCTAAGAGGATAATTTCAGCCCCCAAGACCAAAATTGAAGCAATGGTGACACGTTTTTTCTGACCAAATGACAGGGCAGAAATAGGCCAATTACGGAATTCATAGAGACCACAGATTTTCAAGGTTTCATAGACTCTCGTTTCAATTTCCTGCTCGTCCACACCTCGCAAACGTAGTCCCAGAGCCACCTCATCAAAAATCATGTTGGTCGAAATCATTTGATTGGGATTTTGCAGCACATAGCCGACTCGTTCCGCCCGCTCTGCAACAGAATCTCCTTTTATATCCTGTCCTTCCCAAAGATAGTGGCCTTCAGTCTGAATAAAAGCACTTAGAGCCTTGGCTAGAGTTGATTTCCCAGCCCCATTTTTCCCGACAATGGCAATCTTTTCGCCCTTTTTAATATCCAAATGTAGGGACTTTAAAATTGGTCTATCATCATAAGAAAAAGACGCGTCCTCTAATTTAAATAGTGACTGCAATTCTGGGGTTTCTTTTGCCAGTTCATTCTGCAACTGAACCTGACCTTTTGAGATGGACAAGTTATCCAGATCTGCTAATTGTTCTTCTTTAGCTAAATCCACACCTAATTGACGTAAAGTGGTTAGATAAAGGGGTTCGCGAATCCCATTTTGGGTCAATAAATCAGTCGAAAGTAACTGGTCAGGGCACCCATTAAAGAGAATCCGACCATCATTTATCAAGACAATCCGATCCACAGGACGATGCAGAACATCCTCCAAACGGTGCTCGATAATAAGAGTCGTCGTCCCCTCCTCCTTATGAATCTGGTCAATCAATTCGATAATATCCTGACCTGACTTGGGATCCAGATTGGCGAGTGGCTCATCAAATAAGAGAATCGGACTCTCATCAATCAAGACACCAGCCAGACTGACCCGCTGCTTTTGTCCACCAGACAAATCCTGGGGACGCTGAGACAGTAAAGAAAGAAGGTCCAGCTTTTCAGCCCATTTATGAACACGACCTTTCATCTCATCTAGGGCTGTCACATCATTTTCTAGAGCAAAAGCCAAATCCTCTGCCACGGATAAACCGATAAACTGCCCATCTGTATCCTGCAAAACCGTGCTAACCAGATGAGATTTATCATAGATACTCATATCAAAGGCCGCTTGCCCCTTGATCAAAAATTCTCCAGATGTCTGACCCTTGTAAATATTTGGAATAATCCCATTCAAACACTGACCCAAGGTAGACTTACCTGACCCAGATGGCCCAACAATTAAGACTTTCTCTCCCTTGTAAATGGTTAAGTCCACTCCTTGCAAGGTCGGTTCTTGTTGCGTTTCATACTGGAAAGAGAAATCCTTCCACTCAATTATAGCTTCTTTCATCTTACTCTCTTCATTCGCTTCTTAGACTTCTATTTTATCATAAATCAAGCCCTTCTTGCAGTCTCTTCTCGTAAAATCTTAGCGTCAAAAAGAGTCCTATCATAGCTTGCTTGCCTAACTAATCAATAAACATCGAAAAAGACTGGTTGTCCAGCCTTTTCTCTTATGTTAATCCTTTTTCAAACTTCCTGAACGAGTCTGCGTACGTGAATAAGCTAGCAAGAGAAGGGTACCTGCGATAGCTACAGTTACAGCATTTGCAATTCCCGCAACAATCCCTTGGGCAAATACTTTTTCTGCCGCTTCTTGATAAATCACAACATCTCCAAGTGGTGCCAAGACACCCCAAACAAGAGCATTTGCAACAATCTGAATGAGGTTAAAGAAGACAATATCCTTCAACTCAAAAACACCCTGTGTTACTCGAATGTATTTTCTAAAGAGACCTACAGCTAGACCAAAGAGACCACTAGCAATAATCCAAGTCCACCATAGACCGTAGCCAGCAAGAGAGTCCTTCACTGCATGCCCAATTAAACCAACAAGTAGTCCCACTAGAGGGCCAAAAATAATAGACAAGAGGCTCTGTACCGCATACTGAAGCTGGATGCTTGTATTTGGAACAGGCGTTGGAATACTGATCATCCCGATGACAACAAAGAGCGCAGCTCCAACACCGATAGCAACAACTTGTTTAATTGATTGATTTTTCATCTATATTCTCCTATTTTATGATTCTATTTTCTTTATTTCAATGGTCCAAGATGAACCGACACCCACATTGTAAGCTTTGGCAAAGGAACCTTGGTTAATTGCCAGACCTAAACGATAGAGAGAGTTGATGTAAAGGATGGGTTGCCCAATTCTCACATCAGCAAATGATTTGCCATAGACAACCTGATTTTGATAGACCAGCATATCAGCATGATAGATGGTCACTTCAAAACGATCACCGAATGCTGGTTCTAGCTTGTAAAATTCTTCTCGCGTGATAGAGGTCCAAAGCGAACCGAAACGCACATCCAGAATATCAATAGCTCCCTTCACCAAATGATCTTCTATGATAGTCTCTACAACTGGAAGCTCCACAATCTGATCCACACTGAGCTCTGGTCCCACTTCCTCAAAAGTAATGTGACCACTGGCTAGTTTAGCACCAGTATAGGCATAGACATCACGACCGTGGAAGGTATAAGAATGCTCTGTATTTTGACGTCGATTGGCCACTTCAGAAATCTCACGAATAGCTACAATACCAACGTGTTTCTTGATAAAGGAAAGAGTTCCATTGTCTGGTGTGACAATGTATTGATTTTTTGCAGTTTTGGCAACCACACTCTTACGTTTCGAGCCGACACCTGGATCGACAACCGATACAAAAGTCGTTCCCTCAGGCCAGTAATCCACCGTCTGAAAGAGACGGTAGCTCCCCTCAAAAATATTATAAGGCGTGATATCGTGCGTCAAGTGATGAATTTTTATGGTTGGAGATTCTTCTAAAGCCACTCCAATCATAGCCGATACCGCACCATCAACCAGACCAAAGTCTGATTGTAATACCAGTAAATTATTATTCATTTTATCTCCTTGTATATCCTTTATCATACCATATTTCAGAGAAAGGTGCTAATAGCTATTTCAATTGATTAGGGTATAGTTTTACCTTATAGCAAATTTCCTACTAAAAGCTCTGGTTATTAGCTAGTAGGTGCATTTTTTCTTGAAAAAAGGTATGATAGTTACATCATGAAAAAGTAGGTTTTAATATGAAAATTATCCTTGTCGGAGGGGGAAAAGTTGGTTTTGCCCTCTGTCGCTCCTTGGTTGCAGAAAAGCATGATGTTTTGCTGATTGAGCAAAACGAAGCCGTCCTCAATCATATTGTCAATCGCTTTGATATCATGGGTATCCTTGGCAACGGGGCCGATTTTACCATCCTTGAGCAAGCAAGTGTCCAGGATTGTGATATCTTTATCGCCCTGACTGAGTATGATGAAGTGAATATGATTGCAGCCGTTCTCGCTAAGAAAATGGGAGCTAAAGAGACCATCGTTCGGGTGCGGAACCCTGAATATTCTAACTCTTATTTCAAAGAAAAGAATATTCTCGGTTTTTCTCTTATCGTCAACCCTGAGCTCTTGGCTGCTCGCGCCATTGCCAATATTATTGACTTCCCAAATGCCCTGTCTGTCGAACGTTTCTTTGGAGGAAGGGTCAGCTTGATGGAATTCACTGTTAAATCTTCCAGCGGTCTTTGCCAAATGCCCATTTCTGATTTTCGGAAAAAATTCGGTAATGTCATTGTCTGTGCTATAGAAAGAGATCATCAAATTATCATTCCAAGTGGTGACATGACTGTACAAGATAAAGATAGAATCTTTGTCACTGGTAACCGTGTTGATATGATGCTCTTCCATAATTATTTCAAGTCTCGTGCCGTGAAGAGTCTTCTTATTGTTGGAGCTGGTAGAATTGCCTATTATCTACTAGGTATCCTCAAAGACAGTCGAATCGATACCAAGGTTATTGAAATCAATCCTGAGATCGCCAGCTTCTTTAGCGAGAAATTCCCAAATCTCTACATCGTTCAAGGAGATGGGACCGCAAAAGACATCCTACTGGAAGAAAGTGCTCAAAACTATGATGCCGTTGCGACCCTAACAGGAGTCGATGAAGAAAATCTGATTACTTCTATGTTCCTTGACAGGGTAGGTGTACAGAAAAATATTACCAAGGTCAATCGTACCAGTCTCCTCGAGATTATCAATGCACCTGATTTTTCAAGTATCATCACACCTAAAAGCATTGCTGTAGATACGATTATGCACTTTATTCGTGGTCGTGTCAATGCCCAGTATTCAGACCTTCAAGCCATGCACCATCTAGCCAATGGCCAAATCGAAACCCTACAATTCCATATCAAGGAAGCCAATAAAATGACTGCCAAACCTCTTTCTCAACTCAAACTGAAAAAAGGGGTTCTTATTGCAGCCATCATTCGAAAGGGCAAGACTATTTTCCCAACTGGGGAGGATATGCTTGAAGTCGGAGACAAGCTCCTAGTAACGACCTTGTTGCCAAACATCACCAAGATTTATGACTTGATCGCGAGGTAAGAAATGAATAAAAGTATGATTCGTTACCTCCTTTCAAAGTTACTTTTGATTGAAGCTGTTCTCCTCTTGGTTCCTGTAGCTGTAGCTGTCTATTACCACGAATCGAGCCAAGTCTTTACAGCCCTCTTTACAACGATTGGGCTTCTCGTATTACTAGGTGGTTCAGGAATTTTACAAAAGCCAAAAAATCAGCGGATTTATGCCAAGGAAGGAATCTTGATCGTTGCCCTCTGTTGGATTCTTTGGTCTTTCTTTGGCGGTCTCCCCTTTGTCTTTGCTGGGCAAATTCCCAGCGTTATCGATGCCTTTTTTGAGATTAGTTCTGGCTTTACAACTACTGGGGCAACTATTCTGAACGACGTTTCGGTTCTCAGTCGTTCCCTCCTCTTCTGGCGAAGCTTTACCCACTTGATTGGAGGGATGGGAGTGCTTGTTTTTGCACTTGCTATCATGGATAACGCCAAAAATAGCCACCTAGAGGTGATGAAGGCTGAGGTTCCTGGCCCTGTTTTCGGTAAAGTAGTATCCAAGCTAAAAAATACTGCCCAGATTCTCTATCTCCTTTATCTAGCTCTCTTTTCCCTCTTTGTCATCATCTATTACCTAGCCGGAATGCCTCTATTTGATAGTTTTGTCATTGCCATGGGAACAGCGGGTACAGGAGGCTTTACCGTCTATAATGACGGGATTGCCCACTATGGCAGCTCACTAATTACCTATCTGGTTAGTATCGGAGTTCTGGTTTTTGGGGTCAATTTCAATCTCTACTACTACCTCATGCTCCGTCGCATCAAAGCCTTCTTTGGAGATGAAGAACTTCGGGCTTACTTATTCATCGTAATGATTTCTACAGGCTTGATCAGCCTCAATACTCTCTATCTCTACCCGGGATTTTCAAAAAGTTTTGAAATGGCCTTCTTCCAGGTTTCCAACATCATTACAACAACTGGTTTTGGATATGGAGATATTACCAACTGGCCCCTCTTCTCCCAGTTTATCCTCCTCTTTCTCATGGGAATCGGCGGCTCTGCTGGATCAACCGCAGGTGGACTCAAGGTTATTCGAGGCCTTATTCTTTCAAAAATTGCCAAAAACCAAATTTTGTCAATCCTATCGCCCCACCGTGTTTTAACCCTCCATGTTAATAAAACGGTGATTGACAAAGATACCCAGCATAAGATTCTCAAGTACTTTGTCATCTATGCTATGATTTTGCTAGCACTTATCTTTATTGTCAGCCTAGATAGCAATGATTTTCTGGTTGTGACTAGCGCTGTCTTTAGCTGTTTCAATAATATCGGACCTATTCTAGGAACAACTTCTAGCTTCTCAATCTTTAGTCCTATCTCAAAAATTCTCCTCTCCTTTGCAATGATTGCAGGGCGCTTGGAGATTTACCCAATCCTACTTCTCTTTATGAAGAGAACTTGGTCTAAGAGATAAAATCATGACCACCCGTCAAACGGGTGGTTTGTCCCAGGGCTATAAGCCCAAATTACCAGCCAGCGCCTAAAGACGCTGGCTTTCACTTTGTTCAAGCCTTATTGCTCTTGACTCGTCACTTGCCTCTCAAAGAGGCTTTAGTATTACTTACCACTATCCCTAAAGGGATCCTCATATTCTTTTACACTTAATTTATCTAGTGCTATATCATGCTTTTCCTGTTCTTGAATATATTTCTTAATTGTGGCTTCATTAAGCCCTACTGTACTCACATAGTAACCTTCCGCCCAGAAATGCCGATTCCCAAACTTGTACTTGAGATTGGCGTGTTTGTCAAACATCATGAGTGCACTTTTTCCTTTTAAATAACCCATGAAACTCGAAACACTTATCCTTGGTGGAATACTTACTAACATGTGTACATGGTCTGGCATTAAGTGACCCTCGATAATTTCAACTCCTTTATAACTACACAAGCGATGAAATATTTCGCCTAAACTACTTCGATATTGATTATAGATAACTTTTCGTCTATACTTAGGGGTGAACACAATGTGATACTTACAGTGCCACTTTGTGTGCGATAAACTATGAGCCTTTTGTGCCATATTTTTCTCCTTTCGCTTTACAATTGGCTTGAACACCTTTATTGTATCGCGTTCGGAGTTTTTTTGGTATAACCTTCGACGCGCACCCGCATAGCGGGTGGTTGTTTTGTCTCGCACCTAACGGAGCGAGACGGACTAATAGTCACATAATACAACCACACCTTGTTTCTTACAAAGTGTGGTTTTTTTATTTTCATACTCTTCGAAAATCTCTTCAAACCACGTCAGCTTCGCCTTGCCATAAGTATGGTTACTGACTTCGTCACTTCTATCCACAACCTCAAAACACTGTTTTGAGCAACCTGCGGCTATCTTCCTAGTTTGCTCTTTGATTTTCATTGAGTATCAAATACCTCCCGCAACTCAACAAGTATCTTTGAATCCCGGTCAGACATTTCAGTGCCTGACTTAAGGAATTTAAGAACCCAAAAACAACCCTCAGTCGACTGACCGAGGGTTCCTTTTCATTATTCAAGAACTTGATTAGCTCAAAGCATCATCCATTGAAAGAACTTCGTGGAAGACACGTTGTGTCAATTCAGTTTTTTGTTCTGGAGTGAGGTATTTAGTGTTTACACAGTATCCAGAGATACGTACGATAACGTCTTCACCTGACATGATCTTTTCGTAAACATCGTTCAAGTCCATAACGTTCAAGTTAACGTGTTGTCCACCGTTTTCGAAGTATCCATCAAGGATTGTTACCAAGTTATCAACTTGTTCGTCACGAGTCTTACCAAGAGCACGAGGTGATACTTGAGTTGTCAATGAGATACCGTCAGCGGCATAACCGAAGTCAAGGCTAGCAAGTGAGTTCAAGTTTTGCAACCATCCACCTTTAGCTTTGTTAGATGGGTTAGCACCTGGTGAGAAGAATTCAAGTTTAGACAAGTTCACAGAACCATCTTCGTTAAGGTATACACCTTTGTGGACTGGCGAGTTACCAGTTTGTTTAGAGTAAGCAACGTTAGATGTGATAGTCAAAAGTGATACTGTAGCTTCTGCGTCTTTGTAAAGTTTGTGGCTACGTAGACGAGTTGTGTAAGCTTCAATCAACCATTCTGCCAATTCGTTTGAACGTGGATCATCTTCACCCCAACGTGGGTATTCGCCGATTGTTTCGTAATCGTAGATGTAGCCATTTTCATCACGGATTGGTTTAACTGTAGCGTATTTGATAGCTGACAATGTATCAACAGTGTTAGCAAATCCACAGATACCGAATCCCATGTTCGCACGTTGTTTAGTTGGCAAGAAGGCCATTTGAACAGCTTCGTAGTTGTACTTATCAGTCATGTAGTGGATGATGTTCAAAGCATCTACGTAAGTGTCAGTCAACCAGTCAAGAGATTTTTCAAAGTTAGCTTTAACTGATTCAAATTCAAGAACTTCGTCACGGATTGGTTCGATGTCAAATACTTTGTAATCTTTGTGAACATCGTCGTAACCACCGTTCAAACCAGTAAGAAGGGCTTTCAATACGTTTACACGCGCACCGAAGTACTGGATGTTGTGGCGTTGTTCTTCATTTTCTGGGTCAAGTGGAGACACACAGCATGAGATACAGCTCATTTCACCATATCCGTCTTTAGCCATTGTTGTTACACCTTCGTATTGGATAGAAGAGTGTTTGTGGCTCATGTGCATACAGTAGCGACGGAAGTTGTATGGCAATTTGTCAGTCCAAAGAACTGTTAAGTTTGGTTCTGGAGAGTTACCGATGTTGTCAAGAGTGTTCAAGAAACGGTAGTCCATCTTAGTAACACGGTGACGACCGTCGTTACCCATACCAGCCATAGAAGTTGTGATGAAAGTTGGGTCACCTGAGTACAATTGGTCGTAAGCTTTAGTACGAGCAAATTTAACTGTACGAAGTTTCATAACGAAATCATCAACGAATTCTTGGATTTCTGATTCAGTAAATGTACCACGAGCAAGGTCACGTTCTGCAAAGATGTCCAATACGATTGGCACACGTCCTAGAGATGTAGCAGCACCGTTGATAACACGGCAGACAGCCATGAAGGCGATGTTAACCCATTGGATTGCTTCCTTAGTGTTCATCGCTGGTTTGCGAACGTCAACTCCGTAAAGGTCACCCAAGCGAACAACTTGTTGCAATGCTTGGTATTGAAGGTTGATTTCTTCACGAAGACGGATTGTTTCTTCATCGATTTCTTCGATTGCATTCCAATCGTTTACTTTTTCTTGCATCAAGTAGTCTGCACCGTAAAGAGCAAGACGTGCGTAAACACCGATGATACGTCCGCGTGAGTATGCATCTGGAAGACCAGTTACAGTGTGTGCGTGACGTGCGCGACGAATGTTTGAAGTGTAGGCACGGAAGATACCGTCGTTAACTGTTGTTACGTATTTAGTAAAGATTTCGTGAACAGCTGGGTCTGGTTCGTATCCATTTTCTTTCAAAGTAGTTTCAGCCATACGGATACCACCTTTTGGCATGAAGTTCAATTTGAAGAGTTCATCATTTTGGATACCATAAATCACTTCGTTTTCTTTATCAATAAATCCTGCTGGGATATCAGCGATAGATGTTGGACGAGTGTCCATTGGGAAACGAGTTTCTTCGTAGTGAGCCTTAGTTTCTTCTACAATTTTTTTGATGTGAAGTGAACGTTCTGTTGGTCCTGCGAGGAAGCTTTCGTCTCCATCATAAGGTGTGTAGTTAGCTTGTACGAAGCGTGATACACTTGCTTTTTCTTTCCAATCTACGCCTTTGAAGCCTTCCCAAGCTTTGTCAAAAATATCTTGTGCTTCAACAACTGTCTTAACAACCATGTTAATGTCCTCTTTTTTCTTTCTAGTAACAACCATCTGTTACATTCATGAGACAAGTATAACACACAGTAACCGATTTCAACAAGTAGAAAACCCTTATTTTTACACTTTCTTTTCTAAAACAGTCTATGTTTTGTTCCAAACTGTATTATATTTTTGAAAAAAATATACCCTTTTTCCCTTTTTTCAGAAAAAAGGGTATAATAAAAGAAAATAAGCAGTAAAAAGGGGGCTAGGCATGTTGATTTTTCCTTTGTTAAATGATTTGTCAAGAAAAATCATCCATATTGACATGGATGCCTTTTTTGCTGCCGTGGAAATCAGGGATAATCCTAAGCTCAGAGGAAAACCTGTCATTATCGGAAACGACCCTCGGCAAACAGGTGGGCGGGGAGTCGTTTCTACCTGTAGCTATGAGGCGCGAGCTTTTGGTGTCCATTCAGCCATGAGCTCTAAGGAAGCCTATGAGCGTTGTCCCCAGGCCGTCTTCATCTCAGGAAATTATGAGAAATACAAAGCTGTGGGACTCCAGATTCGAGCTATTTTTAAGCGCTACACAGATTTGATTGAGCCTATGAGTATTGACGAAGCCTATTTGGATGTAACAGAAAATAAACTCGGTATCAAGTCAGCGGTCAAAATCGCTCGCCTCATTCAAGAGGATATCTGGCAAGAACTCCATCTAACTGCTTCTGCTGGCGTTTCTTATAACAAATTCTTAGCTAAAATGGCTAGCGATTATCAAAAACCTCATGGTTTGACAGTGATTCTACCTGACCAGGCTGAGGATTTTCTCAAACAAATGGATATTTCCAAGTTTCATGGAGTAGGAAAAAAGACAGTAGAACGTCTGCTTCAAATGGGTGTTTTTACTGGCGCTGATTTACTTGAAGTTCCTGAAGTGACCCTAATAGACCGCTTTGGCAGACTGGGCTATGACCTGTATCGAAAGGCTCGTGGTATTCACAATTCCCCCGTCAAATCCAATCGCATCCGTAAATCAATCGGGAAGGAGAAAACCTACGGGAAGATTCTCCGTGCCGAGGAAGATATCAAAAAAGAGCTGACTCTTCTATCAGAAAGAGTCGCTCTCAATCTCAATCAGCAAGAAAAAGCTGGAAAAATTGTCATTTTGAAAATCCGCTATGAGGACTTTTCAACTCTTACTAAACGAAAAAGTCTTGCTCAAAAAACACAGAATGCTAGTCAGATAAGCCAAATAGCCCTGCAACTCTATGAAGAATTAAGCGAGAAAGAAAGAGGTGTCCGCCTGTTGGGAATTACCGTGACTGGATTTTAATACTCAATGAAAAATCAAAGAGCAAACTAGGAAGCTAGCCGCAGGCTGTACTTGAGTACGGCAAGGCGAAGCTGACGCGGTTTGAATTTGATTTTCGAAGAGTATAAAACCTTGAAGAGCTGCCCCTTCAAGGTTTTTCTTATACAAATAAACGAACAAAGCTATAAAGTAGCAAGATACTACCAAGCACGATACGGTATTTACCAAAAAGGGTAAAGTCGTGTTTTTTCACATAGCTGGTCAAGAAACGAATAGCGACCATGCTGACTGCGAAAGCGACTCCCATGGCAACCAAGAGCAAGAACAATTGCCCGAAGTCCAAGAGTTGTCCTGCTTTTACAAATTTGAAAATCTTTAAGGCGCTAGCTCCAAACATAACTGGAATTCCAAGATAGAAGGTAAACTCTGTCACAACAGAACGACTGGTTCCATTTAACAAACCACCGACAATCGTTGCCCCAGAACGGCTGGTTCCTGGTAAAAGCGCAAGAACTTGGAAGAGTCCGATATAGAAAGCTGTCGTATAAGGAAGTTTATCTAACTCTGTCACACTTGGCTCGATAGCACGCGCTTTATTGCGCTTTTCCAAATAGATAAAGGCAATCCCATAGATAATCAACATGAGTGCAACAGAAACCATGTTATGGAAGTGAGTATCAAACCAATCATCAAACTTAAAGACGGCAAGTAAAGGCAAAGTTGCAATCAAGACCTTCAGCCATAGTCTCCAAGTCTTACGAACTTCCTGCTTGTCCTTAGTCGGTTTGAAAGGATTGAGCTTGTTAAAGTAGATTACCATGACCGCCAAAATCGCACCAAGCTGAATCACGACATTAAACATGGAAATAAAGGCTTCGTTTTGATTTTGGTATTGGATAAATTCCTCTGCTAAAATCAAGTGACCTGTACTAGAAATCGGCAACCATTCCGTAATTCCTTCAACAATCCCGAAGAAGATAGATTTTAAAATTTCAATAAGATACATAGATTACTCCTTTTTTTCTATCTTCCATTATAGCATATTTTTTCAGCCTGTGATAGCTCTCTTTAAAAGGCGCCTATACTGCCACCGCCTCCTCCTCCGGAGAAGCCACCACCAGAACTTCCACTTCCAGAAGATACGGAGTAGGTACTTGCTGTATTTGCGACACTGGCATAATGGCTCATTTTTGCTGTTGAATGATAAAACATACTATGCCAGCTATAAGCTACATAGAGATTGATATCTGGATTTTCTACCTGGATGTGATGAACCTTCATCAAATGACTGACCTTGTCCGCATAGCCAAATAAGGTCGCATAAACCAAGAGGCGATTCCAAACCACAATACTTTCCAATTCAGCCTGATCCAATCGTGCAATCTCACGCAACATATTTTCAAAACTGGTCCAGAGATAGTAGACTTCTGCCCCTGCTTCATTTAGGACACCATCACGATTATCTAATCGAAGCTTCCAATAATAGAAAACAGCCAAAACCAAACCTAGAAAACCAAGTATTGGTAAGGGGAGGTAAAGATAGTCATGAACGTCTAAGCTGTACAAGAACAAACCAAATCCGATAGATAGAGGTAAGATAGTGGAGAGTCCCATCCCCACTTGCAAGGCCTTTTCCCCACCAGTCAAGGGACGATAATAATCCGGAAGTCCCCAGAAGGAAACTCGATTTCTCACTCCTTCTTGCATCTCTTTCAATACTTCTTCAAAAGAAGATTTGAGCTGACGCCCCTTTGCTTGAATCCGTTTTTCATCAGAGACTTTTGCTCTACGATAAAGACTATCAGATACCTTGTAATCCGCAAACAAATTGGAAAGAGTTTCTTCTTTTTTGCCTGAAAAAGCCAGATTTAGACAGTCTTTCTCAAAGCTTGACAAACCATCTTCTTTTACCAGTCTTAACCCAACTGCATCCCCTTCTGAAATAATAGAGACATTTCCGCGGTCAACCACATCTAACAAGGTAGCTTGAACAAGTTGGTCAAAGGTGAATTTACCTGCTCCTTTGGTTAGAGGACTCACTTCCTCCAAGGAGGTCGAGTAGACAGCCTCCGATAAAACCATAGGTTCTAACTCCATTGGTGGTTCATAGAGACGATGATTTTTAGCATATTTAACTGAAGAAGTGGTCTTTCTTCTATAAATAAAATAGAAGCAGACACTCAATAACAAGGAGATGGAAAGGATAGAAGGGAAGACCCAAGTAACTAGCTGTTTACTTTGCTCTTTTTCTTTAACAATCGAGTCTTCTATCCTATTAAACTCTTCTAAACGATTCCCTTTCAAGCCCTGATCCCTAGCGCTAGCAAAATCGGTCCGAGGCCAATAAGCATGCAATTCAACTCCACGCTTAGGAGGAAGATTGTCTAAACGAATAGTATAATCAAGGTTACTCTTTTCAACCGTTCCCTCTCTAAAAAGTTTCCCTGTATGGAAAAAGAGTTTTTCAGCCCCCTTGTCTCCCCTTACATGAAATTCAAACTTCCCAATAGCCCCTGAACTATCTGTCAGAGGTTGCCAATTTAATTCAGCGATATCATCATAAAGGAAAAGCAAATTCTTTAAGTTCCAGATAAGGTCAACTTCAACTGTGTCGCCTTCCTGGCCTGGATTATAGACTTTAACAGTATAACCATCTGCTCCTTCTATCACTTCGCTAGTAACGTCTGCTAGTTCAGCACCATTTTTCGTAGCCTGAACCTTTGGATGAGGATCAATGTCAAACCCACTAGGCATCTTGCCAGCACGTCCAAGTCCCACGATTTGCCCCTTAAAGTCCTCCTCAAACTGATAAACTATCTTTTGTCTAAATTCTGCCGTATTGTCTGCATGAATATACAAATCCCCTTGGTAAGAGTTTATCTTGAAATCAATGGCAAAAACAGAGAGTGGCAGAAGGCAAAACAAGCCTAACACCAGTAAGAAAAAAGTTTTTTTCATCAACTAAGCCCCCTTTTTATCTTTGCTATCATTATATCATTTTTTCATAAGTAAGGGCTTACCTATATTGAAAAATAGAGTTTTTTTCGATAAAATAGGAGACAGTTATTTTTTAATAGATTAGAAATAGGAGAAATCATGAGAAAAATATACTTATCTATTTTCACAAGTCTTTTGCTGATGCTAGGACTTGTCAATGTTGCTCAAGCTGATGAATATTTACGCATCGGGATGGAAGCAGCATATGCTCCCTTTAACTGGACTCAGGATGATGATAGCAATGGAGCTGTCAAAATCGATGGGACTAACCAGTATGCCAATGGATACGATGTTCAAATCGCCAAGAAAATCGCTAAGGACTTAGGTAAAGAACCTTTGGTTGTTAAAACCAAGTGGGAAGGTCTAGTCCCTGCCCTTACTTCTGGTAAGATTGACATGATTATCGCAGGTATGAGTCCTACTGCCGAGCGCAAACAAGAAATTGCCTTTTCAAGCAGTTACTATACTAGCGAACCAGTTCTACTGGTCAAAAAAGATTCTGCCTACGCAAATGCCAAATCTTTGGATGACTTTAATGGTGCGAAAATCACTTCTCAACAAGGTGTCTACCTTTATGACTTGATTGCACAAATCCCAGGAGCTAAAAAAGAAACAGCAATGGGAGACTTCGCTCAAATGCGCCAAGCACTTGAGGCCGGTGTCATCGATGCCTATGTTTCTGAACGCCCAGAAGCACTGACTGCCGAAACTGCGAACTCTAAGTTCAAGATGGTCCAAGTAGAACCCGGTTTTAAAACTGGGGAAGAAGATACAGCTATCGCCATTGGACTTCGTAAAGATGACAACCGTATTAGCCAAATCAATGCCAGCATTGAAACCATTTCAAAAGACGACCAAGTTGCCTTGATGGATCGTATGATCAAAGAGCAACCTGCCGAAGCTACAACAACTGAAGAGACTAGCAGTAGTTTCTTTAGCCAAGTCGCTAAAATTCTTTCTGAAAACTGGCAACAACTTTTGCGTGGTGCTGGTATCACTCTTTTAATCTCTATCGTCGGAACCATCACAGGTCTCATTATCGGCCTTGCCATCGGTGTTTTCCGTACTGCTCCACTATCTGAAAACAAAGCCATTTACGGCCTACAAAAACTAGTCGGCTGGATCCTCAATGTCTATATTGAAATTTTCCGTGGTACGCCAATGATTGTTCAATCGATGGTTATCTACTATGGAACTGCCCAAGCTTTCGGTATCAACCTTGACCGTACACTAGCTGCTATCTTCATCGTTTCGATCAACACCGGTGCCTACATGACTGAAATCGTCCGTGGTGGTATCCTAGCAGTTGACAAGGGACAATTTGAAGCCGCTACTGCTCTTGGTATGACTCATAACCAAACCATGCGTAAGATTGTCCTACCTCAAGTAGTCCGTAACATCCTGCCAGCAACTGGTAATGAATTTGTCATCAATATCAAAGATACATCTGTATTGAACGTTATCTCTGTTGTTGAACTTTATTTCTCAGGAAATACAGTGGCAACGCAAACCTATCAATACTTCCAGACATTTACAATCATCGCCGTGATTTACTTTGTCCTCACCTTCACCGTAACACGTATCCTACGCTTCATCGAACGCCGCATGGACATGGATACCTATACTACAGGTGCTAACCAAATGCAAACGGAGGATTTGAAATAATGACACAAGCAATCCTTGAAATTAAACACCTCAAAAAATCCTATGGACAAAACGAAGTGCTAAAAGACATTTCTCTAACTGTCCACAAGGGTGAAGTTATCTCTATCATCGGAAGCTCTGGAAGCGGAAAATCAACTTTCCTACGCTCCATTAACCTACTTGAAACGCCAACTGATGGACAAATCCTTTATCATGGACAAAACGTCCTCGAAAAAGGCTATGACCTCACGCAATACCGTGAAAAATTGGGGATGGTGTTCCAATCCTTTAACCTCTTTGAAAATCTAAACGTTCTTGAAAACACAATCGTCGCTCAGACAACTGTCCTTAAACGTGAACGTACAGAAGCTGAAAAGATTGCCAAAGAAAACCTAGAAAAGGTCGGCATGGGAGAACGCTACTGGCAAGCCAAACCAAAACAACTCTCAGGGGGGCAAAAACAACGTGTGGCCATCGCTCGTGCCCTCTCCATGAATCCGGATGCTATTCTCTTTGATGAACCAACATCAGCTCTTGATCCAGAAATGGTTGGAGAAGTCCTCAAAATCATGCAGGACCTGGCTCAAGAAGGCTTGACTATGATTGTCGTAACTCACGAAATGGAATTCGCCCGTGATGTCTCTCACCGTGTTATCTTTATGGATAAGGGTGTGATTGCTGAAGAAGGCAAACCAGAAGACCTCTTCACCAATCCTAAAAAAGACCGTACAAAAGAATTCCTTCAACGCTATCTCAAATAAAAAGAAAAGGCTGCATCAACCGTGCAGTCTTTTTACTAGCCAAAAAATGAAAAGGCAGACCCTATTCAAGAATCCGCCATTATCCAAAGATTAATCTTCAAATTTTTCATGATTTTTTTCATAGAAATCAATTAAACCTAGAGCTGTTTCAAATGAAATATTTTTTACTTTTGCACGACCCTGCGCTAGAGCAATGATAGACATTTCACGCGCATTCGTTTCTTTAGAGATACGGTAGCCTGTGATTTTCTTATCACGAACCCAGCCAACAACTGATTCTACTTTTTCAAAGTTTGACTTAGCCATGTCCTTCTCCTATTTTCTTCTTTACGATATTTAATTGTATACGTTTTTATGACTTTTGTCAATAAAAAAACATATATTCAATAAAATTAATGATTTATTTTTCTATTACTATCTTATTAAAGCCGATAATATATAGGTTTTCCCTTGCTATAAACCATTAGTAAATACCTTTAAAATAATTGTATTATTAAATCTTTTACTTGTAAAAATATTCATGATTTACAAATACCAGTTCGGGATAGGTTAGACAGGTTTTATACTCAACTTTATTCTATTTATCCAACTTTAAAACGATATTTCTAATAGCGAAACACTTTCTCTCCACACTATTAGTAACTATTCTTTCTCTTCTCCTTCTTTAATATTCTTCCTGCCTTTATAAGCACTTTTCACTTGCTCAACTGGTACTATTTATTTACTTTATCTTCCTTTTTTGTTTCTTTAAACCAATAAAAAGATTAGTAATTAAGAAACAATAGTATCCTATCTTTCAACATTTTCTACTGTTTTTATCTTCTTAGTATCTCATCACTCTTCTCAGTCAGTTCATTATAAGGTTTCTCATTAGTATTGATTATTTTTTCTAATTCCTATTATATTTAACCAAACCACAGATTAGCCCTATATAAAATAGTGGATTTCAAAAATACTCCTTAAATATAATAAGTAATTTTACTCCCTTACTATAAACCAAATCAAAAAACATAGGTACTATAATGAGTTGAGATAGAAATAGCGTAATCGATTTCCTAAGTCCATAGGAATCGCCCCCTTTCTTCACCCTCATTATAGCACCTATACATCAGTTGTGCAAATAATATGATATTTTTTTATTAGTCCTCAGACAAGCATATTATAGAGCGTTTCATTACCATTTAAGTTAATATAAGATGGATCAAACCCTTCCATTCGACGAATCAAACCTGCATAATCATGCTTATCTGCCAAGGCAATCCCAATCAATACTGGTCCTGTCCCCTTGCTAGCTCGTTTGATATACTCAAAACGTGTGATATCATCATTTGGCCCCAAGATATCATTTACAAACTCACGTAAGGCCCCTGGACGCTGTGGAAAATTGACCACAAAGTAATGCTTAATCCCATCATAAATCAAGGCACGCTCTTCCATTTCTGGCATACGGTTAATGTCATTATTTCCTCCAGAAATGATACAACAAATGGTTTTCCCCTTGATATATTCAGCTAAAACCTCTAAAGAGGCGATACTAGCCGCTCCAGCAGGTTCTGCGACAATCCCTTGCTTAGAGTAGAGATCAATCAAGGTTTCAGAAATCAATCCCTCATCGACACCTACCAAAGTTTGAACATGTTGACGAGTTGCCTCATAGGTCAACTGACCTACCTTCTGAACAGCAATCCCATCTGCAAATTTGTCAATTTCCTTGAGTTTGACAGGCCCACCAGCTTCAAAGGCAGCCTTCATGGAACGCGCTCCATTTGCCTCTACCCCAATGACTTCAATCTCTGGACTTGTTTCCTTGATATAAGTCGAAACTCCAGCAATGAGACCTCCGCCTCCAACAGGGACCAAAACAGCATCGAAATCAATCGATTCTTTTCGAGCTTCTTCTAAAATCTCATAAGCAACTGTCCCTTGACCAGCTTGAACATGGGCATCATCAAAGGGATCAATAAAGGTACGGTTTTCAGAAAGTGTAAATTCTTGAGCTGCTTTAGCTGAGGCATCAAAGGTATCTCCAACTAGTTTAATGTTCACGAAGTCCCCACCAAAAAATCGAACTTGACCAATTTTTTGTTGCGGAGTAGTGATGGGCATGAAAATAGTTGCAGGAATTTTCATTTCATTACAAGTATAGGCAACACCCTGTGCATGATTTCCCGCAGAAGCGCAGACTACTCCTCGTTCACGCTCTTCCTTGCTGAGCTGGGAAATGGCATAATAGGCACCGCGAATTTTAAAAGAACGAACACGTTGGGCATTTTCCTTTTTCAAATAAATCTTAGCACCATACTTCTCCGATAAATAATGGTCATAATCAAGCGGTGTATTCACAACCACACCATTCAAGACCTTATGAGCCTTGATGATATCTTTTGAACTTAACATCTTTTTCTCCTAGACTATTTCATACTTATACTCTTCGAAAGTCTCTTCAAACCACGTCAGCTTTACCTTGGAGTAGGTATGGTTACTGACTTCGTCAGTTCTATCCACAACCTCAAAACAGTGTTTTGAGCTGACTTCGTCAGTTCTATCCACAACCTCAAAACAGTGTTTTGAGCTGACTCCGTCAGTCTTATTTACAAGCTCAAAGCAGTGCTTTGAGCAGCCTACGGCTAGCTTCCTAGTTTGCTCTTTGATTTTCATTGAGTATTATCTCAATCCATCTTCTTAAAAAGAGAGATGAATTGATTATAAAAGCGAGTTAGTCCCCCAACTCGCCTTCACCTTAATTTCTATCAATTAGTTATAGATTTTGAATGCATCATCGTCGTTTTTACCAACGAAAGGCATTGCTTTACGCAATTCTGCACCAACTTTTTCAATTTCAAGGTTAGCTGCTTGTTCACGGTAAGCAGTCAATTTTGGACGTCCAGCTTTATAGTCATTTACAAAGTCATTTGCAAATTTACCATTTTGGATGTCTGCCAAGACAGCCTTCATATTTTCTTTAACTTGCTCAGTAATCACACGTGGACCTGATACATAGTCACCATATTCAGCAGTGTTTGAAATTGATTGACGCATTTTCTTGAATCCACCTTCATAGATCAAGTCAACGATCAATTTCATTTCGTGAAGAACTTCAAAGTAAGCCAATTCTGGAGCGTAACCTGCTTCTGTCAAGACTTCGAAACCTGCTTCGATAAGGGCAGTCAAACCACCACAAAGTACAGCTTGTTCACCAAACAAATCTTCTTCAGTTTCTTCTTTGTATGTTGTTTCAAGAAGACCTACACGGGCAGCTCCAACACCTTTACACCAGTCCATAGCAATGTTTTTCGCATTTCCTGTTGCATCTTGATATACTGCATAAAGAGCTGGAACACCAAATCCTTCCTCGTAAGTACGGCGTACCAAGTGTCCTGGCCCTTTAGGTGCACACATGAAGACATCTACATCCGCAGGAACTTTGATAAATTCAAAGTGAATGTTGAAACCATGAGCAAATCCAACTGCATTTCCAGCTTCCAAGTTTGGAGCAATTTCTGCTTCGTACAATTCTTGTTGGATTTCGTCTGGTGCCAAAATCATGATAACGTCAGCTAATTTAGTTGCTTCTGCTACTGTGTAAGTATCAAATCCATCTTCTTTTGCTTTGTCAAAAGATTTACCTGGACGTACACCGATGATAACATCACGACCTGAATCACGCAAGTTTTGTGCATGCGCATGTCCTTGCGAACCATAACCGATAACAGCGATTTTTTTACCGTCAAGTGCTGCTACTTTAACATCTCTTTCGTATTCCATTTGAACTGCCATAGTTTTTCTCTCTTTTCTATTATTTATTGCCTTTTAGGCTAGTTTAACAAATTTAAGTCGGATTTTTAATCGCGGGTAAATCCAGTTGCACCCGTACGAGCAATATTACGAATACCGTATGGTCGAATGACTCGCAATAAAGCTTCGCTCTTTTCTGCATTTCCCGTCATCTGAATGGTAATCGAGCTTGGTGCTACGTCTACCACTGTTGCACGGAAAGGTTGAATAATCGCTAGAATCTCAGCTCGCTTCTCAGCTGGCGCTGACATCTTAACCAAAATCACCTCGCGCTCCAAATGAGGCTTGTCTGTAATATCACGAATGCGAATCACATCAATCTGACGATTGAGCTGTTTGATAATTTGCTCCACCTCATCATGTGAAGCAACATCAATAATAATGGTAATACGCGATACATTTGGATCTTCTGTTGCTCCAACAGAGATGCTTTCAATATTAACCTGACGACGAGATAGGACACCTGTAAAGCGATTGAGGACTCCTGAACGATTTTGTAGTTTTGCTGTTAACATTCTACGCATGGAACTTCACCCCCAACATCTCATGATTACTCTTACCAGCTGGTACCATTGGTAACACCTGTTCCTTACGAGAAATATCTACCTCGATGAGCATAGGAACATTCTCAGTGATCACTTCAAGGTCTTGAGCCAAGGTCTCAGGATTGTCAAACTTATAGTTTTTAATGCCATAAGCTTGTGCCATCAATTGGAAATCAGGAAGGGTGTCAAAGACTGACTCTGATGTTCTACCTTCATAGAAGGATTCCTGCCACTGGCGAACCATTCCAAGTGAGTGGTTGTTCAGCATAACCACCTTGATTGGCACCTTGTAAATGTTCAAAATAGCCAATTCCTGGTTAGTCATTTGGAAACCGCCATCCCCAACAAACAAGACTACTTCCTTATCTGGGTTAGCAATTTTAGCACCGATTGCTGCTGGAATTCCAAATCCCATCGTTCCCAAACCACCTGAAGTCACTAACTGACGTTCGTTTTGGTAGGGATAATACTGAGCTGTCCACATTTGGTGTTGACCAACGTCTGTTACCACAATGGAATCTCCATTCGTCAATTCACCAATTCGTTCAATAACAGCTTGCGGCTGAACCACACGCTCTTTCTTATCATAAGAACGAACACGGTTCTTGTCTTTAGTAACTTTCTCAATCCATTTCTCAGTATTGTTATGAACTGTTGGTTCCGCTAACAACATTTGCAAGGCTTTCTTAGCATCTCCAACTACCGGAATATCTGCACTGATAATCTTGCCAATCTCGGCAGGGTCAATATCAATGTGGGCAACCTTAGCATTCTTAGCAAAAGTCTTTGGATTTCCTGTCAAACGGTCATCGAAACGGCAACCAATACTAATCATAAAGTCGGCTTCCGTCATGGCAATATTAGCTGCGAATGACCCGTGCATACCTCCCATTCCAAGAAAGAGTGGGTGACTCGTTGCAATCGTTCCTTGCCCCAAAAGGCTGGTTACCACTGGAATTTGATAACGCTCTGCAAATTCATTTAATTCTGCAGCTGCTTCAGCATAACTAATTCCACCACCAGCTAGCAAGACTGGCTTTTTAGCCTTGGATAATTGCTTCAAAATTTTCTTGATTTGCATATCATTTGGCTCAAGAGTCGGTTGGTAGCTTGGTAGGTTCACTTCTGGTGAATAGATGAAGTCTGTTTCTAAAGCAGACACGTCTTTAGGTAGGTCAATTACGACTGGCCCTGGGCGACCTGTAGTTGCGATATGGACAGCTTCCGTAATGATACGAGGGATATCAGCTGTCTCACGAACTTGGTAATTGTACTTAGTGATTGGCATGGTAATTCCCACGATGTCTGCCTCCTGAAAGGCATCTTTCCCAATCCCTGCTCTCGCTACCTGACCTGTAAAGACCAAAAGGGGAACACTATCGCTCATGGCATCTGCAATCCCTGTAATGGCATTTGTTGCTCCCGGTCCGCTAGTGACGACGGCAACACCCAACTTTCCAGTTGATTTGGCATAACCTTCAGCTTCATGCAAACAACCTTGCTCATGGCGCCCTAGAATGTGGCGAATACCTTTAAAATTATATATCGCATCATAAAAAGGCAAGACCGCACCACCAGGATAACCAAAGATGGTATCAATTCCTAAATCACGAAGTGTTTCCAAAACTAGATCCGACCCCGTCTTAGGAGATTCTAAACTGATTTTCTCCATTGTTCCCCTTTCTCTTCTCTTAAAAATAACTTGTTACTATCATACCATTTTTTCAAAATTTTTCAAGAGAAAAGAAGAAATTTTCTGAATTTTCTATTTTAACGTTTATTTATGAATGTTATTTTTGTTTTTATTAAAAAGATACCGATTTCATTTACTAAAAAAGAAAAAAGAACTGATTTCTCAGTTCTTCATCAATCTTATTCCACACTAAATAGGTATGGGTAAACAGGTTGTTGACCTTGATGAATCTCGACTTCAACATCTTCGAATTCTTCTGTGATTTCTTGGGCAATTTCATTGGCAAGTTCTTCGCTTCCGTCTTCACCGACATAGAAGGTTACAATTTCACTATCTTCATCCAACATATGTTTCAAGGTTTCTATCAAGGTTTGGTGCATATCAGGGTTTGACACGAGGATTTTCCCATCCACCATACCTAGATTATCGTTTTCATGGATTTCTAAGCCATCAATGGTTGTATCACGCACAGCTGTTGTGACGCTTCCACTAACGACATCGCTAAGAGCAGCAGTCATACGCTCTTGGTTTTCTTCTATGGACTTACTTGGATCAAAGGCGAGAAGACTTGTCAAACCTTGTGGCAAAGTACGAGCTTCCACCACTACTGCTGGTTGTTCCAAAACTTCTGCTGCAGATTGAGCTGCCATGAAGATGTTTTTGTTGTTTGGCAGGAAGATGATGTTACGAGCGTTAACCTGTTCAACAGCCTTGATAAAGTCTTCTGTTGAAGGGTTCATGGTTTGACCGCCCTCGATAACATAATCCACACCTTGAGAACGGAAGATATCTGCTAGACCTTTACCAGCCACCACAGCAATCAAAGCATACTCTTTTTCTTCAGCTGGTTTGCTAACTTGAGCAGCTTCTTTCTCAACCTGCGCTTCGTGTTGGTTACGCATATTGTCAACTTTTACCTTGACCAAGCTACCATATTTGAGACCTTCTTGCATAACAAGACCTGGATCTTCTGTATGGACATGGACTTTGACGATTTCATCATCATTAACAACGAGGAGAGAATCTCCAAGCTCATTCAAGTAGTTACGGAATTCATCGTAGTCAAAATCTTTGGCATAGGTTGGGCCTTGCTTAAGAGCTACCATGATTTCAGTACAGTAACCAAAGGTGATATCCTCAGTCGCTACATGACCAGCTACAGACTTGTGGTGCTCTGCATTGATCATTTCACTCATGTTGGCCGGAGTCGCTACAAAGTCCTCAGATGCGATATATTCACCAGTAAGGGCTGAAAGGAAACCTTCGTAGATAAAGACCAGTCCTTGACCACCTGAGTCCACAACGCCAACTTCTTTCAATACTGGAAGCATGTCTGGTGTTTTAGCTAGAGCTGTTTTAGCACCTTCCAAGGCTGCGCGCATGACTTCAACAGCGTCATCTGTTTGCTCAGCTTTTTTCTTAGCACCGATAGCAGCCCCACGAGAAACTGTCAAAATCGTTCCTTCAACTGGTTTCATCACTGCCTTATAGGCAACTTCCACACCTGATTGGAAGGCAAGGGCCAAGTCTTGACCTGTTAACTCATCTTTATCCTTGATAGCTTGTGAAAATCCACGGAAAAGCTGAGACGTAATAACGCCTGAGTTTCCACGCGCACCCATCAAAAGACCTTTGGCAAGAATGCTCGCTACCTCGCCAACTGTAGAAGCTGGCTTGTCTGCAACTTCTTTAGCTCCATTTTCAATGGTCATTCCCATGTTTGTTCCAGTATCTCCATCTGGAACTGGAAAGACGTTTAATGAATTGACATATTCAGCTTGCTTATTCAAGCGAGTTGATGCAGCCTGCACCATTTCTTGAAATAAGCTAGTAGTAATTTTTGACACGGTTATTCTCCTACAACTTTGATATTTTGAATGTAGACATTTACAGTCTGAGCAGTAATTCCAAGTTGGTTTTCCAAACTAAAACGAACACGCTCTTGAATGTTTTTTGACACTTCGCTAATCTTTGTTCCGTAGCTCAACACGGTATATACATCAACTGCAATACTGCCATCTTCGGCCGCCTTTACGACGACACCTTTAGAATAATTTTCCTTACCTAGAAGGGCTTGGAAATTATCTTTGAGGGCATTTTTACTAGCCATACCGACCACACCAAAAATTTCAGTTGCTGCTCCACCTACGACGGTTGCAATCACTTCATCTGTTAGTTCGATTTGACCATCTTTTGTATTAATTTTTACAGTCATCCTTTTTACCTCAACTAGTTGATACTCTATTTTATCATATTTCAGCCCAAGTGTAAAAGCAGAATACTGTATCAGCGGATATTTACTCTATTTTTCAAATGATGTTACACCCACAGAAAAAGAAAAAGACCCTAAGGTCTCCTTACTTTTATTATTAAACGCGTTCAACTTTACCTGATTTCAAAGCACGAGCTGAAGCCCAAACTTTTTTAGGTTTACCATCGATAAGAACAGTAACTTTTTGAAGGTTTGGTTTTACGGCACGTTTTGTTTGGTTCATCGCGTGTGAACGGTTGTTTCCTGATACAGTCTTACGACCTGTAAAGTAACATACTTTAGCCATTGTGTTTTCCTCCTATTAGATCTAATATAGCGGATGTGCTAGCACCACATACCGTACTATGTTATCACACTTTCTTCATTTTTGCAAGGGAATTGGAAGATTTTTTTATTTAACATAGACAATACCCAACTTCCCAAAAGCCACATCTCCACGGATAATCAAGGTTTTACTGGTTGGAGCTAGAGAAGTATCTGCCTTGGCTACACCACAGAAGGTTTCTACCTTTAAATCAACTCTCCAATGTTGGGGAACATAAATAACTGCACTTCCGAAACCAACTTCCACCTTCAGGGTTGCAGTATCTCCTAGAATTTCTGCATTGTCATAATATATCTTGGCGTTGCCAAAACCAACTTCTACTTGGTCGTCTACAAGATCTTGATCTTGTTTATAGAAAGTCCCAGTCCCAAAAGCAACTTCCTTATCTGTCAGAATGGTCTTTTCACCGTCATACCACCATTTTTTCCCATTCCAAGTTCTGTTAGAATGAGTGAGTGCGCTGACACCCATTACGATTAAAATACTTGCCCAGAACAATGACTGATTAGGAATTGGTAAAATGCCATAAAAGTGGTTAGCAATCATTAAGGCTACTAGAGCTGTAAAAGAGGCTGAAGTTAAGTGACGACGCAACAAAGCTCCAACTGATTGATAGGCAAAAAATGCAATACCAAGCAAGGGCCAAATTTGCCCACCGAATGAAGGGATTCCAAAATTTCCTTGTAATAATATTAAAGCTGCCAATACTAGCAACACAATACCAAATACTTTCTTTTTCATGTTCTTACCTCATGTTTCTTAGATTTTCTTTTAGGAGAGATTGGTAATGTCGTGACACATGAACCTCCTTGTGGGTCTGATAAAAGGAAATGGTGCCCGTTCCTGAAAAGGACTTATCCACCGAATAGACTTGCCGAATATTAGCGATTGTTGACTTGGATACCCGACTAAAATAGCGAGGAAGGATAGACTCTAACTCATAGAGTTTAAGTCGAACCTCGTAGGCATCTTTCTGGGTATGGGCGTAAATCTTGCTACCTTCCGTCTCAAAGAAGAGAATTTCCGACAAGTCCAGATAATATTCACCTGTTCCCTTGTAAAAAATCAACCGAGGAGACTTGGACTCTTGCAAGAGACGCTGCAAATCCGCAATCTCATCTGTCAAAGCCGCCGCCTTGATGACAATTTCAGTTTCCTCTAAATTGCTGTCAATTTCGATTCGTAACTTCATTCCATCTCCTTTCTGACTCTACTATATCAAAGCCAAAATAAGAAAACAAGAGCAAAAAAGCAAGTGGTTACTTTAGACCTGTAAGTGGTTGTAGGATTACCTTAACTTACATGTCAAAATAGAAAGAAAATCATCCCCCACGCAAGACCGCTAGTATAACCAACCACTACATCCTTGGGATAATGCACTCCCCCTAAAACTCTCACTAGACCGAGGAAGGCTGACAAGACTAACAAGATAATCCCTAGAGATAAACTAGCATGAAGGCAAGCCATGGAAATAATGGTTGCTGAAAAGACATGACGACTGGGCATAGACTGACCAGGACTATCTCTGTCAAGCAAAGGTTTAATATCCCATTCCTCATAAGGCCTAGGGGCATTGATTTTCTTACGAAGAAAGGACAAAATCACAAAACCTGATGCAGGAATAAACACATACATCAAGACCTGTTTCCCAAATCCTTCTCGGAAATAGATAGTGGTTAACAAGGTCAGATAAACTATAGGCATAACTACTGTCATGAACCGATTGAAAACTCTTAACAATCTCAGAAAGAGAGGATTATTTTTAATCTTACCAGCGATGTGGTCATACCATTCTTGATAATTTTTCATATATTCTCTCATCACTTACTCAAATTTTGCTTACAGGGAAGCACTTGTCTTCTAGTATAGTGCAGAAAAAGAAGGCCGTCAAGCCTTCTTTGGGTTTATTCTTCTGCTTCGTCTTCTGTAAATTGACTGTTATAAAGGTCAGCGTAGAAGCCTCCTTGTGCCATCAACTCATCATGATTGCCTTGCTCAATGATATTGCCATCTTTCATGACAAGAATCAGATCAGCATTTCGGATAGTTGACAAGCGGTGGGCGATGACAAAGGAAGTTCTACCTTCCATCAAACGGTCCATGGCTTTCTGAATCAATTCCTCCGTCCGTGTATCAACCGAAGAGGTCGCCTCATCTAGGATTAGGAGTGGCGCATCTTTCAACAAAGCACGAGCGATGGTCAAGAGTTGTTTTTGTCCGACAGACAAGGTCACTGTATCGTCCAAGACAGTATCGTAACCATCTGGTAGGGTCATAATAAAGTGGTGAATCCCTACAGCCTTGCTGGCTTCAATCACGCGCTCATCACTAATATCCTTTTGGTTATAGATAAGATTGTCTCGGATAGTGCCTTCAAAGAGCCAGGTGTCCTGCAAGACCATTGAAAAGGCATCGTGTACTTCCGAACGCTTCATCTCCTTGGTATCGACATCATCGATACGGATGCTTCCCTTATCAATCTCATAAAACTTCATCAAAAGATTGACAATAGTTGTCTTCCCAGCTCCAGTCGGTCCGACAATGGCAACCTTTTGACCTGCATGAGCGGTCGCAGAAAAGTCATGGATAATGGTTCGATCTGGTGTGTAGCCAAAGGAAACTCGATCAAAGACCACTTGCCCTTTCATATCGCTCAACTGTCTTTCTTTATGGGATTCGTCTGCCATTTCCTCTTCAGCTAGGAATTCGAAGACACGTCCCATGGCTGCACTAGCCTGCTGAAGACTAGTAATCCCTTGGGCAATTTGTGAAAGAGGCTGAGAAAAGATACGAACGTAGGCCATAAAGGCAACGATAATCCCGATACTAATCTGTCCATTCAGAGCCAAGGCTGCACCAACAATAATCACCAAGGCATAGCTAAAGTTCCCAATAAACATCATAATCGGCATCATAATTCCTGAAATAAATTGAGATTTCCAGATACTGTCATATAGACGATTGTTTAATTTCGCAAACTCTTCTTTCGTACTCTCGATGGCATTGTAACTGGTCACCACATTATGGCCAGAGTACATTTCTTCCACATAACCATTTACAGCTGCCAAATCCTGTTGCTGACTCTTAAAAAATCCCTGTGATTTGCCCATAAAGACAGACACGAAAGCAAAACCAATAAGGGTTGACACAACCGTCACCAAGGCTAAAATCCAGTTCATGCCAAACATGGTTACTAAGACCGCCACGACCAGTAAACTAGATGAGAGAACTGTTCCTAGACTTTGATTGAGGGACTGGGCTGCAGTGTCAACGTCATTGGTTACACGAGACAAGGTATCCCCTTGAGAGTGTCCATCAAAATATCTCAATGGTAGGCGATTAATTTTATCTGCAATGGCTGTTCTCAAACGCTCTGAAAAACGTTGAATGGCTGTTGTAAACAGAAAGGCCTGCAAATAATTTGATAGGAGTCCAATCACATAAATCACGGCCAAAAAACCACCAATAGCTGCAACCGCAGCGACATCCACACTGGTTTCCAGACCACTGGCAATGATGTTGGTCATTTCCTTGATGCGGGTTGGACCATATACAGTAATGATATTGGATACGATTGTTGCTATAAAGGCTATCAGAAGGGCAAACTGGAGGCCTGCAAGATAGGGTTTACTCTGTTTCCAAAGAGACATTTTCTTATTTTCCATGTTCCAATTCCTCCTTCGATAGTTGTGAATAGGCAATTTCTTGGTAAACTTCGTTATTAGCTAGAAGTTCCTTGTGGGTGCCTTGTCCCACGACTTTTCCTTGATCCAAGACCAAAATCAAATCCGCATCCATAATCGTTGAAATACGCTGTGCAACGATGAGTTTGGTCATAGAATTAGTTTTTTCTGCTAGCTCTTGGCGTAGGACTCGATCTGTCTTGTAATCTAAGGCTGAGAAGGAGTCATCAAAGATGAGGATTTCTGGTTTCCGAGCCAAGGCACGCGCAATGGCCAGACGCTGTCTTTGACCACCTGAGAAGTTGGTTCCTCCTTGGGCCACTTCTGACTCTAAGCCCGCTTCCTTGTCTTCGATAAAGTTCTTAGACTGGGCCAATTCCAGAGCTTGCCACATAGCCTGCTCACTAAGTGGTGTTTCTTGACTCTGTCCAAAGTCTAAATTGCCCTTGACATCACCTGAAAAGAGAACCGCTTTCTGGGGAATATAACCAACCTTGTTGCGCAAATCTTCTAGAGCATAGTCTTGAACATTGACACCATCCACCAGAATTTCTCCTTCTGACACATCGTAGAAACGTGGAATCAGATTGACCAGAGTTGATTTACCAGAACCTGTTGACCCAATAAAGGCCACTGTTTGACCAGCTTCTGCTTTAAAGCTAACATTCTCAATAACCGCCTCCGAATTTGCCGCATAGCGGAAGGTCACATCCTTAAATTCGACCTGACCTTTGAGGTTTTCATCAGCCAGCTGCACTTGAGCAGGGTTTTGGATAGAAGAATGCAAATCTAAAACTTGATTAATCCGCTTAGCAGAGACCATAGTTCGGGGAAGAACGATGAAGAGTGCTCCCATGAGAAGGAAGCCCATGACAACCTGCATAGCATAAGACATGAAAACAATCATGTCACTAAAGAGAGGCAGACGCGCTATCGGAGCAGCGTCATTAATCACATAGGCCCCAATCCAGTAAATCGCCACACTCAAACCACTTGAAATCCCCATCATGATAGGGTTCAAAATAGCCATAAGACGGTTGACAAACAAATTCAAGCGTGTCAATTCATCATTTGCTGCTGCAAATTTTTCATTTTGGTACTCTTCAGCATTGTAGGCACGAACAACACGGATACCTGTCAAACTCTCACGAGTGATACTGTTCAGTTTATCTGTCAGCCCCTGAATCAAGGACTGTTTTGGAAAGGCTAGCGTCATCAAAACAGTTGTCATCAAAACGTTGACAATCACTGCCACAAGTACGGCCCAGAGCCAGTATTCTGAATGGCCTAAAATCTTCCCGATAGCCCAGATAGCCATAATCGGACCACGCGTAACCACTTGCAAGCCCATGGTAATCAACATTTGAACTTGAGTAATGTCATTGGTAGTACGCGTCAAGAGGCTAGGAATAGAGAATTTCTTAATCTCCGTCTGCGAGTAATCCAAAACTCGGTTAAAAATATCACTTCTCAACCTACTAGTATAAGAAGCCGCCACTCGGGATGCAAAAAATCCAACTGCAACTACGGATAAGAAGGCAAGAAAGGACATTCCCACCATCATGCTTGCCGGCTGCCACAACTCATCTAAATTAGTACCTTGACTACCTAGCAAATCCGTAATTTTCGAGATATAGGTTGGCACTTCCAACTCTAGATAGACCGAAAAACAGGTAAAGAGAATGGCTAGTAAAATCATCCCCCATTCTTTTCCACTAATTCGTTTTGCTAATTTCTTCATTATCTCCTCCTATTCTCTTGATATTTTCCTGTAATTGATTGAGGACTTTCTCAAAAATCAGTAATTCGCCTTCATCTACATCTGCCAACAACTGCTTGTCTATGCGTTTAAAAAAGGCCTTAAATTCTTGCATTTGAGAACGCGATTTTTCCGTCAGACGAACAAACTTAGCCCGCTTATCGCTAGAACTCGCCTCCAATTCTACCAAACCATTTTGCACCATACGCTTGACCAAGTTACTAGCAACAGACTTGCTAATATTGAGTTCTTGCTCAATATCTTTAATCAAGACCAAGTCTTGGTTTTCCTCACGGATATCCAAAAAACGTACAACCTGACCTTGCGGTCCACCCATAAATTCAATACCACAACGTTTGGCTTCCCTTTGTACCATCAGATGAATCTGATGACCAAAACGCTTAAAGACTAACATCGGTTTATCCATACTAACTCCTTTCTAACTAACACATTTAGTTCTCCTAGGAACTAAATAAGTTTCCATGAGAACTATTTTACCACTTGGAAAAGAGATGTCAAGAAAAAGTTTCCTAGAGAACTATTTTAGTTTAAATTGACATTAGGCAATATTTTTTATATAATAAGCACTTACTACTGTGGATAGAAATCCATTCACTTAATGAAGGAAGAAAACTTTCAAATGAAACCAGAAGAACAAAGAGTTTTAGGAATCTTAGCAACCATTTTTGGAGCCATCGCACTTTTAGGATCCTGGATCCCGTTTATTAACTATCCATCGTTGTTCATCGCCATCGTCGCATTTATCTTGGGAATTATCGGCCTTATCGTCAACCTCAAAAAACGGAAAAAAATGGCTATTATCGGAACATCCCTGGCAGTTGCCTCTGTTGTACTTTTCTTTACGACTCAGGTACTATACGCTGATGTCTACAAAGAGTATGCCAAGGAGTTTAACCGTTCCTACATGGATACGAGTGCCTCAATGGAACGCGAAGAAGAAAGTGGCTTGACAGACGATACCTTCACCTGGACCCAAGAACAGTTCGACGCCTTAATCGAAGGTGACCTTGACAACAAAGGAAAAGGTGGTACCAACTACAAGGATATTATCAACAAACACGGAAAGCCAGATTCCGAGTTTGACTTCACTCTTGGGGGTTACGATACGAAAAAAATCACCTATATCTCCATTGGATACAAGACCAAGACTGTTACCTTAACTTTTGCAAAACAGGACAATGGAGAGCTCTTGCTCGTCCAAAAACATGCAGTCGGTCTAGGTCTAGAAAAAAGCAAGCAACAAAACGATTCTGAAACCAGATTCTAAGTTCAAATATCAAAAAAACGAACAGCTAGTAAAACTGTTCGTTTTTCTATTAGAACCCGTCTACGTTTGTGTAGATTTTTTGTACATCTTCATCGTCTTCAAGAACGCTGTAAAGTTTTTCAAAGGTTTCAAGGTCATCGCCTGACAATTCCACTTCTGACTGAGGAATCATTTCCAATTCAGTCACTTGGAATTCTTCGATACCTGACTCACGAAGGGCAACAATAGCCTTATGAAGGTCAGTTGGCGCTGTATAAACCGTGATTGTTCCTTCTTCTGCTTCTACATCGTCCACATCCACATCTGCTTCTAGCAATTGCTCAAAGACTGCATCTGCATCTTCACCTGCAAATACGATAACACCTTTGTTGTCGAAGAGGTAAGAAACCGAACCTGAAGCACCCATGTTTCCGCCATTTTTACCAAAAGCTGCACGGACATTGGCCGCTGTACGGTTAACGTTAGAAGTCAAAGTATCAACAATCAGCATAGAGCCATTTGGTCCAAAGCCTTCGTAACGTCCTTCTGTAAAGGTTTCGTCTGTGTTTCCTTTAGCCTTGTCCAAAGCTTTATCAATAACGTGTTTTGGCACTTGGGCTTGTTTAGCACGGTCGATAACGAATTTCAAAGCTGAGTTTGATTCTGGATCTGGATCACCTTTTTTAGCTGCTACATAGATTTCTACACCAAATTTTGCATATACTTTAGAGTTAGCTCCATCTTTAGCCGTTTTCTTGGCTACGATATTGGCCCATTTACGTCCCATTAGGAATCTCCTTTTTTCACATTTTAATCTTTCTTATTATAACACAAGTTTTTTCGATTTTCACTAGAGGAAATGGATTTTATTTAGCAAATCAGGCTAGGATGGTACTTTTGTTGCCAAGATTTCCTTGCCTTCTTTTATCAAGGGGTGACGGAACAGTGAAAAGTACAGTTGAATGGTCATGGCAACCCAGATTAAGGGTTCGCAAAGGATAACTCCCTTATATCCTGCCCAAGGGATAATCAAAACCACAAAAGCGATTTTCCCGATTAGTTCGATAAAGCTAGAAACCAGAGGAAGGACTTTTTGCCCCAAGCCCTGCAAACAATTGCGATAAATCAACAAGAGACTCAGAATGGGATAAAAGGCTGAGCTGATTTGCAGATAGAGACTACCATTTTCTACCAAGTAGCTATCCGTCGAACTGGCCAAGAAGGAAACCAAGGCTGGACTGGCAAAAAAGAGGAAGATACAAACAAAAACTGCCCAGGATATACTTAAACGACTGCCGATTCGAAGACCTTGAACAATGCGGTCTGGGCGCTTAGCACCTAAATTCTGTGAAGCAAAGGTCGTCATTGATGCAGAAATAGCGGTCATCGGAAGAAGGGCGAAAGCCATAATGCGTCGAGCTGCCGTCTGGGCACTAATAATCACTGCACCAAAGGTATTAACAGAAGACTGTAAAATCACACTGCCTATAGATACAATTGAGCTCATCAAGCCCATAGCCAAACCTTGCTCCAAGAGATCCGCGTACAAGCTTTTGTCCCATTTGAAATGTTTGAGCTGAGGGAGCAGTTCTGGAACGCTCTTACGAATATAATAAAAGCAAAGAACCGCTGATAAGCCTTGCGAAATGATGGTAGCAAGTCCTGCGGATTGAACTCCCAGATGCAATTGCGTAATGAAATAGAGATCCAGAACCACATTAACCAGAGCAGAGAAAATCAAAAAACCAAGCGCAGCCAGACTGTCTCCAATAGACCGCAACAAACCTGCAAAGAGATTATAAGCGAAGCTAACACCAACACAGGTCACAATCATAGAAATATATTGATAGGACTGGGGAAGAATTTCTGCAGGAGTATCTAGGTATTGCAAGAGAGGATACAAACCAAGAAAGCCCAGCAGCATAACTACAATACTCAAAAGAGCACCTAAAATCCAGGTGGCTGCTACTGCTTCCTTGATTTTAGTGAAATTCCGAGCTCCATAATAACGGGCAATGACAATTCCCATGCCATTGCCAACACCAAGAGTAAAACCTACAATCAGGTCAAAAATCGCTGTCGTCGCTCCTACTGCAGCCAAGGATTCTTGACCAAGAAATCGTCCAACAATCAAGACATCAGCAGTATTATAGAGCTGTTGAAAAATATTTGATAGCAAGATTGGGAAGGCGAAGCTTAAGAGCGAGGGAAGAATCGGACCATGTATCAGGTCCACTGTTCGTTTTTTATTCATAAGGATATTATATCAGCTTTCTAGAGGAGCGACAAGAAACAGCAAACTATAGGCAATCTGAAATATTGAACAAAGAATCGAAAAAAGCAGTGGATTCCTCCACTACTTTGACAGCTTATACTAAATGAAAATCAAAAAGCAAACTAGGAAGCTAGCCGTAAGCTGTACTTGAGTACGGTAAGGCGACGCTGACGTGGTTTGAATTTGATTTTCGAAGAGTATTATTCTTCAATTTCGATTTCAAGTTCATCACCTAGGTCAAGTGTCACTTCTTCATTCACAGAATCTGCTTGAACTACGTCATCTTTTTTAGTTTCAACACCTTCTACAGAAGCTTCTTCTCCATCAATCAAACCAAATTGAACACGGACTTGATGATCAATCTCATCAAAGACTTCTGGGTTATCTGCCAAGTATTTCTTAGCATTTTCAGAACCTTGCCCGATTTTCTCATCCTTGTAAGAGTACCAAGCTCCTGCTTTTTTGATGATATCCAAATCGCTTGCGATCTTCAAAAGCTCACCAGTCTTAGAAATCCCTTCTCCGTACATGATTTCAACGAAGGCTTCCTTAAATGGTGGAGCCACCTTGTTTTTCACAACCTTGATTTTAGTTTCTTTACCGACATTGGTATCTTTTTGGTCACCAGTTCCCTTGATTTGTGTGCTTCCACGAACATCCAAACGGACTGATGCGTAAAATTTCAGAGCACGTCCACCAGGAGTTGTTTCTGGATTTCCAAACATGACCCCAACTTTTTCACGCAATTGGTTGATAAAGATGGCAATTGTTTTGGTTTTATTGATAGAAGCACCGAGCTTACGCATAGCCTGGCTCATCATACGAGCCTGCAAACCAACGTGGCTATCTCCGATATCGCCATCAATTTCCGCACGAGGGACAAGGGCAGCAACTGAGTCAACTACGACAAGGTCCACAGCACCTGAATCAATCAATTTTCCTGCAATCTCAAGACCTTGCTCTCCTGAGTCTGGTTGTGACAAGAGCAATTCGTCAATGTTGACACCAAGAGCCGCAGCATAAGCTGGATCGAGGGCATGTTCCGCATCGATAAAGGCAGCAATCCCACCTTCTTTTTGAGCTTGTGCAACTGCATGAAGGGCAACAGTTGTCTTACCAGATGACTCTGGTCCGTAGATTTCGATGATACGTCCCTTAGGATAACCACCTGAACCAAGGGCAATGTCAAGAGCCAAAGAACCTGAACTCATCACTTGCACCTTTTGCTCCGCACGTTCACCCAAACGCATGATTGATCCTTTACCAAAGTCTTTCTCAATCAATTTAAGAGCGTCATTCAAGGCTTTTTCACGTTCTGCCCCGAATTTTTTTGAAATTTCATCTAATTTTTTTGGTTTTTTCGCCATTCTATTCTCCTACATTCTAATGGTCCTTAGACCTATCTACTATTATATCAAAAGTTAGTCACTTAATAAAGCCTTGCGAACTAGGTTAAAGGCATGCATAACCGCAATGTGACGTACATCTGCTCGACTTCTGCCTCCAATATTGACCTTGATAACCTCAGTTCCTTGCTCTTGAGCCAAGCCTATGAAGACTGTCCCAGCTGGATGTCCTTCCAGGCTATCTGGTCCTGCCACTCCAGTCAAACTAAGGCCAAAATCAGACTGGGTCTTGATTCGTGCCTGCTCAGCCATCTTCTGAGCTGTAAATTCAGATACCACACCCTGTTCTTCCAAATCCTTGACAGAAATATCCAACATCTTTGATTTTTCCTCCAAGCTATAGGTTACAAAACCACCCTTAAATATACTTGAAGCACCCGAAAAATCAGCTACGCTGGCTTGGAAAAGCCCTGCCGTCAAACTCTCTGCAGCCGTGATAGTTTTCCCTTGTTTTTTCAGTTCTTCTACCACAATGCTAGCTAAACTAGTTTCTTCCCCATAACCATAACAAAGATCTCGTAAAGAAAGACCTTCAAAGGTCTGGCGACCTAAGATTTGATTTTCCAAGATATCCAGCACTTGATTCGCCTCTTCTTGGCTGCTAGCTTTTGTTGACAGACGCAGAGTGACTTCTCCTGTCTTAGCATAAGGGGCCAAGGTCGGATCTGTTTGATTATCAATCAAATCAGACAAAATCGTAACCAACTGGCTCTCGCCAATCCCAAAGAAACGAAGAACTCGGGAATGCAGCTTGCTCCCTGTCATCAACTTGGGTAGAAGTTGGTTTAAGACCATAGGCTTCAATTCACTTGGTGGACCTGGAAGGACGACGTAGGTCACTCCTTCGACTTCCAATATTCCTCCCACAGCCAGTCCTGTTTCATTTGGCAGCGGAGTCGCCCCTTCTACAAGTTGAGCTTGTCTTTCATTATTCGGTGTTCGGGCATAGTCTGGTCTCTGGGCAAAAAAGACATCCAACTTCGCCTGTGCCTGAGGATCGAAGACTAATTTTTTCCCTAAGAATTTAGCCAGGGTTTGTTTGGTCAAATCGTCCTCAGTTGGCCCCAAACCGCCTGTCAAAATCAGCAGGCTGCTACGTTGACTGGCAATCTCAAGCAGGGATAAGAGACGAGCTTCATTGTCTCCTACAGCCGTCTGAAAATATACATCTACCCCAATCTCTGCTAGTTTTTCCGACAAAAACTGAGCATTGGTATTGACAATCTGTCCTGTCAAAATCTCTGTTCCAACAGCAATGATTTCTGCTTTCATGTTTCCTCCTACCTATCTATTCGTATTTTTTTGAAAAAATCGCAGGAAATTTCCCACGATTTTAACTATAAAATAGATTATTCTACATCTTCTTGATTTATTGTATTATTAATCGTACCTGTTCCCAAACCGGTATTATTTCGATTTCCGAAAATATCTTCATATAAGACAGCATTTGTCTCTAACTCTGTCACCTTCGGTTTATCAAGTGAGGTTCTCAAAAGATTCTGGATTTCTAACAAATGGTTAGCAGTTACAATTTGATAAGATGTCCCTTGCAATTCGGCATCTTCTCCTCGTAATTGTTGAGTTTCAATCGTTTTAAACGAGTCCTGGTAACCTAACAAGCTTGGAATACTTTTCGCAGATAGATCAATATTAGTCTGCATATTGGTACTTAAGGCTTTTAGGATAGATTGATAGTGACTAACACTATTCAAGCTAAGAACTTTTTCAACAACCTTTTGAATGACTTCACGCTGACGCTTCTGACGTCCGTAGTCCCCTTCTGGATCCTGGTAGCGCATGCGAGAATAAACAAGCGCTTCTTCTCCATTTATTGTCTGCTCTCCAACACCGATAGAAATGGTGTTAAATTCCTCTTGGTCACTGATAGAAATCGGGAAACCTAGTGTATTATTAACCGTAATCCCGCCCACTGCATCTACCAATTGTTGCAAACCTTGCATATTGACCATAATATAGCGGTCAATATGGATATTCATCATCCTTTGAATCGTTGAGATAGCTAATTCTGCACCTCCTCCAGCATAAGCTGCGTTCAGTTTCGCTTCTTCGATTTGACCATCTTTATGCTGAATTTTCGTCAAAATATCTCTCTCTAAACTCAACATCATAGTCTTTTTCGTATGCGGATTAACCGTCAAGAGAATCATAGAATCACTATTCCCCTCCCAAGGGTCAGTTCGTTCAACGTTTCCAGTATCAACCCCCATTAAAAGGATCGTTAAGGGTTCAGTCGCCTCAATAACATTGGTTTCTTCCCCAATCTTTTTATAGGTTTTTGATAAGGTTTGTGTACCTTGCTGATAAATGGTATAAGCAAAGACACCCACACCCAAAACTGTCACAGCTAGAAAAGCTAGCACCATTCCAATAATTTTTTTAACCATATTTCTACTAATCTATCAGTTTACCCATCAAGTAAACATCGATAAATTTCCCTTCTTCTATGTACGCACCGCGCTCTTGTCTACCTTCAATTACAAAGCCATATTTTTGATATAGATGAACTGCAGCTTGATTACGAGTTTGGACAGTTAGTTGAAGTCGACGAAGAATACCACTAGCTTGTGCCCACTCTATCGCTTCTTCTATCAACAAACTTCCCAATCCATTATTCCAATATTTCTTACCAATCACAATAAAGAGATCTCCAATATGACGAACTCTCTTACGTTGATCAGCTGTGATATTTACAAGACCAGCAATTTCATCATTCAGCAAGGCCAGTAAAGTGATTTGATTTTCCGAGTGAGCCTGTTTATCCAAAAACGACTCCATCTCAGTATCTGTCATCAAAATACCATCCCTGTCCAGACTAGTAAAATCTGTTTCTACACTAACACGATTTAAAAATGATACTAATTCAGCCGCATCTTCAACTTCTGCTTCCCTAATGAGCAACTCATACTCCATGTTGAAGCTCCTCTAAAAGCTTTTCTGCACGCAAACCTTTTGCTTGAAAATTCAGTCTGCGACCCTCTTCTTCTTTTAGAATTTCCAATTCTAAATAAGTATCTGGCAAGGCATCACCTAAAAGATGCCCCCACTCGATGACAGTTACCCCACCACCAAAGAGAAACTCATCTAAATCAATAGAATCAGCATCCCCCTCTATACGATAAACATCTAAATGATAAAGAGGAAGACGACCTTCATACTCTCTCACAATAGTATAGGTTGGACTCTTAATCATCTGAGTAATCTGTAACCCTTTAGCAAGGCCTTTTGTAAAAGTCGTTTTGCCTGCTCCAAGTTCTCCAGTTAGAATTAAGACGTCATTTTTTTCTAATAAATGGCCCAAACGTTCACCTAAGGACTGTAACTCTTCTTCATTTTTAGTGTACATGTTTCTATTATACCAAAAAGTTGTTCTTTGTCGAGATATTATCTGTGAATTCCATATTATAAATTGTAAAACTAGAACTATCTCCTTTTTTGTTCTTAAAATAGAAACAGCAAGAAAACGACTAACAAGATATCCCTCATCAAATGACTGTAAAATGAAACTTCCCAGCGAATGACTTTTGGCACCAACAGTCCTAGAAAAAGCATTCCCAAGGCAATATAAAAGGTCATGGATAATAGCATCCAAGGATTTCTGAGAAAGATTAGAATAGCTAGTCCACTAATAAAACAGATTTCCTTCTTTCCCAAAAACTTTTTCACTCCATTTACATACTTCTTAATCGGCAGAAAAACTAACAAATCAATGCCAAATAAGAAAAAGAAACTCGGAAGAAAGGCTTCCACAAATCCTTCTACGGATGTATTTCCTGCAAGGATATGTTCTATGACAATTAAAGCTAAACCCAAAATATTTACTAAGAGCAAGAGACTATACAAGAATTGTTGCTTATCTTCCTTAAAAACTGAGTAAGATTGATTTCGCTGTCCACTATAGTAGTTTATCCCTGCCCCAATACTGGCAAGGAGCAACATGCCAACTAGATAATAGAAGCAGTTTTGATTTAACATCAAGGCCCAAGTCGATAAACTTAAACAAGAACAGCTACTAATACCAAAAATCGTAAACAATAACAAAACACGAATTTGCTTTTTCATTTTTTCCATCATTCTTCCTCCCTACTTGCTCTTATTATATGCTAGAAATCCTCACCATTGCTAGAATATTTCTCAACTGTCAGTTTTCTACTCTAAAATGCAAAAAAGTTTGATGCAAGTAACCCTTACATCAAACTTTTACTACTTTCCGTCAAACCAAAGAGCAATTTCTCGCTTAGCTGACTCTTCTGAATCTGACCCATGTACAACATTTTGGATAGCTTGGTTTTCACTAGCAGCTTTTGCAAAATCACCTCGAATAGTTCCTGGTAAAGCTTCTTCTGGACGAGTCGCACCCATCATAGTCCGCCAAGTTTCGATTACTTTGGGGCCTGAAATGATACCCACAAGAACAGGGCCTGAAGTCATAAATTCACGAATCGGTGGGTAAAAACTTTGACCAACCAAGTCCTGATAGTGCTGGTCAATTAACTCTTCTGAAACCTTTGTACGCAACTCCAATTTTTCGATTGTCAGTCCACGTTGTTCAATGCGTTTCAATACTTCACCCACTAGCCCTCTTTTTACACCGTCTGGTTTAATGATAAAAAATGTTTGTTCCATACCCGTCTCCTTTGTCAGCTTCTTTCTTTTATTTTACCACATTTCATGGAAAAATGGAGAAAATTTTCAGAAAAGAGAAAGAGAACCCGAGGGTTCTCTCATTCTCTCTTATTCTACTGTTTCTTCCACAGTTTCAACGGCAGTATCCACAACTACTTCTGTTGTTTCTTCATTTCCCTCTTCCTCTACTGGAGGGTTAAGGTATTCTTCTTCGTTGACAGCATGTGGTTCAAGGTTACGGTAACGAGCCATACCAGTACCTGCTGGGATGATCTTACCGATGATAACATTTTCTTTAAGTCCAAGGAGATGGTCTTTCTTACCACGGATAGCTGCATCTGTAAGGACACGAGTTGTTTCCTGGAAGGAAGCCGCTGACAAGAAACTGTTGGTTTCAAGTGAGGCTTTGGTAATTCCCATGAGGACTGGTCGACCAGTCGCTGGAACTCCACCTGCGATAAGGACATCTTTGTTAGCATCTGTAAAGTCATTGATATCCATGAGGGTACCCATGAGAAGATCTGTGTCACCTGGATCCATGACACGTACTTTACGGATCATTTGACGAACCATTACCTCGATGTGTTTGTCGCCGATTTCTACCCCTTGGCTACGGTAAACTTTTTGCACTTCACCGAGAAGATAAGTTTCAACTGACAAGACATCACGAACTGCAAGGAGACGTTTTGGTTGGATAGAACCTTCTGTAAGAGCAGCACCACGCGCTACTTGGTCTCCAACTTCAACACGCATACGAGCGGTAAATGGAACGACGTATTCACCTTCGCCAGTTTCACCCTTAACAAAGACTTTCTTAGTACGAGTTGATGCATCTTCTTCGATGGCAGTAACTTGTCCTTTAACCTCTGTGATAACCGCTTCCCCTTTAGGGTTGCGGGCTTCAAAGATTTCTTGGACACGAGGAAGACCCTGAGTGATATCGGTATTTGAGGCAACCCCACCCGTGTGGAAGGTACGCATTGTAAGCTGTGTACCAGGTTCCCCGATAGATTGGGCAGCGATTGTACCAACTGCTTCACCAACTTCAACCGCATCACCAGTCGCCAAGTTGATACCATAACAGTGACGGCAGACACCATGACGAGTGTTACATGTAAATACGGAGCGGATAGTCACTTCTTCCACACCAGCATTGACAATTTCACGCGCCTTGTCTTCTGTAATCAATTCATTTGGACCGATAATCACTGCACCAGTTTCTGGATGTTTAACAGTTTTCTTAGTGTAACGACCATTGAGACGTTCTTCGAGAGACTCGATCATCTCTTTTCCTTCTGCGATAGAACGGATCAAGAGACCACGGTCTGTTCCACAGTCGTCCTCACGGATGATAACGTCTTGGGCAACGTCAACCAAACGACGAGTCAAGTAACCTGAGTCGGCTGTCTTAAGGGCCGTATCGGTCATACCTTTACGCGCACCGTGAGTTGAGAAGAACATTTCGAGTACTGACAAACCTTCGCGGAAGTTTGAAAGGATTGGCAATTCCATGATACGTCCGTTCGGAGCCGCCATCAGACCACGCATACCGGCAAGCTGTGAGAAGTTTGAGATGTTACCACGGGCTCCAGAGTCCATCATCATAACGATTGGGTTCTTAGGATCTTGGTTGGCAATCAAACGTTTCTCTAGTTTTTCACGGGCAGCACGCCATTCAGCTGTAACAGCATTGTAACGCTCGTCGTCTGTGATCATACCACGACGGAATTGTTTTGTGATTTGTTCTACACGTTTGTGTGATTCTTCAATGATTTCAGCCTTGTCATCAACGACTGGGATATCGGCAATACCCACTGTCAATCCTGCAAGAGTTGAGTGGTGGTAACCGAGGTTCTTCATGCGGTCAAGTAGGGCAGAAGTTTCTGTCGTACGGAAACGTTTGAAGATTTCAGCGATGATATTTCCAAGGTTTTTCTTCTTGAATGGAGGGTTGAGTTCAAGTTTGCTGATTGCTTCCTTGATATCTCCACCAAGTGGCAAGAAGTATTTAGCTGGAACGCCTTCTGTCAGGTTAGCATTGTTTGGTTCTTGCAAGTATGGTAGACCCTCTGGCATGATGTCGTTGAAGAGGATTTTACCAACTGTTGTAAGCAAGACCTTGTGTTTTTGCTCTTCTGTCCATGGTTTGTTGAGGCTGTCTGTTGCGATACCAACACGTGAGTGAAGGTGAACATAACCATTACGGTAAGCCATAACCGCTTCGTCACGGTCTTTGAAGACCATTCCTTCACCTTCACGACCAGCTTCTTCCATGGTCAAGTAGTAGTTACCCAAAACCATGTCCTGAGATGGAGTAACAACTGGTTTACCATCTTTCGGGTTCAAGATGTGCTCAGCAGCGAGCATCAAGATACGAGCTTCTGCTTGGGCTTCTTCTGAAAGCGGTACGTGGATGGCCATTTGGTCCCCGTCAAAGTCGGCATTGTAGGCTTCACAGACAAGTGGGTGCAAGCGAAGGGCCTTACCATCAATCAAGACTGGCTCGAAGGCTTGGATACCCAAACGGTGAAGGGTCGGTGCGCGGTTCAAAAGCACTGGGTGTTCTTTGATTACTTCTTCAAGAATATCCCAGATACGCTCATCTCCGCGTTCCACTAAACGTTTAGCCGCTTTGACGTTTTGCACGATATCACGGGCAACGATTTCACGCATCACAAATGGTTTAAAGAGCTCGATAGCCATTTCACGTGGCACACCACATTGGTACATCTTAAGCGTTGGACCAACGGCGATAACGGAACGTCCTGAGAAGTCAACACGTTTACCGAGCAAGTTTTGACGGAAGCGTCCTTGTTTACCTTTAAGCATGTGGCTCAATGATTTCAGTGGACGGCTACCTGGCCCTGTGATTGGACGACCACGACGTCCATTGTCAATCAAAGCGTCAACTGCTTCTTGAAGCATACGCTTCTCATTTTGAACGATAATACCTGGTGCATTCAACTCAAGCAAACGAGCCAAACGGTTGTTACGGTTGATAACACGGCGGTAAAGGTCGTTCAAGTCAGATGAGGCAAAACGGCCACCATCCAACTGCAACATTGGACGAAGATCTGGTGGAATAACCGGAAGGATGTTGAGAATCATCCATTCAGGTTTGTTTCCAGACTTGTAAAAGGCATCCAAAACATCCAAACGACGGATTGCTTTGACACGTTTTTGTCCAGTAGCTGTTTTCAACTCTTCTTTGAGTTCAGCAATTTCTTTTTCAAGATCTACTTGTTTCAAAAGGTCTTGGATAGCTTCGGCACCCATCTTGGCAACGAATGATCCATAACCATACTCACGCAAGCGCTCACGGTATTCGCGCTCTGTCATGATAGACTTGTGCTCAAGTGGTGTATCCTTAGGATCAATCACCACATAAGCCGCAAAGTAGATAACTTCCTCGAGAGCACGAGGGCTCATATCAAGGGTCAAGCCCATACGGCTTGGAATCCCCTTGAAGTACCAGATGTGAGATACAGGAGCTTTCAATTCGATATGCCCCATACGCTCACGACGAACTTTTGTACGCGTTACTTCAACCCCACAACGGTCACAAACAATCCCTCTGTAACGAATGCGTTTGTACTTACCACAAGCACATTCCCAGTCTTTTGTAGGACCAAAGATAACTTCATCAAAGAGTCCTTCACGTTCTGGTTTCAAGGTACGGTAATTGATTGTTTCAGGTTTTTTGACTTCTCCATAAGACCATGAACGGACTTTACTTGGAGAAGCTAGGGTGATTTGCATACTTTTAAAACGATTTACATCAACCACTATTTCTTCCCTTTCTATTCTAAGTGAACTGCTTATTCTTGTTCAGCAGCTTCTTCTGTTGCTTCCGCTTTTGTTGCTTTTTCAGCTTCTTCAGCTTCAAAGGCTGCTTTAGCCTCTTGGGCTGCTTTTTCGCGGGCTTTTTCAAGGTCATCTACGTGGATGACATCTTCGTCCATTCCTTCATCCAAGTCACGAAGTTCCACTTCTTGATCATCTTCGTCAAGGACACGCATGTCAAGACCAAGAGATTGCAATTCTTTTACAAGAACTCGGAAGGATTCTGGAACACCTGGTTTTGGAATTGGTTTTCCTTTTGTAATAGCTTCATAAGCTTTCAAACGTCCGTTAATATCGTCAGACTTGTAAGTCAAGATTTCTTGAAGGACATTTGACGCACCGTAAGCTTCAAGAGCCCAAACCTCCATCTCACCGAAACGTTGTCCACCAAACTGAGCTTTACCTCCGAGTGGTTGTTGGGTAACAGTTGAGTAAGGTCCGACTGAACGCGCGTGCAATTTATCGTCAACCATGTGGTGGAGTTTGATCATGTACATGACACCAACTGACACACGGTTATCAAATGGTTCACCAGTACGTCCATCGTAAAGGATTGTTTTGGCATCACTATCCATACCTGCTTCTTTAACAGTTGACCAAAGGTCTTCAGAACTTGCTCCGTCAAAGACTGGTGTAGCGATGTGGATACCAAGAGTACGAGCCGCCATACCAAGGTGGAGCTCCATAACCTGACCAATATTCATACGTGATGGCACCCCAAGTGGGTTCAACATGATATCGACTGGAGTTCCGTCTGGAAGGTAAGGCATGTCTTCTACAGGAACGATACGAGAGACAACCCCTTTGTTTCCGTGACGTCCGGCCATCTTATCTCCGACCTTGATCTTACGTTTTTGAGCGATGTAGACACGAACCAGCATGTTAACACCTGATTGCAACTCATCTCCATTTGCACGTGTAAAGATCTTAACATCACGAACGACACCATCGGCACCGTGTGGTACACGAAGAGAAGTATCACGCACTTCACGGGACTTGTCTCCAAAGATAGCGTGCAAGAGACGTTCTTCAGCTGAAAGGTCTTTCTCACCCTTAGGTGTTACTTTACCTACAAGGATGTCACCTTCTTTAACCTCAGCACCGATACGGATAATACCCATTTCATCAAGGTCTTTAAGGGCATCTTCACCAACGTTTGGAATTTCACGAGTAATTTCTTCAGGCCCAAGCTTTGTATCGCGCGTTTCTGATTCATATTCTTCAAGGTGGACAGATGTATAGACATCGTCTTTGACCAAGCGTTCGCTCATGATAACTGCATCCTCGAAGTTGTAACCTTCCCAAGTCATGTAGGCAACGATTGGGTTTTGTCCAAGCGCCATTTCTCCATTTTCCATAGAAGGTCCGTCAGCGATGAAATCGCCTTTTTCAACGACATCACCAACTTTAACAAGCGTACGTTGGTTGTAGGCAGTACCTGAGTTTGAACGACGGAATTTTTGAATATGGTAAACGTCTAATGAACCATCTTCACGACGAACTTCTACCTTGTCAGCATCTGCATAAGTAACTTTACCGTCATACTGAGCAATCACAGCAGCTCCTGAATCGTGGGCTGCTTGGTATTCCATACCAGTACCAACGTAAGGTGCTTTAGGATTAATCAACGGCACAGCCTGACGTTGCATGTTGGCTCCCATGAGGGCACGGTTGGAGTCATCGTTTTCCAAGAAAGGAATACATGCTGTCGCAACGGCAACTACCTGTTTTGGTGAAACGTCCATGTAGTCAACAACATTAGCTGGATACTCTTGGTTGACCCCTTGGTGACGTCCCATGACAACTTTCTCAGCAAATGTTCCATCTTCATTCAGACGAGAGTTAGCCTGTGCTACAGTAAATTCATCTTCTTCATCGGCTGTCAACCAAACGATTTCGTTTGTGACAACACCTGTTTCACGGTCAACCTTACGGTATGGTGTTTGAACAAAACCATATTTGTTCAAGTGTCCGTAAGATGACAAGTTATTAATCAAACCGATGTTAGGTCCTTCAGGTGTCTCGATTGGACACATACGACCGTAGTGAGTGTAGTGCACGTCACGGACTTCATATCCAGCGCGGTCACGTGTCAAACCACCAGGCCCTAAGGCTGACAAACGGCGTTTGTGAGACAACTCAGAAAGCGGGTTGTGTTGGTCCATGAACTGTGACAACTGTGATGAACCAAAGAATTCTTTAACCGCAGCTGTTACAGGACGGATATTGATGATTTGTTGTGGTGTCAAGACTTCGTTGTCCTGGACAGACATACGTTCACGGACATTACGTTCCATACGAGAAAGTCCAAGACGTACTTGGTTGGCAAGCAATTCACCAACCGCACGGATACGACGGTTTCCAAGGTGGTCGATATCATCTACACGGCCAAGTCCTTCAGCCAAGTTGAGGAAGTAGCTCATCTCAGCAAGGATATCTGCAGGAGTGACGATACGAACCTTGTCATCTGGATTAGCATTACCGATGATGGTTACAACACGGTCTGGATCAGTTGGAGCAACAACCTTGAATTTTTGAAGAACAACTGGCTCAGTCACAACGGCTGCATCATTTGGAATGTAAACAATCTTGTTCAAGTCGCCATCCAAATGGCTTTCAATGCTTTCAATCACACTGCGAGTCATGATTGTACCAGCTTCTACCAAGATTTCTCCAGTTTCAGGATCTACCAATGGCTCTGCAATGGTTTGGTTGAGCAAACGCGTTTTAACATTGAGTTTTTTATTGATCTTGTAGCGACCAACTGCTGCCAAGTCATAGCGACGTGGATCAAAGAAACGAGCTACAAGCAAGCTACGTGAGCTTTCAGCAGTCTTAGGCTCACCTGGACGAAGGCGTTCGTAAATTTCTTTCAAAGCTTCGTCTGTACGAGAGTCCATCGGGTTCTTGTGGATATCTTTTTCAACAGTATTACGAACCAATTCGCTGTCACCAAAGATATCAAAGATTTCATCATCACCTGAGAAACCAAGAGCACGAACCAAGGTCGTAAATGGAATCTTACGAGTACGGTCAATACGAGTGTAGGCGATATCTTTTGAGTCGCTTTCAAGTTCCAACCAAGCTCCACGGTTAGGGATAACCGTTGAACCGTAGCCCACTTTACCGTTTTTATCTACTTTGTCGTTAAAGTAAACACCTGGTGAGCGGACCAACTGAGATACGATGATACGTTCACCACCATTGATGATGAAAGTACCCATTTCTGTCATGATTGGGAAATCACCAAAGAAAACTTCTTGGGTCTTGATTTCGCCTGTTTCTTTATTGATCAAGCGGAAGGTTACAAAAATTGGTGCTGAGTAGCTAGCATCGTGGATACGAGCTTCTTCTAGCGTATATTTTGGTTCCTTGATTTCATATCCAACGAATTCCAACTCCATTGTGTCTGTGAAGTTTGAAATTGGCAATACATCTTCAAACACTTCCTTAAGACCATGGTCTAGGAAATCTTTGAATGAATCAGTTTGAATTTCAATCAAATTTGGTAAGTCAAGAACTTCTTTGATTCTTGAAAAACTACGACGGGTACGATGTTTCCCGTATTGAACGTCATGTCCTGCCAAGATGATTCTCCTTTGTAAATAAGTTCCAAGCCTTGTCAATCAGGCTTTTCTAATCGTCATATGGTTTTAAAAACCCCTATCACCGTGTCCTCTTGATAAATTTTCAGAATCTTTAAGTCTTTGTTACAAGCGTTCAAAATCCTGAAAAAAAGCACAAAAAGAGCAGCTAAATCTGACTTTTTCAGAAGATTTAACTGCTGTGAGCCTTGTCTGGACAATATTTCAGACAAAACCTACGACAAATGATTATTTACATTATACCCTATTTAGCTAGATTTTTCAAGGGGATTAACGAATTTTTGACAAAATCTTTTCCTATAAAAAATTAAATTCAACTTTCACTTTGCAAACTTCTTTTTTAGTTTAATTGCTCAATACAAAATATAGTAAATTACGATTTTCCTATTTTATCTTAGGCTGTTTTTCTTGACTTTACTAGGTTTTTATTTTAATATATATGTATAAATATATAGGGAGATTTATGATGAATATCTTGCTTTCTAAGACTGAACAAGATTTGCTATTCTTACTAGAAGAATTAACCAAACACCATGATTGGATAGAAATTCCAGACTTGGCTAAGAAGATGAATTTTTCAATAGAAGAATTGCAAGAACACCTTTTTAAGCTTGAACAATTATTTCCAAACCTCCTGCTTCAATCAAGCAAAAAAGGCATTCAATTGCAGTTTGACTTCCAAAACGCCTTGGATCCCAGGACTGCGATTTTTAAACAATCTGAAACCTACTCCTTTTTGAATCAGTTGTTTTTCAATGAGGGACAATCACTCGAGCAAATGTGTCAAGAACTTGTAATGAGTTGCGAACGAGTTCAGGAAATCATCCAGCATCTAAATACTAAACTTCCCCAACACTATGGCATCAAAATCCAACTTTCCCCTTTAGTCATGAAGGGAACAGAAGAGGACATTCGTGCCTTTTATCTAGACTACTTTAGCCAAAGTTACGACTTTCTAGATTGGCCCTTCCCTTCTATTTCTGAAGAATCACTCACTCACTTAATTCAGCTATTTTTGGATGCCCAACAAGTTTCACCCAACCTCAGTAGCTTACGGCAAATCAAATATACCCTAGCTATCAATCTAGAGCGGTTTAATAAAAGTCACTTCATTGAAAATCCTACTCCTCTTTTAACCAGTCACTACAGCACCCTCATGCAGATTACCCAGTTTGAACAAGATATCAAAAAGCTGGCTAAAAAACTTCATTTTGAACCGAAAAAGGAGACGCTAGAACAGCTATTTTCAAATCCAGTAAAGTCTCCTCAGATCACAAACAATCCTAGCAATGGAGTACTGGGTGATATTCAACATATCCAAAAATCTTATCGTTTATTGAGCCAAATTCTAGAAGAACTAGCTAAAGAATTTCACCTACAGATTGAAAATCGCGAGGAATTGATTTGGCTCCTCCACTACACTGCCCAATCTGATTTCTTTCATTTACTCAGTAACCAGTCTCTCGACAGACAGAAATCCCAAATTTTAAGCAGTTATCAAGTAGAATTTCCAAAACTATTTGAAGTAAGTCAACACAAATTCCAATCTTACCTGAATGAAATGGGGCTAGAAAATCACCCAAGTAAGCTACAAGAACTTGTCTACACCTTTTCTATCCAAGGGCAACGAATTTTAGTCCAATTACTTCAAAAACTTCCCAAAATACGTGTTTTAGTCATTAGTCATTTGGATAGTCATCACGCACAAAACCTTATCGACACCCTTGCTCACTACGGCAATAATCTCTATCTCTTTGATTCTTGGGAAGAATCTACGATTTCTTTCTCAATTCTCAATCAAATTCCTCACGATATTATTATCACTACCTTTCCTGTCACCAACTCTCCTAAACCACTTATCTACAATCGTAACTTCTCTACTTCAGAATTATTTCATCACCTTCACCTTCTTGCTTCTCAAATTCATAAAGAAAGACTGGCTTAATCGTAACAAAATTTGTTGCGATTTTTTCTTTTATTTTAATTTTAGGAAAACGCTTGCATCTTATTTTACTAAGTGCTATACTGATGATAGAAATTTATTGATTGGAGAATCATTATGAGAAAAATACCATCTCAAACTGAGAAAAAAATGGTTTACAGCATCCGTTCCCTCAAAAATGGAACTGGTTCTGTCCTTATTGGAGCAAGCCTTATTCTGCTTGCCATGGCTACACCAACTATCTCAGCAAACGAAAATACACCAACCACTAACGAACCCAGCAACAGAAATACGACCTCCCTTACTCAACCTCTTACTGATGCAACAAACATCGCTGGCAAGAACGAAAGCGATTTTTCTTCACCCGATAGTGCAAACGCTTCCCTAAAGAAAACAGAAGAAAAACCTGCAACAGAGCCAACTACTCCTGCTGCAACTCCCGCCGATTCAGCCCCACAAACCGGACAAGATCGTTCAAGTGAACCAACTACTTCTACGAGTCCAGTAACGACTGAAACTAAGACAGAAGAGCCAATCGAAGACAACTACTTCCGCATCCATGTCAAAAAACTCCCTGAAGAAAACAAGGATAGTCAAGGACTATGGACTTGGGACGATGTTGAAAAACCTTCTGAAAATTGGCCGAACGGAGCCTTGTCCTTCAAGGATGCCAAAAAAGATGACTATGGCTACTACCTAGATGTCAAATTAAAGGGAGAACAAGCCAAGAAAATTAGCTTCCTCATCAATAATACAGCTGGGAAAAATCTAACCGGCGATAAATCAGTAGAAAAACTGGCACCAAAGATGAATGAGGCTTGGTTGGACCAAGATAACAAGGTTTTCTCTTACGAACCACAGCCTGCAGGAACTGTTCGCGTCAACTACTACCGCACAGATGGCAACTATGACAAGAAATCTCTCTGGTACTGGGGAGATGTGAAAGAGCCAAGTAGTGGTGAATGGCCTAACGGAACAGACTTTACGGCTACAGGCAAATATGGTCGTTATATCGATATTCCACTCAAAGATGCAGCTAAAGACCTTGGATTTTTATTACTAGACAGAAACAAACAAGGAGACGATGTGAAAATCCGTAAAGAAGATTATAAGTTCACAGATTTAAAAAATCATAGCCAAATTTTCCTCAAAGACGATGATGAAACCATCTACACCAACCCCTACTATGTGCACGATATCCGCATGACAGGAGCCCAACACGTAGGTACTTCTAGCATTGAGAGTAGTTTTTCAACACTTGTCGGTGCTAAAAAAGAGGATATCCTCAAACACTCTAACATCACTAATCACCTAGGAAACAAAGTAGCTATTACTGATGTTGCAATAGATGAAGCTGGTAAGAAAGTGACCTACAGCGGAGATTTCTCGGACACAAAACATCCATATACTGTTAGCTACAATTCCGACCAATTCACTACCAAAACAAGCTGGCGACTTAAAGATGAGACATACAGTTATGATGGCAAACTTGGAGCTGACTTAAAAGAAGAAGGAAAACAGGTTGATTTAACCCTTTGGTCACCAAGTGCTGATAAGGTTTCTGTCGTTGTCTACGACAAGAATGACCCTGAAAAAGTGGTTGGAACTGTCGCTCTTGAAAAAGGGGAAAGAGGAACTTGGAAACAAACTCTAGATAGCACAAATAAATTAGGAATCACAGATTTCACTGGCTACTATTATCAATACCAAATTGAACGTCAAGGTAAAACTGTTCTTGCACTCGATCCTTACGCTAAGTCCCTCGCTGCTTGGAATAGTGATCTTGCAAAAACAGACGCTTCCCATAAAGTGGCTAAAGCTGCCTTTGTAAATCCAGCTAAACTAGGACCTCAAGACTTGACTTATGGTAAGATTCGCAACTTCAAGACCCGTGAAGATGCCGTTATCTACGAAGCTCATGTGCGTGACTTCACTTCAGATCCTGCCATTGCAAAAGACTTGACCAAGCCATTTGGTACCTTTGAAGCTTTCATTGAAAAACTAGACTACCTCAAAGACTTGGGTGTAACCCACATCCAACTCCTTCCAGTCTTGTCTTACTACTTTGTCAATGAATTGAAAAACCATGAACGCTTGTCTGACTATGCTTCAAGCAACAGCAACTATAACTGGGGATATGACCCTCAAAACTACTTCTCCTTGACTGGTATGTACTCAAGCGATCCTAAGAATCCAGAAAAACGAATCGCAGAGTTTAAAAATCTCATCAATGAAATCCACAAACGTGGTATGGGAGCTATCCTAGACGTAGTGTATAACCATACAGCTAAAGTCGATATCTTTGAAGATTTAGAACCAAACTACTACCACTTTATGGATGCTGATGGTACACCTCGCACTAGCTTTGGTGGTGGACGCTTGGGAACAACCCACCATATGACCAAACGGCTCCTAGTTGACTCTATCAAATATCTGGTTGATACCTACAAAGTAGATGGATTCCGCTTCGATATGATGGGAGACCATGATGCCGCTTCTATCGAAGAAGCGTACAAGGCTGCACGCGCCCTCAATCCAAACCTCATCATGCTGGGTGAAGGTTGGAGAACCTATGCTGGTGATGAAAACATGCCTACTAGAGCTGCTGACCAAGATTGGATGAAACATACCGATACTGTCGCTGTCTTTTCAGATGACATCCGTAACAACCTCAAGTCTGGTTATCCAAATGAAGGTCAACCTGCCTTTATCACGGGTGGCAAGCGTGATGTCAACACTATCTTTAAAAATCTCATTGCTCAGCCAACCAACTTTGAAGCAGATAGCCCTGGAGATGTCATCCAATACATAGCAGCCCATGATAACTTGACCCTCTTTGATATCATTGCCCAGTCTATCAAAAAAGACCCAAGCAAGGCTGAGAACTATGCTGAGATTCACCGTCGTTTACGACTTGGAAATCTCATGGTCTTGACGGCTCAAGGGACTCCGTTTATCCACTCTGGCCAGGAATATGGACGTACCAAACAATTCCGTGACCCAGCCTACAGAACTCCTGTCGCAGAGGACAAACAACCAAATAAATCTCACTTGTTGCGTGATAAGGATGGCAATCCATTTGACTACCCTTACTTCATCCATGACTCTTACGATTCTAGTGATGCTGTCAACAAATTTGACTGGACTAAGGCTACAGATGGGAAAGCTTTCCCTGAAAATGTCAAGAGCCGTGACTATATGAAAGGGTTGATTGCCCTTCGTCAATCTACAGATGCCTTCCGACTTAAGAGCCTCCAAGATATCAAAGACCGTGTCCACCTCATCACTGTCCCAGGACAAAATGGCGTGGAAAAAGAGGATGTAGTGATTGGCTACCAAATTACTGCTCCAAATGGGGATATCTACGCAGTCTTTGTCAATGCGGACGAAAAAACTCGCGAATTTAATCTGGGAACTGCCTTTGCCCACCTTAGAAATGCTGAAGTTTTGGCAGATGAAAATCAGGCAGGACCAGTAGGAATTGCCAACCCGAAAGGACTTGAATGGACTGAAAAAGGCTTGAAATTAAATGCCCTTACAGCTACTGTTCTTCGAGTCGCTCAAGGCGGAGCCATCGTTGCCCCAGCTGTGGAAGAAAAATCAGAATTTGACCTTTCTAGCTTAAAACAAGAACAAGGGCAAAATAATGACCAAGGTACTATTTCAAACCGAGTAGTCAAACCTGAACATCAAGATCCAGCTCCACAAGTTAGACCTGACTCTACTAAACCAGATGCTCCTAAACCAGATGCAAAAGTAGCTGATGCAGAAGATAAACCTAGCCAAGCTACAACTGATTCACAAACCACACAAACTTCACAACCAGCGCAAGAAGCACAACCATCATCTGTAAGTGAAGCCGTTCAAAACGAATCAGTAGAAAATCCTAGCAAGGAAAATAAACCTGCACCCCTAGCTAAACAAGCTGAACTTCCAAATACAGGAACTAAAAACGATAACAAACTCCTATTCGCAGGAATCAGCCTCCTTGCCCTTCTCGGTCTCGGATTCTTACTAAAAAACAAAAAAGAGAATTAAACTAGCCCTCCTATAGAAAAATCCTCCGAGCATTAATGCTCGGGGGATTATTTTTTGTACAATATTTGTAGTTATAATACATTTGATTAGTATTTTTTATTAAGCCTCTTTCATGGCAAAATAAGACCGTACTTTGGGAGCCACTTGCGTTCCGAAAAGTTCAATAGCTCTCAGAACCTGATTATGTGGCATAGAACCAAGCGGTAGATGGAGCATGAAGCGGTCCAAACCTAAATCCTCTATCATGCGAATCAATTTTTCTGCCACCTGTTCTGGATTGCCTACAAACATAGCACCATTTGGTCCGACCTGTTCAAGGTATTGTTCATAACGCAATTCCTGCCAGTGCGGACGGTCTTTGGAAATAGCATCCACCACTTGCTTGGTTGGATGGAAATAATCTTTCACCGCCTGCTCGCCATCTTCAACAATCCAACCCCAAGAATGAGCTCCCACTTTCAGGTCTTTTTCTGCATGACCGGCATCCCTACCGATCTCACGATAAGCCTGAATCAACTTTTTAAAATAACGAGGGTTACCACCAATAATGGCATAGACAATCGGTAGGCCTGCCTGAGCAATCTTCACTGTTGATTCGACATGACCACCTGTCGCTATCCACAAGGGTAATTTTTCCTGAACTGGACGAGGATAAACTTCTTGACCAGAGATTGTTTGAGTCAATCGCCCTTTCCAGTCTAGCCTTGTCTTTTCATTGACTAACTGGAGCAAGTCTAATTTCTCATCAAAAAGGGCTTCGTAGTCTTTCAAATCATATCCAAATAAAGGGAAAGATTCCGTGAAAGAACCCCTTCCAGCCATAATCTCCGCACGTCCATTTGACAAAGCATCGATAGTGGCATACTGTTGGAACAAACGAATAGGGTCCATGCTTGAGAGAATGCTGACTGCACTGGTCAAACGGATTTTCTTGGTATTGACTGCTCCAGCTGCCAGAACAATCTCTGGGGCTGATACCGCAAAGTCTTCCCGATGGTGCTCACCAATTCCATACACATCCAAACCAAGCTTGTCAGCCAGCTCAATCTCCGCCACCAACTGGCGAATTCGTTCAGCATGACTGTAAGTCTGCCCAGTCCTTTCAAGCGCCGTTGTTTCTCCAAATGTTGAAATTCCCAATTCTACCATTGTGATTCTCCCCGTCTATTTCTTTCCTGCAATTTGAAAAGTTATTCTAACACGAAACTTGAGTACAAGCAACCAATTTGCTCATAAGAAAAAGCCTAGATAACTAGACTTTTTTTAGTTTATTCTACCGTTACTGACTTAGCAAGATTACGTGGTTTGTCCACATCAAGTCCACGGTGGAGTGTTGCAAAGTAAGCGACCAATTGCGTTGGTACAACCATTGAAATCGGTGAGAGGTAAGGGTGTACAGTCGTAAGGATGATATCGTCTGTATCTTTGGCTACATTCTCTTCTGCGATAGTGAGAACCTTGGCACCACGGGCTACCACCTCTTGGATATTTCCACGAGTGTGGTTGGCAAGAACTGGATCTGACAAGAGGGCCAAGACAGGCGTTCCTTCTTCAATCAAGGCAATAGTCCCGTGCTTGAGTTCTCCTGCCGCAAAGCCTTCACACTGGATGTAAGAAATCTCTTTAAGTTTGAGACTTGCTTCCATAGCTACATAGTAATCTTGACCACGCCCGATGTAAAAGGCGTTGCGAGTTGTTTCAAGAAGCTCACGAACCTTGGCTTCAATGTCTTCTTTCTCTGAAAGAGTTGATTCGATAGACTGAGCTACGATTGACAACTCATGAACCAAATCAAAGGCTTTCGCTTTGGCATTTCCATTTGCTTCTCCGACTGCTTTTGCTAGGAAGGCAAGAGCTGCGATTTGCGCTGTATAAGCCTTAGTTGATGCCACGGCAATTTCAGGACCTGCGTGAAGGAGCATGGTATGGTTGGCTTCACGTGAAAGGGTTGAGCCTGGTACGTTTGTCACTGTCAAGCTTGGGATTCCCATTTCATTAGCCTTAACCAAAACCTGGCGACTATCCGCTGTTTCACCAGACTGGCTGATAAAGATGAAGAGTGGTTTCTTGCTGAGAAGTGGCATACCATAGCCCCACTCAGATGAAATTCCAAGTTCAACTGGTGTATCTGTCAATTCTTCCAGCATCTTCTTAGAAGCAAATCCTGCGTGGTAAGATGTTCCAGCCGCAAGAATGTAAATACGGTCTGCGTCTTGAACAGCCTTGATAATAGCTGGATCTACGACAACTTGACCAGCCTCATCTGTGTAGGCTTGGATGAGTTTACGCATAACCGTTGGTTGCTCGTCGATTTCCTTAAGCATGTAGTAAGGATAAGTTCCCTTGCCGATATCTGACAAGTCAAGCTCAGCAGTATAGCTAGCACGCTCACGACCATTACCATCATAGTCTTGAACCTCTACACTATCAGACTTGACGATGACCAACTCTTGGTCATGGATTTCCATGTACTGGTTGGTCTCACGAATCATAGCCATTGCGTCTGAGCAGACCATGTTGTAGCCTTGTCCAAGACCAATCAAAAGTGGTGATTTATTCTTAGCCACGTAGATAACTTCAGGATCTTGTGAATCTACCAAGGCAAAGGCATAAGAACCACGGATGATGTGAAGAGCTTTTTTGAAAGCTTCAAGAACTGACAAGCCATCTTCTTCCGCAAATTTTCCAATCAAGTGAACAGCGATTTCCGTATCAGTTTGTCCCTTGAAGTGGTGACCTGCAAGGTATTCTTCCTTGATTTCAAGATAGTTTTCAATCACCCCATTGTGTACCAAGACAAAACGTTCTGTCTCAGAGCGGTGTGGGTGAGCATTGTCCTCAGTTGGTTTTCCATGAGTTGCCCAACGAGTATGTCCGATACCAGTCGTTCCCTCAACACCAGCTGTCTTAGCAGACAATTCTGCAATACGGCCTACAGCCTTGACTAGATGGTTTTCAGCGCCACCTAGGACAAAAATCCCCGCAGAATCATAACCACGGTATTCGAGCTTTTCAAGCCCTTGAATCAAAATATCAGTTGCATTTGTGTTTCCAACAACACCAACAATTCCACACATAGTATATACGACACAGGCAAGCTGTGCTTTCTCCTTAAAATTGGTATAGTCTAATTCCTCTTTTATAGAATCAGCAAAAACAGTATATACTTGTTTCTTTCACTTGTCAAGAGTAAAAATTGGTATAGTTCAAATCAACTTCCTGAAATCAAAAAAACTCTGACCAATTAGGATAATCAGTCAGAGTCCTTTTTAAAATCCATTATTGTCGCTTAATTCCTTGAACCAGTGCCCTGATTTTTTCAGACGACGTTCTTGCGTTTCCAAGTCTAATTCGACCAAACCATAGCGATTTTTATAACTATTGAGCCATGACCAACAATCGATAAATGTCCAAATCAAGTAACCCTTACAATTGGCTCCGTCTTCAATAGCACGGTGAAGTTCACCAAGATGACCTTTTACAAAGTCAATACGGTAATCATCTTGAATCATTCCATCTTGACGGAATTTTTCTTCCCCTTCAACACCCATGCCATTCTCTGTCAACATCCACTCGATATTACCATAATTTTCCTTGATATTTTGGGCAATGTCATAAATCCCTTGCTCATAAATCTCCCAGCCACGGTGAGGATTGATTTTACGTCCAGGCATCACATAAGGCTCATAAAAATGTTCTGGTAAGAGTGGACTCTCTGGATGCTTAGCAAATCGAGGCGCCATAACACGCAAAGGTTGATAGTAGTTGACACCGAGGAAGTCCACCGTATTATTACGAATGAGTTCCAACTCTTCCTCCGTAGTATCAGGTAAGAGGCCGTGTTCATACAAGATTTCTACCAATTCCTGTGGATAAGTCCCCAAAACAGACGGATCTAAGAAAGATTGGGCCTGAAAAAGATCCGCAATACGAGCAGCCTTGACATCAGCAGGATGCTGGCTACGTGGATAAGCCGGTGTCAAGTTGAGGACAATCCCGATCTTGGAATTAGGCAAGAGTTCATGACAGGCCTTTACTGCCCGACTGCTAGCCAATTGTGTATGATAGGCTACTTTAACGGCTGCCTCTGCATCCACCTTATGTGGATAATGAGCATCATAAAAATAGCCAAATTCTACAGGAACGATTGGCTCGTTAAAGGTAATCCATTGATCCACTAGATCTCCATAAGTCTTAAAACAAAAACGAGCATAGTCTTCATAAGCTGAGACAGTCGCCTTATTTTCCCAACCATCGCCATCTTCTTGAAGAGCAAAAGGCAGATCAAAATGATAGAGATTGACTAAAAGACGAATCCCTTTAGCCTTAATAGCATCAAAAACCTTACGATAGAAATCCACACCTTGAGAATTGACTTCCCCACGTCCTTGTGGAAAAATCCGAGACCATTGAATAGAAGTCCGAAAGGCTGTGTGCCCAGTTTCTACCAGTAGCTCGATATCCTTTTCCCAGTTTTCATAAAAGGTCGATGTCTTATCTGGACCAATCCCATTATAGTAGCGATTTGGCTCCACTTGGTACCAATAATCCCAGAGATTATCTCCTTTACCATCACCAGCTACACGTCCTTCTGTCTGTGGTCCAGAAGTAGAGGATCCCCAGACAAAATCCTTTGGAAATCTTAGCATACATTTACCTCTTTATCTACTCATTTTTCCCATTATACAGAAAAAACAAGGTAAAAACTAGTTACATTTTTTCCTTGTTTTTCTTCTGATTATAGTTTTTATTTCTTGCTGAGGATTTCAAGCGTTTCAAGTAAGTTATCTGCATGAACTTCGATGGTGTCACCAGTCGCTTTAATCTTGACTTCTACGATGCCATCGGCTGCTTTCTTCCCAACAGTGATACGGATTGGCAATCCAATCAAGTCACTATCGCTGAATTTGACTCCGACACGTTCATTACGGTCGTCTGTCAAGACTTCGTAACCAGCTCCCATCAAGCTTGCTTCAAGCTTTTCTGTCAAAGCTTGCGCTTCTTCGTCCTTGACATTGACAGTGATCAAGTGAACATCAAATGGTGCCAATTCTTTAGGGAAGTTGATTCCCCAAGCGTAACGGTATTCACCTTTTGGCGTTTTATTAACAAAGAGGCGAGCGTGTTGCTCCATCACTGCTGAAAGGAGACGGCTGACACCGATACCGTAACATCCCATGATAATTGGCACAGCACGGCCATTTTCATCCAAAACATCTGCTCCCATGCTTGCTGAGTAACGAGTGCCGAGTTTGAAGATGTGACCAATTTCAATACCACGCGCAAAGTTAAGGACACCTTGTCCGTCTGGTGAAATTTCACCCTCACGAACTTCACGGATATCCACATATTCTGCAGTAAAATCACGACCTGGGTTCACACCAGTCAAGTGGTAGCCATCTTCGTTAGCACCCACAACTGCATTACGAACATCTTGCACTTTACGATCTGCAATGATTTTAACATTCTCTGGCAAACCAACTGGGCCAAGTGAACCAAATCCTGCTTGCACAACATTTGCCACTTCTTCTTCGCTAGCAACGTCAAAGAAATCTGCTCCCAAGTGGTTTTTCAACTTAACTTCATTAAGCTGGTCATTTCCAACTAGAAGGGCTGCAACAAGCTCACCATCTGCCATGTAGAAGAGAGTTTTAATTGTTTGTTCTTCTGGAACGTTGAGGAAGGCTGCAACTTCATCGATTGATTTAACATCTGGTGTTGCAACACGACTCACTTCTTCTTCAGCAACGACACGGTTGCTTGGTTTGTACTCGTTTGTTGCCATTTCCAAGTTAGCCGCATAGCTAGATTCACTTGAGTAAGCAATGGTATCTTCACCAGAGACCATCCATTTGAGCAATTCTGCCTTGATTTCTTCTTGCACTTCTGCAGGAATTTCGTCAAATGAGGCAACTGACTTGTCCAAAACAACCCAGCGGTCAAGGTCCGTACGGGCAGGTGTAATGGCCATAAATTCTTGGCTGTCCTTACCACCCATAGCTCCACCGTCACCGATGATAGCCTTGAAATCTAAACCACTACGAGTGAAAATACGCTCATAAGCAGCCTTGTACTCATCGTAAACACTGTCCAAGCTATCATAGTTAGCGTGGAAACTGTAAGCATCCTTCATGATGAACTCACGTGTACGAAGAAGTCCATTACGTGGGCGTTTTTCATCACGATACTTAGGCTGGATTTGATAAAGGTTAAGTGGCAATTGCTTATAAGACTTAACAGAATCACGGACAATAGCTGTAAAGGTTTCTTCGTGAGTTGGACCTAGGATAAAGTCTGATTTTTCACGGTTTTTTAGTTTGTAAAGGTCCTCACCATAAGTTTCGTAACGACCTGATTCGCGCCACAATTCTGCACTAAGAAGGGCTGGAGCCAACATCTCAACGGCACCAATCTTGTCGAATTCTTGGCGCATGATATTTTTAGCTTTTTCAATCACACGGTTGGCAAGTGGTAGGTAAGAATAAACACCTGCTGATACTTGACGAACATAACCAGCTCGCAACATAAGAGCGTGGCTGATAACTTGAGCATCGCTTGGCATTTCGCGAAGCGTTGGGATAGGCATTTTACTTTGTTTCATAATATTCCTCGATTATCTAAAAAAGAGTCGCATGATGTCATTCCAGGTCACAGCAATCATCAAGACAACCATGATGACCACTCCGGCCAAGGTGACATAGGTTTCAATTTCTTGTTTCAATGGTTTGCGGCGGATAGCTTCTAGGATATTGAGCACAATCTTACCACCATCCAAGGCTGGAATCGGAATAAGATTAAAAATCCCAATATTGATAGAAATCACTGCCAAGAAGTACAAGACATTCTCAATTCCATTTTTAGCAGCATCACTACTTGCCTTAAAGATAGCAACAGGGCCACCTAGCTTGTTCAAATCCGGTTGGAAAATCAGATTTTTAAGGGCTGAGAGAATTCGGAGAGCTGAGTCAGCAGCAGTTGTAAAACCACCTACAAACATGGATAGAAAATCTGACTTAATCCCCGGTTGAACACCTAGAAGGTAACGCCCTTGACTTTCTTCTGGGGTAACCGTTACTTGTTTGTCACTACCATTTTCAGAAATAGTCACATCCAAGGTCGGAGCCGTCTTATCTTTGGTTTCTGTTTCCACGGCCTGAATCAAACTTTCCCAGTTGCTAACCTCATGTGAGCCAATCTTGGTAATTTGTGCCGTTTCTGGTACTCCCACCTTAGCCAAGGCCCCTTGGGGCATAATATGGAACTGGTTGGTATCGACATCTCTGACACCACCCTGCATGAAGATTAAAATCCAGAAAACAACGACACCTAAGATAAAGTTGTTCATAGGGCCTGCAAAATTAGTAATGAGTTTCCCCCAGATAGTCGCATTTTGATATTGAACATCTAAAGGTGCAATCCGAACCTCAGTACCATCTGCTTCCACAACCGTTGCATCGTGATCCACTGCAAATGTTTTTTCTTCTTCCAGAACCAAGCCCTTGATAAAGAGCTTGTCTTCAAAATCAAACTGGGTCACCTGCATAGGAAGAGCTGTTTGATCCAATTTTTTACCTGAAAGATTGATGCGCTTAACCTTACCATCATCAGCAAGAGTCAAACTGACAGGAGTTCCTGTCTTGATTTCAGTTGTATCATCACCCCAACCGGCCATGCGAACATAGCCACCCAGAGGCAAGATTCGAATGGTATAGGCCGTTCCATCCTTGCCAATGTGAGCAAAGATTTTGGGACCCATACCAATGGCAAATTCACGCACTAGAATCCCTGATTTCTTGGCAAAGTAGAAATGTCCGAACTCGTGCACCACTACAATAATCCCAAAAACCAGAATAAAGGTTAAAATTCCGAGCATAGTATTTCCTCCGTCTTTTGATTAAAAGAGTCCAAACAAGTGCATAATTGGAAATACAAGCAACATACTATCGAAACGATCCAAAACACCACCATGTCCAGGAATAAATTTCCCAGAATCCTTGACACCAAAGTGACGCTTGATCGAACTTTCTAGTAAATCACCAAATTGTCCAGCAATGCTAAAGAAAATAGCAAAGACTGACATCTTGTAAATTCCATACGGAAGAGCAACTGTACTGTCAAACATCATAAAGATGATGCTTACTAAAATAGCACCTAAAATACCACCCAAGGCACCCTCAAAGGTTTTATTTGGAGAAACTGTCGGAGCTAATTTTCGTTTACCATAGTTCATTCCTACAAGATAGGCACCACTGTCTGTCGCCCAGACGATACACAAGGCTAAGAGAGCCTTATCTAAACCTGCAACGCGAGCATCTAGTAAAGCATTAAATCCAAAGCCTACATAGAAACTCATAGCAAGAGGGAAAACAGCGTCCTCAATCGTATAAGACTTGCTAAAAACGGTCGTTCCTAACATGATTGAAATCAACACACTATAGGCAACCACATTCCCATCAACTGGTAAAAAAGTCAGGTAATTCTCCAAAGGAATGGTCAAGGCAAAGGTTGCAAAGAGGGTCAAGAGGCCCTCCATGGTCATGGTCTCTAGACCTCTCATCTTCAAAAGTTCATGCATTGCTAGCATGGCTATGATTCCAATTGCTATCTGAAGCAAGAGTCCCCCAATCATTAAAATTGGTAGGAAAATAGCCAGGGCAATCCCTGCAAACAAGGTTCTTTTCTGTAAATCCTGTGTCATATTTCCTCCTAAACTCCTCCAAATCGACGATGACGACGATTATAGGCAAGAATGGCTTCCTGCAAGGCTTCCTCGTCAAAATCGGGCCATAAGGTATCCGTAAAATAGAGTTCACTATAGGCTCCCTGCCAAGGAAGGAAATTGCTCAAACGCAATTCTCCACTAGTCCTGATAATCAAGTCCGGATCTCGTAAGTCCTTAGGCAAATGCTGGGTAAAGAGATAGTTGCCAATCAATTCCTCTGTGATGTCACCTGGGTTGATTTTGGCATCTAAAACATCCTGAGAAATCAACTTAAGAGCCTGTGTAATCTCAGCACGTCCACCATAGTTGAGGGCAAAATTAAGAATTAATCCTGTGTTGTTCTTAGTTAGTTCCTCAGCCTTGGTCAGAGCTTCAAAAGTTTGCTTAGGCAGGCGGTCTGTCTCCCCAATCATTTGAATCTTAACATTATTCGCATGCAATTCTGGGACATAATTATCATAAAACTCTACTGGCAAGTTCATGATAAACTTGACTTCCTGATCTGGACGGGTCCAGTTTTCTGTAGAAAAAGCATAGACCGTAATAACCTTAACGCCTAGTTTGTTGGCTGCCTTGGTCACAGTTTGCAATGCTTCCATGCCCGCCTTATGTCCGAAGACTCGCGGTTGCATACGTTTTTTAGCCCAACGGCCATTGCCATCCATGATGATGCCGATATGAGCAGGAACCTGTGTCGGAACCTCTACTTCCACAGCCCTATCTTTCTTAAAAAATCCAAACATGATCTTATTCCTATTCAAAAATCTATCGTTTCATTATACCATATTTCCCTATTTTCTTCTATCACTAAGCTATTTATACTCTTCGAAAATCTCTTCAAACCACGTCAGCTTCACCTTGCCGTACTCAAGTACAGCCTGCGGCTAGCTTCCTAGTTTGCTCTTTGATTTTCATTGAGTATTATTCTCAGGCACCAAGCCCATTTTTCAAAAAAATAAGCCGCCTGATTGGGCGACTCTATTTTTTATAGGGAGATTATTATGAAAAAGTTTTAGGAGTTTAAGTTAAGGTCTTCTTAACTTATGGACTTAGTATACACTTCCTAGCTTAAAGTTTCCTTAAGTATTTTTTAAAATCAAATTTTTCCATTTCTCCTGCCAATTTTTCTTGGATAGACGTGTTCGATAGAGAACCATTCGGTCTTGATTCTCTAAAAAATGAGGAGTTGGACGAACTTGAAAATTCAAAATATCCTCCAAACCGTATGGAGTAAAGAGTTCCAAAGCGGATTTTTCATTCAAGCGCAGTCCAACAGCCGTACATCGTTCTGGATACTTACTCATAGCATCACAAGAGCTGCTATAGGGAGCAGTATGAGGGCTGTGCTGGTGCATATAGACCTGATTTTTCAATTCCCACTGATACTGAGGAAAATCCGCTCTCAACTTTTTCTCTAGGAACAAGGTTTCCTCATAAGAAATATCCGGATCAAAGAAAATCACATCTACATCTGTTTCAAGATCAAATGCTGGTCTCTCTGACAAGAGATTCCAGATAAAATTTCTGACAGAACCTGCTGCCAACCAAGAATCTTTCAGACCAAGGTTTCGGATGATAGTCAAAATAGCCATCATATCCGGATTTTCTCTGAAAGAGTCTAAAATTTCAGCCTTATTTTTCAATATATTCATACCCTAAATGCTCATATGCCTTAGCAGTCGCCACCCGTCCAGAACGTGTCCGCATGATAAAACCTTTTTGAATCAAGTAGGGCTCATACATGTCTTCAACTGTCTCACGCTCTTCTGCTATGTTAACAGAAAGAGTTCCTAGACCAACAGGACCACCACCGTACATCTCAATCATGGTGCGAAGGATTTTCTGGTCCACATAGTCCAGACCTTCATGGTCAACATCCAGCATAGTCAAAGCCTTATCAGTAATAAGATCATCGATAACCCCATTCCCTATAATCTGGGCAAAATCGCGCACGCGTTTGAGGAGACGATTGGCAATACGAGGGGTTCCACGACTACGTAGGGCTAATTCAGATGCTGCCTCATGAGTGATTTCCATCTCAAAAATATCTGCCGTCCGCTCAACAATTTCCGTCAAGTCAGCATGGGCATAATACTCCATGTGACCTGTAATTCCAAAACGTGCCCGTAGCGGATTTGAGAGCATACCAGCCCGAGTCGTCGCACCAATCAAAGTGAAAGGTGGCAACTCCAAATGAACACTGCGACTGCCTTCACCAGCCCCAATCATGATATCAATGTAGAAGTCCTCCATGGCACTATAAAGCACCTCTTCCACTGACATTGGCAAACGATGAATCTCATCAATAAAGAGAACATCCCCAGGCTCTAAGTCATTCAAAATCGCTACCAAATCACCGGCTTTTTCAATGACTGGACCCGAAGTCTGCTTGAGATTGACACCTAGTTCATTGGCAATAACAAAAGCCATGGTCGTTTTTCCCAAGCCTGGAGGGCCAAATAAAAGCACATGATCCAGCGCTTCATCCCGCATTTTGGCAGCTTCTATAAAGATTTGAAGCTGGTCCTTGACCTTATCCTGCCCAATATATTCACGTAAATACTGAGGACGGAGCGTGCGTTCTACTAACTCCTCGTCCCCCATTATCTCATTATCTAAAATTCTACTCATGTTTCCATTATATCAAAAAACCAAGCCACAAACAAAAAAGGCACCTGATTGGGTGCCTCCCGAGTTTAGCACTTATGTGGTATAATATTCTACGGCACTTCTACACCGCCTACGAAAGGAGGTGAGATAGCCCATGATGGAACTAATCCTTAAAACTATCATCGGACCAATTGTGGTCGGTGTTGTTCTTCGCTTAGTCGATAAATGGTTAAACAAAGATAGATAGTGTCAAAAAAGACCCCAAGCTTAATGTGGAAGTTAGCTTGGGGTCTTTTCTAGTCCATGATATAGAACTAATCCTTAATTCCTATCCATTATCCCACAGTTCACAAATTTTGTCAAAGGTTTACATTCTCGGCTTTTCAAACTTCAACCGCTGTACAACAATATGATGACTCACTCCTTGACAACCAAGAGCATTATTACAGTAGTTCTAGTCCTTCAATTAATAGTCACTTAAATTCAAAGTGAGGTTGAAGTAGCTGAAGCGAAAACAGACCTATTTCTTAGTCATATTCGCTAAAAAAATCCCCGCCAATTCCCCGACCAAAATCCGAAAAATATCGGAAAATGATTTTTAGAATAGTCCCCAAAATCCTGAAATAGAGCCAAAAAACTCCACCTGATTGGGTGGAGTTAAGGGAGATTATTATGAAAAAGAAAAGTTTAGGATTTTATTAAATAAAGTTAGGAGGTCTTTATTTAATAACTATATGATACAAGACAAAGCTTAAAACTAGCTTAACTTTTCTCAAATTTTACTATTTTGCAAAAAAAATCTATCACCATCACCTATCCACGAAAAAAGCCACCTGATTGGGTGGCTTCATTAGGAGATTATGATGAAAAAAGTTTTAGGATTTCATTAAATAAAGTTAGGAGGTCTTTATTTAATGACTATATAATACTAGACCATCCTTAAATTTTGCTTAATAAAAAACAAATTTTATTATTTTTCTCGATTCATCCAAGTCATTCCTATACAATTATAGGTGGATAAGATTTCAAAGCCCATAGAACGATAGAATCCCAAGGTTCTTTCTGTCTGGCCTGTCACCAGCTGGACTTGATAGGCATCTTTGTAATCCTCTAAAGCCTCTTTCATCAAGGCGCTACCAATCCCTTGACGCTGATAGATTGGTAAAACAATTAAATCCTGAACCAATACTGATGAGAATCCATCGCCAACCAAACGAATCAAGCCTACCACAGCATCGCCATCAAGTGCCACATAAATCGCTAATGAATGAGATAAGGCCTGCTCCAGCATCTCTGGTTGATGGGTATAATTTGTCCAACCGACAGCCTGATAGAGATGCAAAACATCCTCTAGCTTGACAATTTCTTGCTTTTTAATAGTAATCATCTCAACACCTCTTAGAGTTCTCTCAAGCTCTTGTACTGCTGTCCATTTTTGTCAAAATTTTCAGGACGCAACCATGTTTCCAAACGAGATTTTACTTTGGGCCAATCCTTATCAATTATAGACAACCAATCCGTATCCCTCGTGCGCCCCTTATAAACCACTGCCTGACGGAAGGTTCCTTCATAAATAAAGCCCAAACGTTCCGCTGCTCGTCTTGATGGCAGGTTAAGAGCATCGCATTTCCACTCATAGCGACGATAGTTAAGTTCCTCGAAAACATAGCGCGCCAGGAGATACTGGGCTTCTGTCCCTATTCGTGTCCCCCTGAGCTCTGGAGAAAAAGTGACAGCTCCCACTTCTATTACTCGGTTATTCTGGTCAATACGCATGAGAGAAAAAGTTCCTAAAACTTTACCAGTTTCCTTGTCTATGATTGCATAGTAAAAACGGTCCTTACGAGCTAACATCTGATTTAAAAGGGTAACCAGCTCCTCCATATCTGCCACTGGTTCCTGAAAAAGGTAGGTCCACATCTCCCGAGGAGTATCCGGACCATAAACAGCTAATAAATCCTCCGTATGCTTTTCCACTGAAAGAGCTTCTATTCGAGCATATCGCCCTTCTAAGAAATCAATAGAAGGCAGTTCACCTGGTGTATAACCTTCCATTGACTCACCAATCATTTGACCATATTCATTTACTGGCATAACTTTCCCCTTGTTTTGCTTTCCAAACTTTATAGTTGCCCATAGTATATCATACTTTCATAAGAAGACTCAAAAAATCCTCCAGATTCTACTCTGAAGGATTCCTATCTTATTTCACAACAATATTAACCAATTTGGTTGGCTTCAATAGTCCAGTGGACTATTGAAGGTGGCAGATAGAGCTAATAAACTCGTTATTTAACGACGATATTAACGAGTTTGTTAGGTACCGCAATTACTTTCACGATGTCCTTACCGTCAATTTCTGCTTTGACTTTTTCATCCGCTAGAGCAATTTCTTGCAATTCTTCGCGTGATAGGTCTTTAGCGACCATGAGTTTGGCACGAACTTTTCCTTTGATTTGAACAACGATTTCGATTTCGTCTTCAACCAATTTACTTTCGTCCCATGTTGGCCAAGCCACGTAAGAGATTGACTCACCTGTTGCTGCAACTGTTTGCCAGAGCTCTTCTGCCAAGTGAGGCGCAAATGGTGCAATCAATTGAATAAAGCCTTTGGCGTAGTCTGCATAAAGCTTGTCTTCCTTGTTAGCCGCATTGACAAAGACCATAAGTTGGGCAATGGCTGTGTTGAATTTGAGGGATTCGATTTGCTCTGTGACAGCTTTAACGGTTTCGTTGTAAACCTTGTCGAGAGCGCCATTGTTTTCCGCAACAATATCCTTACTTGTAATCAAACGGTAAACACGGTCAAGGAACTTACGACTTCCTTCCAGACCTTCTTCAGACCAAGCGATTGAAGCATCAAGTGGGCCCATGAACATTTCATAAACACGAAGGGTATCGGCACCGTATTGCTCCACCACGTCGTCTGGGTTAACAACGTTCTTGAGCGATTTAGACATCTTGGCTGGCGCTTGCTCCAACTCTTCCCCTGTTTCTACATGGAAGAAAGAACCGTCACGTTTTTCAACCTTATCGGTTGCCACAAGAGCCCCACGGTGGTCACGGTAGCTTGTTCCCAAAATCATTCCTTGGTTAAAGAGTTTTTGGAATGGTTCCTTAGTTGGAACAACACCGAGGTCATAGAGGAATTTGTGCCAGAAACGAGCGTAAAGCAAGTGAAGAACAGCATGCTCTGCCCCACCCACGTAGATATCTACTGGCAACCATTGTTTGAGAAGATCCTCATCGGCCAATTTCTCAGTATTGTGTGGGTCAATATAGCGGAGGTAGTACCAGCTTGAACCTGCCCATTGTGGCATAGTATTGGTTTCGCGACGACCCTTGACACCATCTTCACGAGTCACTTCAAGCCAATCTGTCAAGTTAGCTAGTGGACTTTCACCAGTACCTGAAGGACGGATGTCCTTGGTTACTGGCAAGACAAGTGGCAATTCACTTTCTGGAACTGCTGTTGAAGTTCCATCTTCCCAATGAATAATAGGAATTGGCTCACCCCAATAACGTTGGCGGCTAAAGAGCCAGTCGCGGAGACGGTAAGTAACCTTCTCTTGTCCACAGCCTTTTTCTTCCAACCAAGCCACAATCTTAGCAATAGCGTCTTCTTTGTTCAATCCATCTAGGAAGTCTGAATTGACATGAGGTCCATCTTCTGTGTAGGCAGCTTCTGCTACGTTTCCACCTTCAAGTACTTCTACGATTGGAAGGTCAAATTGGTTGGCAAATTCCCAGTCACGCTGGTCATGGGCAGGAACAGCCATGACAGCACCTGTTCCATAACTAGCAAGAACATAGTCCGCAATCCAGATTGGAATTTCCTTGCCATTAACAGGGTTAATAGCATAAGCACCAGTCCAAACTCCTGTTTTTTCCTTAGCAAGGTCGGTACGAGCCAAGTCAGACTTGAGACTAGCTTGATGTTTGTAGTCTGCTACAGCCTCTGCTTGCTCTGGGCTTGTGATGGCGTCAACCAAGTCATGCTCAGGAGCCAAGACAGTGAAAGTAGCACCGAAAAGGGTGTCAGGACGAGTCGTAAAGACTGTGAATTCCTTGTCTGTTCCCTTAACTTTGAAGGTTACATTGGCACCAGTTGATTTACCAATCCAGTTGCGTTGCATGTCCTTGATAGACTCTGGCCAATCCAACTCATCCAAGTCATTAAGCAAGCGTTCTGCATAGGCTGTAATTTTGAGCATCCATTGGCGCATTGGTTTGCGGACAACTGGATAGCCTCCACGCTCAGATGTTCCGTCAGGAAGGACTTCTTCGTTGGCGATGGCTGTTCCCAATTCCTCAACCCAGTTTACTGGCACTTCCGCTTCATAGGCCAAGCCTTTTTCGTAAAGCTTAGTAAAAATCCATTGAGTCCATTTGTAGTAGTTTGGATCTGTTGTATTGACTTCACGATCCCAGTCATAAGAAAATCCAAGCGCATTGATTTGGCGTTTGAAGTTAGCAATATTTTCAGCTGTAAATTCTGCTGGGTCATTACCAGTATCCATAGCATATTGCTCTGCAGGCAAACCAAAAGCATCCCAACCCATTGGGTGAAGGACATTGTAGCCTTGCGCACGTTTGTAACGGCTGAGGATATCTGTCGCTGTGTAGCCTTCTGGGTGTCCTACGTGCAGACCCGCTCCAGACGGATAAGGGAACATGTCAAGCGCATAAAACTTCGGTTTTGATGCATCTGTTCCTGTCTTAAATGTATGATGTTCTGCCCAGTAGCCCTGCCACTTAGGCTCAATTTCTTTATGATTGTAAAAACTCATGGTCTCTCTCCAATTTTGTGATGTTACTATTATACCATTTTTGAGGGAATTTGGTCTCGTTCTATTCTATACTTTTCTATTTTACCTTGCTCTAGATTTTTTAAACTGCTATACTTATAATAGAAAACCCTTTTAAGGAGGTAATGGATGTCTCATTCTTTTAAAAAATCTCTCCAAAAAGAAATTCTCCATAGAAGCTCTATCGCAGCCTTTGTGACCTCTCTTTTACTACTTATTTTACTTTTTGGTTTTTCCTATTTTTTACAAAGGCAACAACTATCCAAAGATACGAGACAGATTGTCAAACAAGTTCAAGAGATGAAAGAAGCAAATAGTGAACTCCTAACCACTATGAACTATAAAATGATTCCTGGATTTTTGGATGGTAAACACACAGAGCGAGAAGTCTTTAGCTTATTTTACGAGACAAAAGCTAAATTAAAACTTAGTTCTGATCTCATTATCCTAAGTGATACAGGTGAATTACTATTTAGTACCAATCGAAATCATCAAGAAAGTATTTTATCACCCTATTATCTAAAACTGCTCATTCAAAATCCTTCTCAAGATAAAGTTACAGAAAAAATTGCACTCTCTTCAGACAAGCAACACTACACACTCTTTATCAAACCACTACTTCAAAACCAACGAGTTAAGGCCTATACTATTGCTTTCGTAAATGAGAATGATTTCATTTCAAGTTTCCCAATGATTAATTCCAAATACATCATTACCGATAGCTTTGGAAATATGTTTTCTAACAATACAAATCAGTTTACTCGTTCCACTCTTGAAAAATTTGATGAAAAGCTCCTACACTCTCGCACCCACTGGTATGCGAATGAACCGCTTATTGTTCAAAAAGAAAAAGTCGGTGCTATTTTTTCAATCTATACTTTTCAATCCTTCTTTCCTATTCCTAGCTTACTCGGCCTAGCCTCCATTCTCACCTTATGTATATTCTTCCTCTACTTCTGGCAAGCAAGACGAATTGCTCATAAGATTGCTACACACAACGCTGTTCCTATTGAAAGCTTAGTTTACCAACTTCAAGAAATTCCCAAACAAGCAGAAAAAAGGCTTTCTCTACAAACAGGTGATGAGTTTGAATTTATGGCCGAAAAAATCAACAATATGTTGTACGAATTAGATCAACTTCATCAAAAAATGTTGACCATCGAAAAAGAAAAGTGGATTTTTGAAAGAAAAATGCTGGAAGCTCAGTTCAATCCTCATTTTCTCTACAATACACTTGAGACGATTAAAATCACTTCTTTAATGGATGCCGCTCTCACACAAGACCTGATTCAAAATCTCACGCGCATTCTTCGCTACAGTATCACCGATTTAGAAAAAGAAACAACCATTTGCCAAGATTTAAAGATTATAGAGGATTACCTGATTATTCATAAGATTCGTTTTGAGCACTTTTCTTATGATATTGTCTGTCCAGAAACTGTCGATAATCAGCCTATACCTAAGCTTTTCTTGCTCCCTCTAGTAGAAAATGCTATAAAATATGGGATGCAATACCGTATTGATCTTCATATTGATATCCAAATTACCTTGGAAGCAGACTCTCTAACTTTTTTAGTCAAGGATAATGCTGGAGGACTCACCAAACAAGAGCGACTCGCTATTTTAGACTCTTTAGAAAGCCCTCATACCCAACATGGCATCGTTAACAGCTATAAACGATTGAGCAATTTCTTTTCTGATGTCCAGCTAGATTTAGGAGTCAATCGCCAAGGAGAAACTTGGGTCAAATTTATAACGAAAGGACTAACTCATGTTTAAGCTCATTATCGTAGAAGACGAACACCTCATTCGAAAATGGCTAGAGATTGCCGTAGACTACTCTGCCTTAGGTATCCAAGTTGTAGGAACTGCTAGTCACGGTCAAGAGGGAATGAAACTCATCCAAGAAAAAGAACCTCATATTGTCTTAACAGACATCACAATGCCAATTATGGATGCTTTCATGATGTTCGAAGCCACTCGTACCCTTTCTTATGAAAAAGTTATCTTATCAGGTTATAACGATTTTCAAAATGCCAAAAAAGCCATGCAATATGGAGCAGTTGATTTCTTATCCAAACCAATTGATACCAAGGAGTTGACAGAATGTCTTCAAAAAATTGTTTTGCGATTACGAGTTAGCACTTATCAAGAAACTCCTTTTTTAGAAGAATATCAAACTTTGCTCACCTCCATCCAACAAGTTGATACACAAAACCAAATCATTCAGCAAATTCTTGAATTTGTGCACCAACACTACTGCATGCACTTTACCATTTCTACCATTGCAGATAATCTAGGATATAGTGAAAGTTATCTATATAAGGTTATCAAAGAAGACTTCCCAATGACGCTAAATGAATATATCTTACGCTACCGCCTCAAACAAGCTATAGATAAAATGGCTGAGTCCTCCAATTCCCCCCTAAGCTATATCTCTGAACAAGTTGGATTTTCAGACTATAAATATTTTGCCAAAGTTTTTAAAAAGTATCTCCATATTTCTCCAAAAGAATTAAAACTTATGGATAAAAACCATTGATGTAAAAGGATTGCTCAGCTCAGGCAATCTTTTTATTTTGTACTTCTACTCAATGAAAATCAAAGTGCTAACTACTCAAATCATAGCTTTGAGATTGCAGATAAAGTGACGTGTTTTGAAGAGTATTACCATCAAAATCTCAGCTACAATTCACCCATCCTTGCTCTTGGAACTCATTTCCTATTTTTCGTTTTAGATTTCTTTAAGGTTTTTATTATATCCTGTAGGACTCTACAATTTAAAAACATTAATAATCTATGTAGAGGAAATGTTCGTAAAAAAGGAGATACTTATGAAAAAAATACTATTCTTTCTCTCTTTTGGCTGGATATTCCTTTCTTTATCAGGATGTTCTTCACCTATAGAAGCGGAAACTAGCTCTGAAAAAGATTCAGATAACACTTTGGTTGTCTACTCACCTAACCCTGAAGACCTTATCGAAGAAACAATCCCAGCCTTTGAAGAAAAATATGGTATCAAGGTTGACTTAGTACAAGCCAGCACTGGTGAATTGTTCAAAAAAGCTGAGGCCGAAAAAGAATCCCCTGTAGCTGATGTCATTTTCGGAGGCTCCTACACCCTCTTCTCTTCTAACGAAAAGCTTTTTGAACCTTATATTTCTCAAGAGAACGATCAGATAATCCCTGAATATCAAAATAAAACAGGATTCTACACACCTTACACACTGGATGTCAGTGTTATCATTGCCAATTCAGCCCTTACAAAAGATATTAAAATTGAAGGCTACAATGATCTACTCAATCCTAAATTAAAAGGAAAAATTGCTACTGCTGATCCAAGTAATGCTTCTAGCGCTTTTGCTCAATTAACAAACATGCTTGTAGACCAAGGTGGATACGAAAATGAACAAGCTTGGACCTATGTGAAAAATCTATTTACCCTAGTAGATGGAAAAATTGCATCTAGCTCTTCGAATGTTTACAAAGCTGTCGCCGATGGGGAAATGGCTGTAGGACTCACCTATGAAGATCCTGCCTTAAAACTCTTAAACGATGGAGTTGATGTAAAAGTTATTTATCCAAAAGAAGGAACCGTCTTTTTACCTGGTAACGCAGCTATCGTCAAAAACGCCAAACATATGGAAAATTCTAAGAAGTTTATCGATTTCCTCCTTTCTCAAGAAATCCAAGATAAACTAGGAACTGAAACTACAATCAGACCCATTCGTAAAAATGCTAAAACCAATAAAAATATGAAGGCTATGACAGAAATCAATGTTGCCACTGAAGATTCAGATTATGTCATCAAAAACAAATCCGCTATTCTTAAAAAGTACAATGATATTTTCACAGATATCCAATCTAAAAAATAAAATTTGACTTCCCAATGATTAACTGTCGTACCCTAGTATAAAATCAAAAAGATTACTTCCGTTTTTGTAGAGAATTTTACTCTAATAGAATAGAATTATCGGTTTTAAAAACGCTTACATTATTTTAAAATAAACTTAAATAACATAACGGAGGTATCCATCATGAAAAAGAAATGGATGTATTATGCTGCTTGCGGACTAGCTCTTTTTGGTCTTGCTGCTTGTTCTTCTAATGAATCTGCCGATGACAGTTCATCTGATAAAGGAGACGGCGGTTCGCTAGTCGTTTATTCACCAAACTCAGAGGGTTTAATTGGAGCAACTATTCCCGCCTTTGAAGAAAAATACGGTATTAAAGTAGAACTGATTCAAGCTGGTACTGGAGAACTTTTCAAAAAATTAGAATCAGAAAAAGAAGCTCCTGTAGCCGATGTTATCTTTGGTGGTTCTTATACACAATATGCTACCCACGGAGAACTCTTTGAAAACTATACTTCAAAAGAAAATGATAATGTTATCAAAGAATATCAAAACACAACTGGTTACTCTACTCCTTATACGCTAGATGGTAGTGTTTTAATCGTCAACCCTGATTTAACTAAAGGCATGAATATCGAAGGATATAGCGACCTTCTCAAACCTGAACTAAAAGGAAAAATTGCAACTGCTGACCCAGCAAACTCTTCTAGCGCCTTTGCTCAATTAACAAATATGCTACAAGCTCAAGGTGGGTACAAAGACGATAAAGCCTGGTCTTATGTAAAAGATCTCTTCACACTTATTGATGGTAAAATCGGTTCAAGCTCATCTGGTGTCTATAAAGCAGTAGCTGATGGAGAAATGGCTGTTGGTCTCTCTTACGAAGATCCAGCTGTTAAACTCTTAAATGACGGAGCTAACATCAAAGTTGTCTATCCAAAAGAAGGAACAGTTTTCCTACCTGCTAGTGCCGCTATCGTTAAAAAAGCAAAAAACATGGAAAATGCCAAGAAATTTATCGATTTCATCATCTCTCAAGAAGTACAAGATACACTTGGTACAACCACTACTAACCGTCCTGTTCGTAAAAATGCTAAAACAAGCGAGAATATGAAACCAATTGACAAAATCAAAACACTCACTGAAGATTATGATTATGTCATCAAGAATAAATCAGATATCGTTAAGAAATACAACGAAGTCTTTACAGATATCCAATCTAAACAGTAAAAGAGGTTCACTATGAGTGAGATCAAAATTATTAACGCCAAAAAAATCTACCACGATGTCCCTGTTATTGAGAATTTGAACATTACAATTCCAAAAGGAAGTCTCTTTACCCTTCTTGGACCTTCAGGATGTGGAAAAACGACTCTTCTTCGCATGATTGCAGGATTCAACAGTATCGAAGGCGGAGAATTTTACTTCGATGATACAAAAATCAATAATATGGAACCCAGCAAACGCAATATTGGGATGGTTTTCCAAAACTACGCTATTTTCCCACATTTGACTGTCCGAGACAATGTTGCTTTTGGTCTTAAGCAAAAGAAGGTTCCAAAAGAAGAATTGATTCAACAGACCAACAAGTATCTTGAACTCATGCAAATTGCTCAATATGCAGATCGGAAGCCCGATAAACTTAGTGGGGGACAACAACAACGTGTCGCCTTGGCACGTGCCTTAGCGGTTAATCCAAGTGTTCTCCTCATGGACGAGCCCCTTAGTAATCTGGATGCCAAACTTCGCTTGGATATGCGTCAAGCCATTCGAGAAATCCAACACGAAGTGGGAATTACAACTGTTTATGTGACCCACGACCAAGAAGAAGCTATGGCTATTTCAGACCAAATTGCTGTTATGAAAGATGGAGTCATCCAACAAATCGGTCGGCCCAAAGAACTCTATCATAAACCAGCTAATGAGTTTGTAGCAACCTTTATCGGACGCACAAATATTATCCCTGCCAATCTCGAAAAACGGAGCGACGGTGCTTATATCGTCTTTTCAGATGGCTATGCTCTTCGAATGCCAGCTCTTGATCAAGCTGAGGAGCAAGCCATTCATGTAAGCATTCGTCCTGAAGAGTTTATCAAAGATGAATCTGGAGATATTGAAGGAACTATTAGCGATAGCGTCTATCTTGGACTAAATACGGAGTATTTCATTGAGACAGGTTTTGCCTCAAAAATTCAAGTTAGCGAAGAATCAACTTTTGAAGAAGATCTACAAAAAGGCGATCGTATTCGTCTACGAATCAATACTCAAAAATTAAACGTCTTTTCTGCAGATGGTTCCCAAAACCTGATAAAAGGAGTCAACCATGGAACGTAAAAAACTAAATATTTGGACAGCCTCCTCTTTCTTCATCTTTCTTACCTATCTTGTCTTTCTCGTTTATCCTATCGTTACCGTGCTCAAGCAAGCACTCATACATGAAGGACAATTCTCACTAGCTAATTTTGTCACTTTCTTTAGTAAAGCCTACTATTCTGAGACACTAGTCAATAGTTTCAAGGTTTCCATTACCGCTACTGTCACTTCCTTAGTAGTAGGAACCTTATTAGCTTATCTCTTCTCTATGTATGACTTCAAGGGGAAGAAATTTCTACAAATATTGATTATCATTGCTTCTATGTCAGCTCCTTTTGTGGGAGCCTACTCCTGGATTCTCTTACTGGGACGAAATGGGGTCATCACAAAATTCCTGACAAATACCCTGCATCTTCCAGCTATCGATATTTATGGATTCAAAGGAATTGTACTTGTCTTTACTCTGCAACTATTCCCACTGGTATTTCTATACGTTGCTGGGACAATGAAAAGTATTGACAATTCTCTACTTGAAGCTGCTGAAAGTATGGGTTCCTTCGGATTTAAGCGTATCGTAACGGTTGTTTTACCTCTCCTAGTTCCAACCTTACTAGCTGCTGCCTTGCTTGTATTTATGAGAGCATTCTCAGACTTTGGAACACCTATGTTAATTGGTGAAGGATATCGGACTTTCCCGGTTTTGATTTATACTCAATTTATTAGCGAGGTTGGAGGAAATTCTGCCTTTGCATCTGCGTTAGCAATTATGGCTATTATCATTGCCTTGGCAATTTTCCTTATCCAAAAATACATTTCAAATCGCTACAGTTTCAGCATGAATTCGCTCCATCCAATTGAGCCTAAAAAAACCACAAAAGGAAAAATGGTTGCCATTTATGCAACAGTCTACGGAATTATCTTGTTCTCTGTTCTACCTCAAGTCTACTTGATTTATACTTCTTTCCTAAAAACATCAGGTATGGTATTTGTCAAAGGCTATTCTCTAAACAGTTACAAGGTAGCTTTCAATCGTATGGGATCTGCTATTTTCAATACCATTCGTATCCCGTTGATTGCCTTAGTTCTAGTTGTTCTATTTGCAACATTTATCTCCTACCTAGCCGTTAGAAAACGGAATTTGTTTACAAACTTAATTGACAGCCTCAGTATGGTCCCTTATATTGTACCGGGAACCGTTCTAGGGATTGCCTTCATTTCTTCCTTCAATACCGGTCTATTTGGAAGTGGATTTCTTATGATTACAGGAACAGCTTTCATCTTGATTATGTCTCTATCCGTTAGAAGATTGCCTTATACTATTCGCTCATCTGTTGCTAGCTTGCAACAAATAGCACCAAGTATTGAAGAAGCTGCTGAAAGCTTAGGAAGTAGCCGTCTCAATACCTTTGCCAAGATTACAACTCCAATGATGCTATCTGGTATTATTTCTGGAGCTATCCTATCTTGGGTTACAATGATTTCAGAACTCTCTACTTCTATCCTCCTCTACAATGTCAAAACAAGAACAATGACTGTAGCCATTTATACAGAGGTTCTCAGAGGGAATTACGGTGTAGCCGCAGCCTTATCAACTATCCTGACTGTTCTAACAGTAGGTTCCTTGCTCTTGTTTATGAAAATCTCTAAAAGCAATAGCATTACACTTTAGTTTCCCCCATCAAAAACAGCCGAAAGGATTACCCTCGGCTGTTTTTTCTTATCTTGATATTCTTATCAAATCCCTAGTTCATAACAAGCAAGTCTAGACTGATTAAATAGAGACTTCCTCCATCTTCTCACGCCCTAATTCTCGGTAACTACGGTCGCCGACAACTTCTACGCTAAACTGGCCGTCCTCATATTCAAGGATCGTCACGCTACCATTGTCTAGACCATGCGGATGCATACCATTAATCAAATAAACAATGGTGCCAATGGTCATTCCGTGGCTGACAACGAGGGCGTTGCCTCCACCTTGCTCTTCCATTTCTTTGGCAATTGCTTCAAAACCTTCCTTGATTCGGCCACTGAGTTTTTCCCAGCCTTCTGCCCAACCAGCTGTATCAACCTCTACCAAGCCCTCAGCCAGTTCAGCATAAGACAATTGGTGAACATGGTCCACATTAAAGATACGAGGAATAATGCCCATGAAAAGATCGCCATCGTAGGCTCCATCAAAACTACCAAAACACCATTCTCTGATACGCTTGTCCATGCGATAAGGGATTTTTCCCTGCAAACCAAGTTCATCAAGGATGATTCTCATGGTCTGAATGGTGCGACCAGAATCGCTCGAATAAGCACGCTCAAACTGTAGACCAGATTCTCGCAAACCGATTCCTAATTCTTGAATCCCTCGCTCACCTTCAGCTGTTAAGGGAGTATCGCTCCAACCTTGCGCGCGACCAATCGTGTTAAACATGGTCTTGCCATGACGTACCAAATACAATCGTACTTTTACCATTTTCCGTCCTCCGTTTGCTTCTATTATATCATGGATGATAAAACAAAAGCCACCCAGACAGGCGACTTTTGCAGGAGATTATTATGAAAAAGTTTAGGAGTTCATTAAATAAAGATATTAGATGAAAATCAAATTCAAACTAAATCAGAGTTATCTGTTTCAAATAATATTAGGAGGTCTTTATTTAATGATTATAGTATACACATCCAACCTTAAATAGAACTTAAAATTTCTCCTATTTTCTTAATTTTTAAAACTATGAATTGGTGCTGGGATTTGTCCTCCACGAGAGATGAAATCAACAGACGAAGCCCCATTGACCTTCATAACTGGAGCTGTACCAAGAAGACCACCAAACTCAATCATATCGCCTTCTTTTCCTTTTGGAATGATACGAACAGCTGTTGTTTTCATGTTAATGACACCAATTGCAGCCTCATCTGCAATCATAGCTGCAATGGTTTCAGCAGGTGTATCCTCCGGAATAGCAATCATATCCAAACCAACAGAACAGATAGCCGTCATAGCTTCTAGTTTTTCCAAATTAAGAGAGCCATTTTGCACTGCAGCAATCATTCCCTCATCCTCAGAAACAGGGATAAAGGCACCAGACAAACCACCGACTTGGTTGCAGGCCATCACTCCGCCTTTCTTAACTTGGTCGTTCAAGAGAGCCAAGGCAGCCGTCGTTCCGTGTGTTCCAACTGTCTCTAGCCCCATTTCCTCAAGGACACGTGCTACAGAATCTCCAACAGCAGGTGTTGGTGCCAAACTCAAGTCCACAATACCAAACTCCACACCCAGTCTCTCACTGGCCATCTGACCAACCAATTGACCAATACGAGTGATCTTAAAGGCAGTCTTCTTGACCGTTTCTGCTACTACATCAAAACTCTCTCCACGAACTTTTTCCAAGGCACGCTTGACCACACCAGGACCAGAAACTCCGACATTGATGATAACATCTGCTTCCCCAACACCATGGAAAGCACCCGCCATAAACGGATTGTCCTCAACAGCATTAGCGAATACAACCAACTTGGCCGCTCCCATATCTGATAGATTAGCCGTTCCCTTGATAATACGTCCCATATCTGCCACAGCCGTCATATTAATACCAGACTTGGTTGAGCCGATATTGACTGACGAGCAGACCTTATCCGTTTCAGCCAAAGCGCGAGGAATAGAATTGATGAGAATCTCATCTCCCTTTTGATAACCTTTTTGTACCAAGGCAGAGAAACCACCAATAAAATCCACACCAATCTCTTTCGCAGCCTTATCAAGCGCTTTTGCCAAAACCACGTAGTCGGTCGCATCTGTAGCTGCCCCAATCAGAGAAATAGGAGTCACCGATACACGCTTATTAACAATAGGAATTCCCAACTCAGCTGCAATTTCATCGCCAACAGCCACTAAATTAGCCGCCTTGGTCGTAATCTTTTGATAAATTTTCTCCGCAGCACGATTGATATCTGGATCAATACAGTCCAAAAGGGAAATCCCCATGGTAATAGTTCTGATATCGAAGTTTTGCTCCTCAATCATGGCGATGGTTTCAGTAACTTGTCTAATATCCATGATAACCTCCTAGATATTATACATAGCTTCGAAAATCGCTGCACTCTGAATATTGATTTTCACATTCAAAGTTTGCCCAAAAGTTTCAAACTCATTTCGTAGATAAGTAAAATCCTGCTTTTTATCACTAGATACAACAGCCATCATCGTGAAATATTCATCCAAAACAGTTTGAGAGATATCATCAATATTCAAACCCAATTCTGCAATTTTACCAGAAACACCTGCAACAATTCCAGATTTATCTTTACCAACAACAGTTATAATCGCTTTCATAAGCAAACTCCAATTCTTCTTTTAATAGGAAACCTGAACATTAAACAGGATTCTTTTCAAATAGTATAGCATAATTCTAACTAAAATACTCAAAAACGCCTGCTTACGAAGTTGTTCTTAAGAAAAAAACAATTTCGTAAACAAGCGTCTACTATCCCAACTTATGATGAGTGTTCCCGCTAGGACCGAGATCCTAGCGGTAGACCAGAGCTAGACTAAGAGCACAAGACTCCATCATCATAACACTCAACAAAATTGATGATTTTATACTAATTCGATGATCGCCATTGGCGCTGCATCACCACGACGTGGTTCAGTTTTAAGGATACGAGTGTATCCACCGTTACGTTCAGCATAACGAGGTGCAATTTCTGAGAACAATTTTTGAAGTGCTGTAGTAGAAGTGTACTTATCAGTTGCTTCATCATAGTTTTCAGATGCGATTTCATTACGTACGAAAGCAGCTGCTTGACGACGTGCATGCAAATCACCACGTTTACCTAGAGTAATCATTTTTTCAACAGTTTTACGGATTTCTTTAGCACGAGCTTCAGTTGTCACGATTGATTCGTTGATCAAAAGGTCAGTTGTCAAATCGCGAAGCATTGCTTTACGTTGTGAGCTAGTGCGTCCTAGTTTACGGTAAGCCATGTATTCCTCCTTTATTTATCTTTTAATCCAAGACCCAAATCAATGAGTTTGAGTTTCACTTCTTCCAAACTCTTGCGTCCAAGATTTCGTACTTTCATCATCTCTGCTTCAGATTTTTCTGTCAAATCATGCACAGTATTGATACCGGCACGTTTCAAACAGTTGTATGAACGCACAGACAAGTCCAGTTCCTCAATCGTACGATCCAAAATACGGTCGTCAGATTCAGTATCAGCTTCTTTCATCACTTCAGTTGACTTAGCAATCTCAGTAAGATTTGTAAACAAATCAAGATGTTCTGTCAAAATACGTGCTGAAAGCCCTAAAGCATCTTCTGGAATAATTGTTCCATTTGTCAAGATTTCAAGGGTTAATTTGTCAAATCCATCATTGCTACCTACACGAGCAGGTTCCACTTGATAGTTGACTTTTGTAACTGGTGTATAAATAGAATCTACAGCAAGTGTTCCAACTGGTGCATTATCCTTTTTATTTTCATCGGCAGGTACATATCCACGACCACTGTTAACAGTCATAGTCGCTTTTAGAGAAGAACCTTCACCGATTGTAAAGAGATAATGATCTGGATTTACAATTTCAATATCGCTATCTGTCAAAATGTCACCAGCTGTTACTTCAGCAGGACCTTCAACATCTAGTTCGATGATTTTTTCGTCTTCAACGTACGATTTCACTGCAATTCCTTTAATGTTCAGAATGATTTGCATCACGTCTTCACGAACACCTGGAACTGTGTCAAACTCATGCAACACACCATCAATATTGATAGATGTCACAGCTGCTCCTGGTAGAGAAGCTAGAAGTACACGACGAAGAGAGTTACCAAGAGTTGTACCGTAGCCACGTTCAAGTGGTTCGATTACAAACTTGCCATAATCTTTATTTTCATCAATTTTTGTTATATTTGGTTTTTCAAACTCGATCATTTAGTTACTCCCTCTTAAACGAAAAGCAGTGTAATGCGATGATTATACACGGCGACGTTTTGGAGGACGAGCACCATTGTGTGGCACTGGAGTCACATCACGAATTGCTGTTACTTCAAGACCAGCGGCAGCAAGCGCACGAATAGCTGACTCACGACCAGAACCTGGACCTTTTACAGTAACTTCAACTGATTTAAGACCGTGTTCTTGTGCAGATTTAGCAGCAGCTTCAGAAGCCATTTGAGCAGCGAATGGTGTAGATTTACGAGAACCTTTGAAACCAAGAGCACCAGCTGATGACCAAGCAATTGCATTACCATGCACATCAGTAATCATAACAATAGTGTTATTAAATGTAGCGTGAATATGAGCAATACCAGATTCGATATTCTTTTTCACACGACGTTTACGTGTTGGTTTAGCCAAGACTTTTACCTCCTATATTATTTTTTCTTACCAGCAATCGCAACAGCTTTACCTTTACGAGTGCGAGCGTTGTTTTTAGTGTTTTGTCCACGGACAGGAAGTCCACGACGGTGACGGATACCACGGTATGAACCGATTTCCATCAAACGTTTGATGTTCAAGTTTACTTCACGACGAAGGTCACCTTCAACTTTGATTGCATCCACTTCACGACGGATAGCATCTTCTTGATCTGATGTAAGATCACGTACACGAACATCTTCTGAGATTCCAGCAGCAGCCAAAATTTTCTTAGATGTTGCAAGTCCGATACCATAAACATAAGTCAATGAGATTACTACGCGTTTGTCATTTGGAATGTCAACTCCAGCAATACGAGCCATGTTTTCTCCTTTCTATCTTATCCTTGACGTTGTTTGTGTTTTGGATTTGCTGGGCAAATTACCATAACACGACCATTACGACGAATAACTTTACAGTATTCGCAAATTGGTTTGACCGATGGTCTTACTTTCATTTCTTATCCCTCCAAGTTTTTCGATTATTTAAAGCGGTAAGTGATACGTCCACGTGTCAAGTCATATGGACTCATTTCGACAGTAACACGATCTCCCGCTAAAATACGAATATAGTTTTTACGAATTTTACCAGAAACTGTTGCTAAAATCTGATGTCCATTTTCAAGTTCAACCGTAAACATTGCATTCGGCATTGTATCAACTACTTTGCCTTCAACTTCAATCACATCGTCTTTTGCCACGCAAAAGCACCTCCATAAATTTCGATTCGATGCCTCTAGACACAGAGACAACAATTATAAGTCAGACTATCTCAGTATAACATTTGTAGCGGATTTTTGCAAGTGTGAAAAACGCTTTATTTCAAATTTGTCAATACTTTTTCGATATCTGAGAAGACATCATTGATATCTTGATTACCTTCGATGTCATGAACCAAACCTTTGGCACGGTAGTGAGCAATGATTGGTTCCCCTTGAGCAATATTCACATCCAAACGACGTTTGACTGTCTCAGGCTTATCATCTTCACGTTGGTAGTAATCTTCTTCTTTATAGTCAACTGGTGGGTTAAAGACCTTGTGGAAAGTTTCTCCAGTTACGCGGTGGATGATACGACCACTCAAACGTTCCAAGAGGCTATCTGGATTCACTTCTATGTTGATAACACCTTCTAGTTCGATGCCAAGTTCAGCCAATGTTTTGTCCAAGGCATGAGCTTGTTCGATTGTACGTGGGTAACCATCCAACAAGAATCCTGTTTCTTTAATATCATCTTGTGAAAGACGTTCTTTTACGATTCCATTTGTAACTTCGTCAGGAACCAATTCACCCTTGTCAATGTATGACTTAGCAAGAACACCCATTTCAGTTTGATTTGCCATTGCAGCGCGGAACATATCACCTGTTGAGATATGTGCAACATGGAATTGTTCTACGATTTTTGCTGCTTGAGTTCCCTTACCTGCACCAGGTAAGCCCATAATCAAAAGATTCATGATTTGATCTCCTTATTTTATTTTTAAATAGAAGCAAAAAGTCTTTTCACCCCTATTTAAAAACAAAATAGAAGAGGGGAGACCAAACTCTCACAAATGTTAGAGTTAAACCTCCACTCCCTCAGTAATTACTGATTCAGTAATTACTTTTATTCTGTTCTGTCCATGAAACCAACATACTTACGTTTCAATAGGTAGCCTTCCAATTGTTTGATTCCTTCAATACCTGTAGAGATAATGATCAAAAGACTGGTTCCTCCAAAAGCAACTGCTTCTGAAAGTCCGAAAACATCTTTTGCTACGATCGGTAAAATAGAAATCACACCAAGGAAGAGAGAACCAACAGTTGCAAGACGACGAAGAAGTTTAGACATATATTCTTCTGTACCTTTACCAGGACGAACTCCGTGGATATAGGCACCGCTCTTTTGTAGATTCTCTGCCGCTTTTTCAGGATTAATCTGTACAAACGTATAGAAGAATGTAAAGAGAATAATCAATAAAGCATACATAGCAATACCAGTTGGTGAAGTTGTTGCCAGCATTTCTTGTGCTGTTCTTACCCAAGCCCAATCATGACCTGTAGCACTCAAAAACTGAAGAATAGCCGCAGGCGCTGCAGTAATCGAACTTGCAAAGATAACAGGGATAACTCCAGCAGGGTTTACCTTCAAAGGAAGGTAAGAGCTAGATGGAGCACCTTGTGCAACCTTAGTATATTGGATTGGAATTTTGTATTCTGCTTGTTGAACATAAGTTGTAAAATAAATGATCAACAATACAGTAATAATCAAAATGATTACGAAAATGATGGATGAGTTGATACGGCTACTTGGGACGTTCACAAAGTAGTCCACATAGATGCCCTGAATCATCTCTGGAATTGAGGCAACAATCCCGGCAAAGATAATCATAGAAACACCATTTCCGTATCCCTTATCTGTAATTTGCTCTCCCAACCAAGTCACAATCATACTACCAGCTGTTAAGATGATACCAATCATGATAAAGACTTGTGGAGTAAGAGCTGTTTTCAACAATTGAGCTCCAGCCAAAGTATTAAAACCAGCTGTAATCCCGATCGATTGCACAAAGGCTAGAACAAGAGCAATATAACGAGTAGCTTGATTTAATTTTCTTCGACCTACTTCCCCTTGTTTACCCCACTCTACAAATTTGGGTAAAATATCCATTTGCAAGAGTTGGACAACGATAGAGGCCGTAATGTAGGGGCTAACACCAAGAGCAAAAACTGAGAAGTTTTTCATGGCATTCCCTGACACCAAGCTCAACATGTTTAAGAAGGATAATCCACTTAAAGCATTCAAGCTATTGGCATTCACACCAGGAACTGTAATGCTAGTTCCGATACGAAAGACCAAAACGATAAAAATTGTGAATAAAATTTTTGATCGAACCTGCTTGACTTTAAGAGCTTCTCTTAATAATTTAAAAAACATAGGTCACCTCTCTTAGATGACTTCTACTGAACCACCTTTAGCAGTGATAGCTTCTTCAGCTGATTTAGAGAATTTAGCTGCTTTCACAGTCAATTTCTTAGTCAACTCACCGTTACCAAGAATTTTAATACCTGATTTTTCAGCTTTAACAATTCCTGCTTCGATAAGAACAACTGGAGTAACTTCAGCACCATCTTCAAAGACGTTCAATTGGTCAAGGTTCACAATTGCGTATTCTTTAGCGTTGATGTTAGTGAATCCACGTTTTGGAAGACGACGGAACAATGGAGTTTGTCCACCTTCAAAACCAAGGCGAACTCCGCCACCGCTACGAGCTTTTTGACCTTTTTGACCACGACCAGATGTTTTACCGTTACCTGATGAAGTACCACGACCAACGCGGTTACGTACTTTACGAGAACCTTCTGCAGGTTTCAATTCATGAAGTTTCATTTTTATTTTCTCCTCTTTTGTAAAATGCTAGCGCCGATAAGGGAGAAAAGGTTGTCTCCCCCATCAACTCGCCTATACGACGTCATCATAGATGACTATATCTAGTTTTAGGGGATGGTATAGTGCACATCCCCTAAAAATTCATTAGTTTACTTCTTCAACTGTTACCAAGTGAGATACTGCAGTGATCATACCACGGATAGCAGCGTTATCTTCTTTAATAACAGAGCTGTTCAATTTGCCAAGTCCAAGTGCTTCAACAGTTTTACGTTGTGATGGAATGCGTCCGATTGGAGACTTAGTCAAAGTAATTTTAATTTGAGCCATTTTATCCCCTTTCTTATGCCAAATCAGAAACTGAAATACCACGAAGGGCAGCAACTTCTTCAGCGCGTTTCAATTGTTTCAAACCTTCAACAGTTGCACGAACAATGTTGATTGGAGTGTTAGAACCAAGTGATTTAGATGTAATATCTGCCACACCTGCCAATTCCACAACGGCACGAACTGCACCACCAGCGGCAACTCCAGAACCTTCTACAGCAGGTTTCAACAATACTTTAGCTCCACCGAATTCTGAAAGAACTTCGTGTGGGATTGTTGTTCCAACCATAGGAACTTCGATCAAGTTTTTCTTAGCATCATCTACTGCTTTACGGATTGCTTCTGGAACTTCTTGAGCTTTACCAGTACCAAATCCTACGCGACCGTTGTGGTCACCAACAACAACAAGAGCTGCGAAACGAAGACGACGTCCACCTTTAACAACTTTTGTAACACGGTTGACAGCAACTACGCGTTCTTCTAATTCAACTGCATTGTCTTTAAATGCCATTTTCTAGTGTCCTCCTATTAGAATTTCAATCCGTTTTCACGAGCTGCATCAGCCAAAGCTTTCACACGTCCGTGATATAGATATCCACCGCGGTCGAACACCACTTCTGAAATACCTTTAGCGTTTGCACGTTCTGCAACGAGTTTACCGACAGCAACGGCTTGTTCAGTTTTAGTTCCTTTTGAAACTTCTTTGTCAAGAGTTGAAGCACTTGCGAGCGTTACACCCGCTACGTCATCAATCACTTGAGCGTAGATGCCTGTATTAGAACGGAATACGTTCAAACGTGGGCGATCAGCAGTTCCAGAGAGTTTTCCGCGAACGCGACGGTGGCGTTTTTGGCGGAGTTTGTTTTTATCTGGTTTTGAAATCACAGTTTTCACCTCTTTAGTTTTAAATCGTGTGCTATGCACAAAGTTGGAAAATAGGTTGATGGTTGAGATTCAACCACTCAACATTATTTACCTGTTTTACCTTCTTTACGGCGAACGAATTCACCAACGTAACGGATACCTTTACCTTTATATGGTTCTGGTGAACGAAGGCTACGTACGTAAGCAGCTGTTTGACCAACCACTTCTTTTGAAATTCCGCTAACAACGATTGTTGTTGGGTTTGGAAGTTCAAAAGTAATTCCTTCTGGAGCTTCAACTTCATCTGGATGTGATTTACCAACAGCCAAAACAAGTTTAGATCCTTGAAGTTGTGCACGGTAACCAACCCCGCGCATTTCAAGTTCTTTCTTGAATCCTTCTGATACACCAATAACCATGTTGTTCAAAAGGGCACGAGTAGTTCCGTGGATAGTTTTCATTTCTTTTGAATCGTTTGGACGGTGAAGAGTTACTTCTGTACCTTCCACACGGATTTCAATATCTTTTGAGAACTCACGAGTAAGTTCTCCTTTAGGTCCTTTTACAGTTACAACGTTGTCATTGTTAGTGATTTCAACACCAGCAGGCAACACGATAACTTTATTACCAATACGTGACATGTTTATTTTCTCCTGTTAAATTGTCAGGCCAGAAAGGCCAGTTTTCACGGGGGTCAATCGATTTCTCGATTTAAAGGAACATTTAGGTTTCAATTTCAAAGTGAATCTAGGCATCGTCTCGCAGGCATAACTTTGGGTTAGGCAAGAGACGATAACGAAGAGTCACAAAGAAATTGGGAGCTAAATATTACCAAACGTAAGCGATAACTTCTCCACCAACATTCTTTTGGCGTGCTTCTTTATCAGTAAGCAAACCTTCAGAAGTTGAAAGGATAGCAATTCCAAGTCCATTAAGAACTTTTGGAAGGTCTTCACGTTTTTTGTAGACACGAAGTCCTGGTTTAGAAACACGTTTCAAATTAGTGATAACTTTTTCACCGTTTGGTCCGTATTTAAGAAATACACGGATGATGCCTTGTTTGTCATCTTCGATGATTTCAACGTTTTTTACAAAACCTTCGCGTTTAAGGATTTCAGCAATCCCTTTTTTGATGTTTGATGCAGGTACTTCAAGTACTTCGTGTTTAGCTTGGTTAGCGTTACGAATACGAGTTAGGAAGTCTGCGATTGGGTCAGTCATAACCATTTTGTTTTTCTCCTCTTACTAGTAGTTTGCAAGTTGCACTTGCTAGTTAATGATTGAGCTAGGCTCAGATAGTATTGATACATTCAAATGAGAAAACTCTTATTTGAACACGAGCTACAACCTGGGCAAAAAAGATAAATTTGTTTTGGAGCATCGCTCCTACACCAAATTTCCTATTTTTGCTGTGGTTGTTACGCTCTTTGTATCATGATATTACCAAGATGCTTTTGTTACACCAGGGATTTGTCCTTTGTAAGCTAATTCACGGAAGCAAACACGGCAAAGTTTAAATTTGCGGTAAACTGAATGTGGACGACCACATTTTTCACAACGAGTATAAGCTTGAGTAGAGAACTTCGCTGGACGTTTGTTCTTAGCAATCATTGATTTTTTAGCCATTAGATTTACCTCCTATATTATTTTGCAAAAGGCATTCCAAGGCCTGTAAGCAATGCACGTGACTCTTCGTCAGTGTTAGCAGTTGTTACGATAACGATGTCAAGACCACGAGTTTTGTCAACGTCATCGAAGTTGATTTCTGGGAAGATCAATTGTTCTTTCACACCAAGTGTGTAGTTTCCGCGTCCATCAAATGATTTTGTTGGAACACCGTGGAAGTCACGTACACGTGGAAGTGAAACTGAAACCAATTTATCCAAGAATTCGTACATACGTTCACCACGAAGGGTAACTTTTGCACCGATCGCAACACCTTCACGAAGACGGAAGCCGGCGATTGATTTTTTAGCTTTAGTGATAAGTGGTTTTTGACCTGAGATAAGTGCCAATTCTTCAGCAGCTTTTTCAAGGCTTTTAGCGTTTGATACAGCTTCACCAACACCCATGTTCAAAACGATCTTATCTACTTTAGGCACAGCCATCACTGATGAGTAGTTGAATTGTTCTGTCAAAGCAGGAACTACTTCATTAAGATATTTTTCTTTTAAACGATTTGCCATTATACTTCTCCTTTCCTTCGTGATTAATCAAGCACTTCGCCTGATTTTTTGTTGTAGCGAACTTTTTTACCGTCTACAAATTTGTAACCAACACGACCAGCTACACCATTTTTGTCCAAAACTTGAACGTTTGATACGTGGATAGCTGCTTCTTTCTCGATGATCCCACCTTGAGGAAGCTCGTTAGTTGGACGTTGGTGTTTCTTAACGATGTTAACACCTTCAACGATAACTTTGTTTACTTTTGGAAGGGCAGTAAGGACAACAGCTTCTGTTCCCTTATCTTTACCAGCGATTACGCGAACTTTGTCGCCTTTTTTTACAAACATTAGGTTTCTCCTTGATTTTTCTTACGCCCATAAGGGCACCCTAGCTTGAAGCTAGGGGACTAGTTTGTTTCTAAAAATTAAAGTACTTCTGGAGCAAGTGACACGATCTTCATGAAGCCACCTTCACGCAATTCACGTGCAACTGGGCCAAAGATACGTGTTCCGCGAGGAGTTTTGTCTTCACGGATGATAACTGCTGCGTTTTCGTCAAATTTGATGTATGAACCATCAGCACGACGAGCACCTGATTTAGTACGAACGATAACTGCTTTTACAACGTCACCTTTTTTAACCGCACCACCAGGAGTAGCTTGTTTTACAGATGCCACGATAACATCACCGATGTTTGCAAATTTACGTCCTGAACCACCAAGAACTTTGATAGTCAAGATTTCGCGAGCACCGCTGTTGTCTGCGACTTTCAAACGAGTTTCTGTTTGAATCATTTCAGTTTTCTCCTTTCAGGTTTGATTAGATGATGACCGCTTCTTCAACAACTTCTACAAGACGGAAACGTTTTGTAGCTGAAAGCGGACGAGTTTCCATGATACGTACGATATCGCCTTCTTTGGCAACATTGTTTTCATCATGAGCTTTGTATTTTTTAGAGTAGTTAATACGTTTACCATAGACTGGGTGGTTACGTTTTGTTTCAACTACAACTGTGATTGTCTTGTCCATTTTGTCAGATACAACACGTCCAACAAGAACTTTACGATTATTGCGTTCCATTGAAATTTCTCCTTCCCTAGTCTATTATTTCGCTTCAGATTGAACTGTTTTGATACGAGCGATTTGTTTTTTAACTTCTTTCAAGCGAGCTGTTTGTTCCAATTGACCAGTAGCAGCTTGGAAACGAAGTTCAAACAATTCTTTTTTCAATTCGTTTTCGCGCTTCGCGAGTTCTTCTTGAGAAAGACCACGAAGTTCTTTAACAAATTCTTTTACTTCATTAAGTTTCATGCCTTCTCCTTATTCTGCTTCACGTTTTACGAATTTACATTTAACTGGCAATTTGTGGCTAGCAAGACGAAGCGCTTCGCGAGCGATCTCTTCAGATACACCAGCGATTTCGAACATCACTTTACCACGTTTAACTGGTGCTACCCAACCTTCAGGTGCCCCTTTACCAGATCCCATACGCACACCGATAGCTTTAGCAGTGTATGATTTGTGTGGGAAGATTTTAATCCAAACTTTACCACCACGTTTCATGTAACGAGTCATGGCGATACGAGCAGCTTCGATTTGGCGGTTAGTGATCCAGTGGCTAGTTGTAGCTTGAAGACCGTATTCACCGAATGCTACTTCTTTTCCACCTTTTGCTTCACCGCGCATTTTTCCACGGAATTCACGACGGTGTTTAACACGTTTAGGTACTAACATTGGTTATTTACCTCCTTTAGTGTTTTTGCGAGCTGGAAGAACTTCACCACGGTAGATCCATACTTTAACACCAAGTTTACCGTATGTAGTATCTGCTTCTTCCCAAGCGTAATCGATATCTGCACGAAGTGTGTGAAGTGGAACAGTTCCTTCAGAGTATCCTTCAGCACGGGCAATATCTGCACCGTTCAAACGACCTGATACTTGAGTTTTGATTCCTTTAGCTCCAGCACGCATTGCACGTTGGATTGCTTGTTTTTGTGCACGACGGAAAGCAACACGTTGCTCCAATTGACGAGCAATACCTTCACCTACAAGGTGAGCATCCAAATCAGGTTGTTTGATTTCGATGATGTTGATGTGTACTTGTTTTCCAGTCAATTTGTTAAGTTTTGCACGGAGTGCATCAACGTTTGCACCACCTTTACCGATAACCATACCTGGTTTAGCAGTGTGAAGTGAAACGTTAACTTTGTTTACTGCGCGTTCGATTTCGATAGTTGAAACTGCTGCGTCAGCAAGTTCTTTTTGAACGAATTTACGGATTGCAAGATCTTCATGAAGGTAATCCGCGTATTCTTTTTCAGCATACCATTTGGCATCCCAATCACGGATGATGCCGACACGCATACCAATTGGATGTACTTTTTGACCCACGATTTTACCTCCTTATTTTTCTGCAACAGCTACAGTGATGTGAGCTGTACGTTTGTTGATTGGTGAAGCTGAACCTTTCGCACGTGGACGGAAACGTTTCATAGTTGGTCCTTCGTTTGCGAATGCTTCAGATACTACCAAGTTAGCTTTATCCAAACCAAAGTTGTTTTCAGCGTTAGCTACAGCTGAGTTCAAAACTTTCAAGATGATTTCAGCAGCTTTGTTTGGAGTGAATGTCAAGATTGCGATTGCATCGGCTACGCTTTTACCACGGATGTTATCAAGAACAAGACGTGATTTACGAGGTGAAACACGTACTGTACGAGCCATTGCTTTAGCTGAAGTAATTTCTGCCATTTATGTTCTCCTTATTTTCTACGTGTTTTCTTGTCGTCTGCAGCGTGACCTTTGTAAGTACGAGTTGGTGCAAATTCACCAAGTTTGTGACCTACCATGTCTTCTTGAATGTAAACAGGTACGTGTTTACGTCCGTCATAAACTGCAATAGTGTAACCAATGAAACTTGGGAAGATCGTTGAACGACGTGACCAAGTTTTAATAACTTTTTTCTTTTCGTCGTTAGCTTGAGCTTCAACTTTTTTCATCAAATGCTCATCGACGAAAGGTCCTTTTTTAAGACTGCGTCCCATTTTTATATTTTCTCCTTTAAATGTTGTACCACAGCGGCTTGCGCTCCTATGGAGCGCTACCGAGCTGGCGGATTTACTAGTTGCTTAAGCGACTAGTTTAATATTATTTCTCGTTGCGACGACGAACGATAAGTTTGTCAGATTTCGCTTTCTTGTTACGAGTTTTAAGACCAAGAGCAGGTTTGCCCCATGGAGTAGATGGTGCTTTACGACCAACTGGTGCTTTACCTTCACCACCACCGTGTGGGTGATCGTTAGGGTTCATTACAGAACCACGAACTGTTGGGCGGATACCTTTCCAACGGCTACGTCCTGCTTTACCAAGGTTTACAAGTCCATGTTGTTCGTTTCCGACAACACCAACTGTAGCACGGCAAGTTCCAAGAATCATACGAACTTCACCTGATTGAAGACGAACAAGAACGTATTTACCTTCAGAACCCAATACTTGAGCAGATGCACCAGCAGCACGTACCAATTCACCACCACGACCTGGTTTCAACTCGATGTTGTGGATCAAAGTACCAACTGGGATATTAGCAAGTGGAAGAGCGTTTCCGACTTTGATATCTGCTTCTGGACCTGAAACGATACGTTGACCAACTTCAAGACCTTTTGGAGCGATGATGTATGCTTTCACACCGTCAGTGTAGTGTACAAGAGCGATGTTTGCAGAACGGTTTGGATCGTACTCGATTGTTTTAACAACTGCTTCAACGTTGTCTTTGTTACGTTTGAAGTCAACCAAACGGTAGAAACGTTTGTGTCCACCACCTTGGTGACGAACTGTGATACGACCGTTGTTGTTACGACCAGCCTTGCTCTTCAATGCAACAAGCAATGATTTTTCAGGAGTGCTTGTTGTGATTTCAGCGAAATCCAAAGAAGTCATATTACGGCGACCGTTTGTTGTTGGTTTATAAACACGAATTCCCACGATATTTCCTCCTTAGATTATTCAGCTTCAGCAGCAAACAACTCGATTGCTTTTGAATCAGCTGTAAGTGTGATGATAGCTTTTTTAGTTTTGTTAGTAAAACCAGTGTAACGTCCAACACGTTTAGCTTTTGGTTTTACGTTGATTGTGTTAACGTTGGCAACTTTAACACCTTCGAAAGCAGCTTCAACAGCTTGCTTGATCAAAAGTTTGTGTGCACGAGTGTCAACTTCAAATACATATTTTCCTGCTTCAAGTTGAGCCATTGAGCTTTCAGTGATGACAGGTTTTTTGATAACATCATACAAATTCATTATGCAAGAACCTCCTCGATTTTAGAGATAGCTGCTTGAGTAACAAGAAGTTTGTCACTATTTGCGATGTCAAGAACACTTGCAGTTGTAGCAGTCGCAACTTTCACGTTTGGAAGGTTACGAGCTGAGAGAGCTGCGAATTCGTTTCCTTCTTCAAGAATAACAAGGACTTTAGAATCGATGCTCAAAGCTGCAAGAACTTTTGCAAATTCAGCAGTTTTTGGAGCTGTAAATTCAAGAGAATCAACGGCTACAAATTTATTTTCAGCAACTTTTTCTGAGTAAACAGATTTAAGCGCAAGGCGACGAACTTTTTGAGGAAGTTTGTACGCATAGCTACGTGGAGTTGGTCCGAAGACGATTCCACCACCACGCCATTGTGGAGAGCGGATAGAACCTTGACGAGCACGTCCAGTTCCTTTTTGACGCCATGGTTTGCGTCCGCCACCTGAAACAGCTGAGCGGTTTTTAACTGCGTGAGTTCCTTGACGAAGGCTAGCACGTTGGCTGATGATCACATCAAACACAACAGATTGGTTTGGTTCGATACCAAAGATTGCATCGTTAAGAACAACTTCGCCAGCTTGTTTACCAGTTTGGTCGAATAATGTTACATTTGCCATTTTGACTGTATTCCCCTTTCCTTATTATTTACCAGCTTTAACTGCTGATTTGATAGTGATAAGAGATTTCTTAGCACCTGGTACGTTACCTTTGATAAGGATAACGTTCTTTTCTGGAACAACTTGTACAACTTCAAGGTTTTGAATTGTTACGCGGTCGCCACCCATACGTCCTGCAAGGTTTTTACCTTTGAATACGCGGTTAGGTGCAACAGGTCCCATAGAACCTGGACGACGGTGGTAACGAGAACCGTGAGCCATTGGTCCACGTGATTGTCCGTGGCGTTTGATAACACCTTGGAAACCTTTACCTTTAGAAGTACCAGTTACGTCAACAACGTCTCCAGCTGCGAATGTTTCAACTGTGATTTCAGCACCAACTTCCAAGCCTTCAACGTTTTTGAATTCACGAATGAAGCGCTTAGGAGCCGTGTTAGCTTTCGCTACATGTCCTTTAGCAGGTTTGTTGCTCAATACTTCGCGTTTGTCATCGAAACCAACTTGGATAGCGTTGTATCCGTCTGTTTCAACAGTTTTAACTTGAAGAACAACGTTTGGAGTTGCTTCAATAACTGTTACAGGGATCAATTCGCCAGCTTCAGTGAAGATTTGAGTCATTCCCACTTTTTTCCCTAAGATTCCTTTTGTCATGAGAAAATAGTTCCTTTTCTATATTTTTTATTCAAAAAGTTTTTAACGAGCGTTTTTTATGCTCAAGGTATCAAGCTTTAGATTAAAGTTTGATTTCTACGTTTACACCACTTGGAAGATCCAATTTCATCAAAGCATCAACTGTTTTTTGAGTTGGGTTAACGATATCGATCAAACGTTTGTGTGTACGCATTTCAAATTGTTCGCGAGAGTCTTTGTATTTGTGAGTCGCACGAATGATTGTGTAGAGGCTACGTTCAGTTGGAAGTGGGATTGGACCCGCAACTTGTGCACCTGTACGAGTAGCTGATTCTACGATTTTTGCAGCCGCTGTGTCAAGCGTACGGTGTTCGTAAGCTTTCAAACGGATACGGATTTTTTTGTTTGCCATCTTTTTCTCCTTTTCGTCTATTTAAGATAATAGGCTAGCTCCACAAGAAAACCGACGCGGAGTTGCGTGGCAATGCAACCGAGCGTGTCGCAACCTCTTGCATCAAAGCTAAGGCTGTAATTTACAGCACCATAATAGAATAACACAAAGCCTCTGCGATTGCAAGGGATTTGTTGCTGTTTTTTCGTTTTTTTGCGATGAAACTGTTTTCCTATTTTTTCTTTTTAAAACTAGGAATTTTCTTCTATATAAAATAAATTGGGTTCTCTTGACATCAAATTTATCTTCTGATTGATCCACTAAGATGTCCACCATTGACTCGGTTTCTTTATAGTATCGCAGATACTGCTCCCGTCTCATCTGATGACTAGCTAATATAAAGGATGCATCGCTATTTCTTACAGTCGTATCTCGAGCTAGACGCCTCTTTAATTCAGTCTCCTCATCTGTGTAGAAACAAATGGTTTTATCAAAGAGTTCCTTGGGTAGAAAGCCCACAGACATCCCTTCGACTATCAGAATTGGTTTTGCTCCATACAAGACCTCGCTAGCCTTCCAAGGTTCTTCAATTGTTAAGAGATCCATACCCGCCTGTAAGGCGAGGATATCTCTCTGCAAACTCGCCAGTTCATGCGCCACTGGCAAACAGGCTGTCAACTTTTGATTTGGCGCGTCCTTTGGTACTACCATATTACGGCCTGAGGTGATATAAGGATCTGTCTCTAGCAAATTTACTGTAGTAGAATCTAAGGATTGGTACAATTCCTGTGCAAAGGTTGATTTACCTGAAGCTCCATGGCCGTATATTCCCAGTGTCCTGACTTTCCCCGTTTCGATCTCTGAGACTAGTTGGTCTATTAAGTCGTTTTTCTTCATCCTCTCTTCACCTGTTCATAGCTTTCTTTTCCGTCATTGAGTTTGTCCCAAATCACTACTTGCCCACTTTGGAGGGATTTTTGCACATCGATAATTCGTTGATTGGACGAACCTCGGAACTGAAGCATGAGATTTCTTTTAGTTCGATCGTATCTTCCATCAACAAGAATATCAATCAGTGATAAGAGTTCTAGTTTATCTGGAGTTTCCAACATCATTTCTTCCCATGTATAGCCTGTCCAAGACCAGATATCCTTGTCTGGCAATTCCTTCCGAATCCGCTTAACGAGTGGTAAGAGAATGCCCGTATTAAGAAAGGGCTCCCCTCCCAGCAGGGTCAAGCCTTGAACATAGGGCTGGGCAAGGTCTGCCATAATCTGCTCTTCTAACTCTGCCGTATAGGGAATGCCAGCATTGAAAGACCAGGTCGCTACATTATAACAACCCTCGCAGTGAAACATGCAGCCTGATACATAGAGAGAGTTGCGCACACCTTCCCCATCCACAAAGTTAAAGGCCTTGTAATCAATAATCCGACCTTGACTGAGTTCCTCGCTTTTCCATTCTTGTGGTTTTGGATTATTCATTCACTACCTCTATCCAATAACGCTCGACTCCATTACGAACATCCTCAAGGAGCCCACCATTTGCTAGAATGACTGCTCTGCTAGCAGGATTATTCACGCTACAGGTTACCAGAGCTTTCTTGATGTTCTTTTCCTTAGCAACTTGCAAGCCCTGACGGAGAGTTTCTTTCGCATAACCTTTGCCTCTTTCAGAAGGACGGATGGAGTAGCCGATATGACCACCTGCTTCTAGTAGAAAGTTACTGAGGCGCAATCGGAGATTAAGAAATCCAACTGCTTGACCTTTCTCAGAAAAAGCTACTAACTGAATTGCAGGAACCCATCCTTCAGGCAGGTCAATCCCCATTTCTTGATTCTGATTACTTTCCAACCACTCTTCATACACAAAGTTCTCTGTATCCCAAAATCCTCCATCATGGGCTGATTGGCTCTTTTCAAACTCTGCCATCATCTCTAAAACTGTTTCTTTATCTGCTAATCTTGGTCTGCGTAGTTCCATCCTTACCTCCCACTATGAGAAAAGCGAGAGCTGACTCTCATACTCTTCGAAAATCAAATTCAAACCACGTCAGCGTCACCTTACCGTAGATATATGTAACTGACTTCGTCAGTCTTATCTACAACCTCAAAGCAGTGCTTTGAGCAACCTGCGGCTAGCTTCCTAGTTTGCTCTTTGATTTTCATTGAGTATCACTTTTATTTTTTCTTGTTCTTGTTTAAAAATTGTTCTCTGAGGCTAAGCAAACGTTCTTTCTTACCAGCTCCACCTTTAGAGTGTTTCTCGTGATAACGGGTCACTTGTGCACGCCCCTTATCGTCTAATTGATATTTTCCCATTTCAGTTCTTTCTAATTGGTTACTTGGTGACCAGCTATTTTAATCGTTGAGCCGTTCATGTGTTTGACACGCGCTGCGATTTCCTTGTGACGCCCATTGACCATCGGTCTCGCTTGAGGATTACCTAAATAGCCACAAGTCCGTTTAACAACGTCTACTGTTTTAGGGTCGCTATTGCCACAGTTAGGACAAGCAAATCCTCTCTCAGTTGGTTCAAAATCCCCTTCAAAGTCACACTTGTAGCAACGGTCAATTGGTGTATTGGTCCCAAGATAGCCCACACGGTCATAGGCATAGTCCCAGACAGCTTCCAAGGCCTTTGGATTTTGCTGAAGGACTGGATACTCACAATAATGGATGAAACCACCCGACGCACCTGCTTCTGGATAGACTTTCTCAAAATCCAATTTTTCAAACGGTGTTGGATTTTTACGAACATCGTAGTGGAAAGAGTTGGTGTAGTATTCCTTATCTGTAATATCAGGAATAGAACCAAACTTGTCTGTATCTAGTCGGCAGAAACGGTCTGTCAAACTTTCAGATGGTGTTGAGTAGATAGAGAAATGGTAGCCATATTGGTCAGACCACTCTTCTACACGGCGTTTCATATCGCGAATGATATCTAGCGTGAATTCCTTAGCATCTGGATTACTTTCCCAGCTGTTTCCAAAGAAAACAGTCGCTACTTCATACAAACCGATATAGCCCAGCGAAACTGTCGCACGACGATTCTTAAAGAGCTGGTCAACACTTTCTTCTTTACCTAGACGATGACCAAAAGCACCGTATTGATAAAGGATAGGAGCATTAGCTGGTGTCGCTTCCTTGGTCCGTTCAACACGATAAACCAGGGCATCTTCAGCGATATTCATCCGCTCGTTGAAGATTTCCCAGAACTTGTTCATATCTCCTTCAGACTCGAGAGCAATACGAGGTAGGTTAACTGTCACAACACCCAGATTCATACGGCCTGAATTGACTTCTACACCATTTTCATCCTTCCAACCTTGAAGAAACGAACGGCAACCCATAGGCACCTTGAAGGAACCTGTCAAGTCAACAATCTTATCGTAAGACAAGACGTCTGGGTACATCCGCTTGGTTGCACACTCAAGAGCCAACTGCTTAATGTCGTAGTTGGGAGTCCCTTCTTCCAAGTTAAGACCTCTTTTTAGCGTAAAAATGAGCTTAGGGAAGATGGCTGTACGGTGTTCTGAACCAAGGCCCTTAATGCGAATGTTTAAGATAGCTTTTTGAATTTCCCGCTCAAAACGATTGGTTCCTAGACCAAAACCTAGCGAAGTGAAAGGTGTTTGTCCATTTGAAGTGAAGAGAGTGTTGATTTCATACTCGAGAGATTGCATGGCATCATAGATATCTTTTTGGGTTTTCTTCCAAGCGTAATCTTCCCGTTTGTCAGGTAAGACCCATTCTTCCGCATCCTTGAGGTGTTTTTGGTAATTCTTCTCTGCATAAGGCGCCAAAACTTCATCGATACGGTCAGCTGAACAGCCACCGTACTGGCTAGAAGCAACGTTGGCGATAATTTGAGAAATCTGAGCTGTCGCAGTCTGGATAGACTTGGGACTTTCTACCTCTGCATTTCCAATCTTAAAACCATTCTCCAACATCCCCTTGAAATCAATCAAACAGCAGTTGGTCATAGGTGTATAAGGACTGTAGTCCAAATCGTGATAGTGGATATCCCCTTTTTGATGGGCATTGGCTACATGCTTAGGAAGCATTTGCAGTCCGATTGATTTCCCAACAATCCCTGCTGTCAAATCACGCTGGGTATTAAAGACATCGCTGTCTTTATTAGCATTTTCATTGACAACGGCCTGGTCTTTGTTGAGAAGTTTATGGATGCTAAAGTTGATATCTGTCGCTTTTGAACGCTCAAAATCCCTTTGTGTCCGATAAGTAATATACTCCTCAGCTAGCGCATATTCTTTGGCTTCAAGGAGTTCATGTTCTACGATATTTTGAATTTCGTAAATCTTAACCCCCTGTGGAAAGCGACTATGAATTTCTGTGACAATTCGCTCGGTCAGAGCATCGAGGCGTTTTTCGACCAGGGGTGTCACATCCATAACCTTGTCAGCCGCCTTGTGGAGAGCCTTGTCAATCTTGTCCACATCAAATACAACACGTCTCCCATCTCGTTTTTCAACGAAGAGAGTTGGCAAAATTGTAATTTTTTCTTCTAGTGCAATCATATGCATGCTCTTTTCTAAAATGTTCTTTCTAAAAAGTATTATACCACTCTAAAAAGAAAAATCAATATCTTGTGTTAAAAATCCTAAAATTTTTAAAAATACACAAGATATTGATTTCGTTATTTAATTTTATAGACTTTAAACTCTGAGTAATCAGTCTTTACTTGTTGGTAATTTTCTTTCAAAATTGTTTCCACTTCAGACCAGACTGCTACCTTATCATTCACCACAATCACCTTAGGTTTGTTTTCTTTCAAGTCATTGATTAAACTAGTTTTATTCTCTTCTGTACTCGTGTAAAGAAGAGGTGATGGGAACATGGATCCAGACAAACGCTGGCTTTCTTTATACATCTGAACATGTGAATCCCAAATATAGATTTGGTCACCATCACTCGTCTCTTGTTTGACTCTATCTACCACTTGATGTTGTTCTCTATAAGAAGCTGGATGCAAGACAAAACGAGCTACAAAAGGAATAGCAATCAGATAAACCACCACTAGGATAGGTAGGTAGAGATTTCCCTTCATGAATTTTTTCCATAATGTAGGAACATCTTCTCTTCTCCGACGACGAGCTCCTCTAGCTGAATGTTTCCAACGAATACTGGTCATCAAAAGAAGGAGTAAAAATGGAAGGATTAGAATCAAACGCGAACCGTGAAGAGGTTCTTGAGAAAAAAGCAACAAGGCTAATACAAATAAGAAAGCAAAACTAGCTGGTACTGAAATAACATATAATCTTGATGCCTTTGATTGGAACAAACCTAGAAAAACAAGGAAGATAGCTCCTAAACCAAAGGTCAACAAACCATAGAATACAACATTATCCATTAGTTGAGGATTGGTAAAGACCTGAAGGGAATCAATCGGATATAAAAGACTTCCTAGAGCTTCTCCAAAACCACCTGAAGCAAGAACATAATATCCTACTGGGTAAAAGATGAGAGAAAAGCCAAGTGCTGCTGCAAAAAACTGATAAACTCCATGAGCAAGGCGACCATGCCCAACATTAAAGACAAATAAACCGATCGTTACTACTGCAATAAAGAGAAGACTTGTAAGAGGCTCTATGAAAAATGATAGGGCCAAGAAAATCCCCAAACGTAGAAACCCCTTGTCATGGTTAGGATTTGATAGATAAGCTGCTATGAACGAAAATCCTGCAAACAGAAATGGCAAAGCTACAATTGTTGCATATCCTCCTCCAAAACCGAGACCAGATACCAAAATATAAAATATGGTTAGGAGTTGCTTGGCTTGTTCCCTTTGTCCCGTCAAATACTCTGTCGAAGAAAAGAGGAAATAACCTCCTCCTAAGAGAGCTAGCCATTCTACCAAGGCAAAAAGGATACCTCCTTGGGTAATATAAAGTAGCAAGTAATAAATAAGACCGTGACTAGCATAATAGCTACTGTAGAGCTGTCCTCCCTGATGTAAAGCCCACCCTATATACAAATCCTGAGCCTGAGAAGGACTTACCATATCTAAAAGTAAAGGTATCACCACAGAAAAAACCGTTGCAATCGTACTTCCAATGATGAGTCTGAAAAACGGGAAAGCTACCTGTTCTTCTTTCTCTACATGAGATTCAAGGTTCCTATCCAATCTATTTTCAATTTCATTACTCTGTATCGTTTCGGATACTTCTTCGATTCTGCCATATACAGCCATGTCGTTTCTCCTATTCAATTTATCTGTCTTAGTATATCAAAAAGACCTAAAATTGTCAGCTTGCGATGGGTGTTTGAGTGATTTTTTGCATAGTTTCACAAAAGTTTCAATTTCCCGGAATCGGTGTAAATGCGTCTGTTTAAATATCAGGATATAGTTTATTTCTTTCTGAGTCAGCATCATTCCCCCTCTATCTTTCTATTCGTAAAAGGCAAGAAAAATAGGACTGGTTTGTGTCCTAAGTCCTAGATTTCTTATAATATTGGGGCAAATAACTGGGCAATTTCCTTAATCAATTTTTGATACCAGCTATTTTTTATCGTATCTTGGAAAATTTCTTGCGAAACTGAAAAAATCTCCTGAAAATCTTTTTGAATCTCTGTGATTGATGCTGTTTTATATAGCAAAACTGCATTTTCATAGTGATGAAGTAAACTTCTATAATCTAAATTGATAGTCCCAACTGCAGCAAAGTCCTTATCCACTAGGATTTGTTTACTGTGGATAAAGCCTGGACTATACTCAAAAATCCTGACTCCTGCTGACAAAAGATCCGGATAGGCTCCTCTTGTTATGAGCTGGATTAATTTTTTATCCGGAATGAAAGGAGTCACGATGCGGACATCAACACCCCTCATGGCTGCATTTTTAATACTCTCAGTTAAATCATAGTCAATAATCAAATAGGGTGTTGTGATATAGACTGAATCAGTAGCCTGATTAATCAAACTTTGATAAACTTTTTTCCCTACTTGAGTACGGAAGATGGGCTTGGGTCCACTACCGTAAGGAATGCAGAGCCCTTGGCCAGAACAAGGCTGATTTTCCAGGTGATACTGGTCAAAATCGCTGATTTCCCAACGATTGATGTACCAAGTCATCAAAAAAAGACGGGTTAGAGCCTTGACACCAGGGCCATCTAAGCGAATCCCACTGTCCTTCCAATAGCCAAAGCGTTCTATATGATTGATGTACTCATCGGCTAAGTTAATGCCTCCTGTATAGGCTACCTGACCATCTATGACAAGGATTTTACGATGGTCCCGATTGTTGTAAGCCACCGTCAAACGAGGAATCACCTTGTTAAACTTATGGGCTTCAATTCCTCGACTACGAAGTTGAATAGTATAGTCTCCAGGCAAAGTCGCCATACAGCCGATATCATCATAGAGCATCTTGACCTCTACACCCTGAGCTGCCTTTTGCTCTAGTATATCTAGTATGCTATTCCACATCAAACCTTCTTCGACAATATAGTACTCTAGAAAGATAAATTTCTCAGCTTTCTTGAGGTCTTCCAACATATGTTGCCACATGCTTTCACCCGAAGAAAAGAATTGTGAATCTGTTCGATCATAGACATCGGCATTGCTATCCATACTTAGCAAAGATTTGATAACTCCGTAAGCCGCCTTATCATCTTCCTTCAATTTCTGGCGGAGAGCTTTACTGTTATCCTCCCGAAAATGCATAGAACCAAGTTTGTCCAACTGCTTGATTTCTTTTTTGGACAATCGCCTTTCACCAAACATCAGATAGAGCAAGGGTCCGATGACAGGAACAAAAGTTACCACTAACCACATTACTTTACTATCAGGTGTCATTGAACGATTGACAATTGCGACAATAGTCGCCATACTCATAAAGATTAAGAGAATAACCCATAGAATAGAAGCCATACGCCCTAAGTAAAGAAAGAGACCAAAAACAAGACAAAGTTCAAGTAGCATAATCGAAAGACTAAAGCCATACTTGGACATCAATAATTGAAATTTTCTATATTTCATATCCCCTCCTTGATATTTTGATACTCAATGAAAAGCAAAGAGCAAACTAGGAAGCTAGTCGCAGGTTGCTCAAAACACTGTTTTGAGGTTGCAGATGGAAGCTGACGTGGTTTGAAGAGATTTTCGAAGAGTATGAATGCTAAAAACAGGTAATTAATACTAGTATAACGCAGGTATTCGGTAGAAGGCAAGTATTTATAATCATTTTTCTGAGTAAAAGCAAAAGAGACTGACAAAACCAGTCTCCTTCCAGTCTATTTTGATAAAACAATGCGATCAGACGCTTCTCTATCCCTATCGTCAATAATCATCTGATTGCCATTAATTGCATAAATCTTGGCATCATCCCCAATAATCATGCGTTGATTAGCGGCATCGAAGCTAACCTGCTTGATTTCTTGATCTCCGTCAGTTTCTACCTGTGTCCATGTACCAGTTGTTCCAGTTACCACTAAAGTGATACGGTCTCCTTCGTCCTGACCAGTATAAGTTCCATCAATATTGGTTGGTTGAGCCTCAGGCGTATTTTGTGAAGAACTTGTCGCTGCCTGGTTTGTATTTTCTGTAGAAGATGAAGCAGCAGGTTGTGATTGCTGAGTTTGTTGTGTTTGTTGTGTTTGCGAGTGAGTTGCTGGTTGTTGAACTCTTTGTGAACAAGCTACTAAGAGACTAAGACTTGCTAGAGAAGCAAGAGAAAGTGTGAATCTTTTTAATTTCATGATGAATTTCCTTTCTGCTACCAATTTAGAGAAATTTCCTCCTAACTGGCAGTTACCCTAGTATAACAAGTTCAAAAAAGGAGGTCAATTCATCTGCTCATGCCCTAGTATGTGGTTCCGTACTTCTGAGATAAAATAGAGAGACCCTGTAACGAACAACAGATCCTGGGCATCTGCTCTTTCTTCAAAATCGCTAATAAATTCTCGGTAAGAAGGAACTATATCGTAACCTGTTACATCTGTGTCATCCAAAGAACCTTGATAGTCAAAGCCGGTCACCTTGAGTTCCACCTGAGGCAAATTTTCAGTCAGATAAGCCAACATCCCTTGATAATCCTTCCTTTTCAAGGCTCCAAATAGGATTTGAGGACGATAACCTTCCTGCTCTTTTTCTTTAATAAACTCAACCAAGCGAGTCAAGGCAGGAAGGTTATGAGCACCGTCCAAGTAAATCTGAGGACGAATACGCTCCAAACGCCCAGCCCAATGGGTCTGATTCAAAGCTTGTCTTATAGCCTGTTCATCAACAACTTCCTTTCCTTCCCTCATAAAGAGAAGAAACGTTTGTAGCGCTAAGGCCGCATTTTCCTGCTGATAAGCTCCTTCTAAACCTATTTTCAACTGTGAAAGGTTAGCCAAAGAGCTTGAAAAATCCCCATTCAGCATTGAAAAATCTTGGCCTGCCTGATAAAGGTCAACAGCTAAAGAGTCTGCTTTTTTCTGACAAACAAGCCTAGCTTCTGAAGGCAACTTAGCAATCACTGCCTTTTTACCAGACTTAAAAATACCAGCTTTCTGCTTTGCAATTGCTGCTATATTGTCACCCAGAGTCTCCTGATGGTCAAGTCCGATGGAGGTGATGACAGCAATCTCTCCAGTTACCACATTAGTCGTGTCAAGTAAGCCGCCAATTCCCACTTCTAATAAAACCAAATCCACCGCTTGCTCCCTAAAATAAAGAAAAGCAATCAAGGTCAGCAATTCAAAAAAGGACAGCTGATCATGGGTTTGCAGAAGCGTTTTCTCCATCTCCTTGACCTGATTAGCCAAACGGATGAAGTCTGCATCAGCTATAGGTTGTCCATTAATGCAGATTCGGTCATTGATAGAGACGATATGAGGGGAGGTAAAAGTCGCAACTTTTTTGCCATGCTCCATAAATAACTCCCTCATAAAAGCAATGGTAGATCCTTTTCCATTAGTCCCGGTTACATGGATAATAGGATAAGACTTCTCGGGATTCCCCAACAAATCCACCGCTTGTTGCATTCGGCCCAAACCTGATCGAAAATTCAAACCAATCCGACTATGGAGCCATTCTTCTACTTCAAACATATACATCTCCTTAATTACAGGTTCAATCAACTGCCTCAATAAAGTCTCCTAACTAACAAAAACGAGGCCAGGATTTTCGTCCCGACCTCTTACCTGGTTAGCTAATCACTAGCTACTATGAATATTAACTTGGGGTAAAAATATCCCCCGAACTTACTGACGGTTTTTATTTTTTAGCGTCAGGCTAAAAACGTCCACCGGACTTACCAGCTCTTTTTTATTTCAAAGAGCTGGGCTAAAAACATCCACTGGATGTTTTTACTCCTCCATAAAGCTGTTGAAGACTTCTTCAATCATGTTCCATTCGTCTTCTGAGTCTTCTGGGATTGGTTGCAATTCGCCTTCTGTTCCATCTTCATTTTCGATGAATGAGTAAGCTTGGATTTCAACTTGTCCGTCTTCGTCTTCTTCTGCGTTAACTGGTACTAAAAGAACATAGTTTTTACCAAATTCTTCTTTTCCGTCAATCGTCAAAAGGATTTCAAACAAGGTTTCATTTCCTTGCTCATCTACTAGTGTAATTAATTCACGTTCTTCGTGGTCGTGGTTATGATCGTGTGACATAGCCTCTCCTTTGTATTAAAATTTTCTATCTAAATAATTTTGTAAAATCAGCTGAGCTGCTAACTTATCAATGACTTTCTTGCGCTTGTTACGGCTAATATCTGCTTGTTCAATCAGCATACGCTCTGCGGCAACTGTTGTCAAGCGTTCATCTTGATAGTCTACTGGTAAACCAAAAAGCTCTTCTAGCTTTGCTCCGTATGCTTGACTAGCTTCCACGCGCGGTCCGCTTGTATTGTTCATATTTTTAGGTAAGCCCACTACAAATCGTTCCACCTTGTAAGTGTCAACCAACTCCTTAACGCGATCAAAACCAAATTGACCTTGCTCCTCATTGATTTGGATGATTTCAAGCCCTTGAGCTGTAAAACCGAGCGGATCGCTAATAGCCACCCCTACCGTTTTTGAACCGACGTCCAATCCCATAATTCTCATAGGTTATAGATCGACTCCTTGTCCTTTAAGGTAGTAGCGGACCAATTCCTCAACGATTTCATCACGCTCATACTTACGGATTTGATTTCGTGCATTATTATAACGAGGAACGTAGGCAGGGTCTCCACTCAATACGTAACCTACGATTTGGTTAATTGGGTTGTAGCCCTTATCGTTCAACGAAGCATAGACATCAGTCAAAGTTTCGCTAATTTCTTTTTTATTGGAATCGTCCAATTTAAAACGTACTGTTTCTTCAGTAAATCCCATTCTAACACCCTCTTTCCTTAGAATAGTACCATTATAGCATAATTCCTTACGTTCTACAATTCAGGCAGTCTATTTATTTGGATTTTCTATTGTTCTGTCGCACCATTTGCCAATCGGTCTGAAATATATTTGCTTGGTTCATTCTTCAAGAGATTTTCTAAACCAATGTTCTTCAAATATTCCAACTGAGAAGCCTTCTTGACATCCAGAACTTGAAAATCAAAACTAGTCGTTGTTTGAAGTTCGGTTGCACTCAATAGTTTAGTTTCAAGCTTAAATCCTGCTAATTTACGAGCTTCTACGATGGATTCGTCTTTCTCTTCCGCCTCGAGAAGAGCTTTTTGGGTTTCTTCCACTCCATGTTGGTCAATATAAGTCTTCAACTCATCTGAGACTGGACGCTTTTGTTGAATCGTTAAGGTCAAAAAAGTCTTGTCTTTGTATGTAATGGTTTGGGTTTGCTGGCTACCATCATCTGACTTTGGCAAAACCAAAGTCTTGGTCACAACTGTATTCTTCTCTGCATTCTCAATAACTGGCAATGCTGACTGAAGCGTATCCTTTTCTGTTTTGGTAGCTGTACCAGTTTCTTTTTTCTGTCCACAACCAACCAGGACGAAAAGGAAAGCTAGGCTAACAAGAACTATTTTTTTCATTTCTTTCTTCTTTCTTTTTGAAATTAAAATAGAATAAGACTGGGAGTTGCTCCCAGCCTTGATGTTTATAGAGCTGCACGCAAACGTGCTTCTGCATTTTCTACATTACGGACAGAGCGTGGTAGGAAGGCACGAATATCGTCTTCCTTATAGCCAACTTGCAGGCGTTTCTCATCTACAAGGATTGGGCTCTTTAAAATTCTCGGTGTTTCCATAATCAGATTGAGGACTTCATTGACACTTAAATCTTCAATATCCACTCCAAGAGCTTTAGCATAGCGATTTTTAGATGAAACGATGCTGGCTATTCCATTGTCTGTTTTAGTCAGAATATCCAGTAATTCTTCTCTCGTAATTCCTTCTTTACCAAGGTTTTGTTCTTTATAACTTAACTGGTGGGCATTGAGCCAGGTTTTTGCTTTTTTACAGCTAGTACAACTTGAGACTGTATAAATTTTAATCATGTACCTACCCCTTTCGCTACATGTTACTATCAGTTTAGTCTATTATACCATAAAAAACATCCGACTTGCGACCTATTTTTAAATTTTTTTGATTTTTTTCGTCATTTTCGTACTTTTTTCTTGACAAAATGAAATTTACAGCCATTCTTTATATTTCTTGATATAGATTTTTTTCACAATTGTCACGCTAATCATGTACAAAATGATGATGAAAATCAAAAAGATAAAATAAATCGGTTTCAAAGGAGTTAGATGAAGAAGGCTAGCTAGTGGACTGTAGGGAAGGAAGGTCACAAAGGCTGCAGCCAATAAGGTTGTCACAAGGACTAGCCAAGCTGGACGACTTTGTAAAAAAGGAATTTTAGCTGAACGCAACATATGGATAACCATGGTCTGCGACCACATGGACTCGATAAACCAACCCGTTTGGAACAAAACAATAAAGCCTACGGCAGACTCTGCCCCATGAACATAAGTTTGACCTGTTGTCATAGGTACAATGATAAAATAGAGCAAACTGAAGGTCAAAATATCAAAGGCAGAAGAGATAGGCCCCATCCAAATCATGAAACGTGTGATTGACTTAGCTTCCCAGGTATGCGGATTTCTCAAAAAATCTTTATCCACCTTGTCAAAAGGCAAGGCAATACAAGACAAATCATAGACCAGATTTAGGATAATCAAATGGACTGGCGCCATCGGTAAAAATGGTAAAAAGATCCCAGAGACCAATAGGGATAAGATATTTCCAAAATTAGAACTCACTGTCATTTTGATATATTTGGTCATATTGGCATAGACCTTACGACCTTCAACCAGTCCTTTTTCAAGCACCATGAGATCCTTATCAAGTAGGATAACATCAGCTGTTTCTTTGGCAATATCTACCGCTGTGTCAACAGAAATCCCCACATCTGCAACTTTCATAGAAGGAGCGTCATTGATTCCATCCCCCATATAGCCAACAGCATGACCATTAGCCTTAAATTGCAAAATAATTCGTGCTTTTTGGTCAGGAGAAAGTTTGGCAAAGACGGTTACCTCCTCCACGGCTTGAGCCAATTCTTGATTACTCATCTGATCAATTTCAGATCCTAACAGCATCTGATTGATATCCAAACCAACCTTTTCACAGACTGATTGGGTAACTTTCTCGTTGTCTCCCGTCAAAATCTTTGTTTGAACCCCATGTTCTAACAGAGCCTTAATTGCTGGTGCTGCAGATGGTTTAGGAGGATCTAGGAAGGCTAAATAACCAGTTAGAATCATATCCCCTTCATCATCAACTGTATAGGCATGACCTTCCCTCAAACCTGACTTATAGGCCACTCCCAAGACACGCAAACCTTGTTGATTTAGTTGTCGGACTTCCGCTAAAATTTCTTCTCTAATAGCATCTGTCAATGAAGTAATCACTCCATGGTATTCCGCATGACTGGAAATCGTCAACATTTCCTCTAGGGCCCCCTTGGTTACCAAACTAACCACTCCGTGTTCATCCTTAACGATAACACTCATCCGTCTACGTTCAAAATCAAAGGGAAGCTCATCTATTTTTTGAAAAGTTTGAGCCAGATTTTGCAAGAAGGCGTGTTCTTTTGCTTCCTTTTCAGTCCGTTTGATGATGGCTCTGTCCATCAAATTTTTCAAGCCAGTTTGAAAATAGGAATTGAGATAGGCCCGTCTCAAGACAGTCAAATCCAAGCGTCCGTGGATGTCCAAGGGATATTCTAGAACGATCTCATCTTGGGTTAGAGTTCCTGTTTTATCTGTGCACAAGATATCAATCGCCCCTAAGTCCTGTATGGCATTGAGTTTTTTGATAACCACTTTTTCCTTGGCCATGATAATAGAACCCTTTGCTAGGCTAGCGGTAATAATCATAGGTAGCATCTCAGGTGTCAATCCAACACCGACACTCAGTGCAAATACACCTGCTTCTAACCAATCACCATCTGTTAAACCATTGGACAAGAAGACGATGGGAACCATAACCAACATCAAGCGAATCAAGAGCCAAGAAATACTATTCATCTCCCGTTCAAACGAAGTGGGCTCATCATAGGTGTTTAGAGTCTGCTCAATAGCTCCCATCATGGTAGCATCACCAACCGCCAAAACCACGGCCTTAGCACTACCAGACAAGACATTAGTTCCCATAAATGCCAAGGATTCAGCTTCAAGAAGGCTATCAGATTGTTGGTCTGTTGCCTTGGTCAAGGCCAATTTTTCAACTGCATCACTTTCACCTGTCAAGCCCGACTGTTGTACAAAGAAATCGCGCGACTCAAATAAAAGAAGATCTGCTGGAATCATGTCTCCAGCGCTCAATTTAACCACGTCACCCACTACCAAATCATCGATAGGTACTTCTTGAGTTTCTCCTTGACGAATGACAGTCGCTGTGTTGACAATCATTTTTGAAAGATTGGTAGCTGCCTTATCACTGCGGAGTTCTTGGATAAATCGAATACCTCCAGAAATGAGGACTAGAACAACGATGATAATGGAAGTCGTCGGATCCTCTTGACCTGGTTTTGCCAACCAGACATTGGTCACTAAGGAAATCACGGCGATGACCAGCAAGATGATTGTAAAAGGATTGATAATGGATTCGTAAATCTTTTTGAGGATACTGTCTTCTTGACCCTTTGTGATGGTATTTTCGCCATATAGGTCACGATTTTTCTCCACCTGCTCCCCAGTCAAGCCTGTTAGACTTGTCTTATAAAAAGATAGAGTTTCGTTTAAAGATGTATGAATAGCTGTTGCTAATCTTTCTTTTGTAGTTTTCATTGGTTTCTCCTATCTGTACGAATGATGTGTTTCATACACAGATACCAATCACTTTATAAGGGCAGAACGACACAAATCAGCGATTGGCTGTGTATGTGCGGTTCCGGATGATCGTCAATTTGCATCGTCTATCTCCTTTCTTTGATTTAAACAGTAGAAAATCCCACCATAAAATGGCAGGATAAAAAAACTAATTATCTGTTTTTCGTTCAAGCTTTAACTCCATAGGGCAATGTAATGAGCTTAGTCTTGGCCTTCGCGACCAGGACTGTTGACCAACGAGTAGTGTCTCCACTGCTTTGCGGTAGTCATCCGTATCCCTATGGTAGCCTCACCTACCGTTTTCGTCTTTCAGTATAAACCTTTAAATTTTAAAAGTCAATCATTTGAATTGTTTGACTCTTAAATGACTATCAACTCTTTTGGAGCTAGGGTCAATAATTCACAACCTGTCTCTGTAATCAGAATATCATCCTCGATACGAACACCGTATTTGCCTTCGATATAGATACCTGGTTCATCAGTCAAAGCCATACCTGCCTTAATAGTTTCTGTAGAAGTCTGGCTAAAGTATGGTTCCTCATGAATATCTAGTCCGATACCGTGGCCAATACCGTGAGTAAAGTAGTCGCCATAACCTGCTTCAATGATAATATCACGAGGAATTTTGTCAAAGTCACGGAAACCTAAGCCTGCCTTGGCCTGGTCAATCAAGGCTTGGTTTGCTTTGAGAACTGTATTGTAAATCTCTGCCTGCTCGTCGCTAACATGCCCCAGATAGATAGTCCGTGTCATATCGCTGACATAGTGGTCATAAAGACATCCGAAGTCCATGGTAATAGCTTCTCCCAACTCCACTGGTTTGTGCATAGGATGGGCATGGGGTTTGGAAGAGTTGATACCACTGGCTAAGATAGTGTCAAAAGATAAGCCAGATGCTCCCAACTCACGCATGCGGAAGTCAAGGAAGTTGGCAATCTCAATTTCAGTCTTTCCTGGCTTAATAAAGTCAAGCGCATCATGGAAAGCTTGGTCTGAGATAGAACAAGCCTTGCGAATAGCTACAATCTCCGCCTCATCCTTAATCATTCGAAGACCTTCGACAAACTGAGTTTGTGGAAGCAAGTCAATTCCTTCAAAGGTTGCCTGCATACGGTGATAATAAGACACTGAAATCTCATCTTCAAAACCGATACGAGACAAGCCCATGTCCTTGACAATTCCTGCAATGACAGCCAATTCATCACGGTCAGCCACAATCTCAAAACCACTGGTTTCTTGCTTAGCTGCAATGATATAGCGAGAGTCTGTCACCAAGACCTGTCGGTCACGGCTGATGAAGACTGTTCCGTTTGAGCCCCAAAAACCAGTCAGGTAATAGACGTTTTTAAGGTTATTGATGATGATACCATCTAGTTCTTTTTCTTGCATTTTAGCTAGAAATGCTTGTACACGTTTATTCATGTTTTAATTTCCCTTTCAAATAGTGTCCTGTGTAGCTAGCTTCGTTGGCCGCTACTTCTTCTGGAGTTCCTGTTGCGATGATGGTTCCACCACCGACACCACCTTCAGGTCCCAAGTCAATAATATGGTCTGCCGTCTTGATAACATCCAGATTGTGCTCGATAACAAGGACTGTATTGCCATCGTCTACAAAGCGAGCCAAGACTTTAAGTAAGCGAGCAATGTCCTCAGTATGCAACCCTGTCGTTGGCTCATCCAGAATATAGAATGACTTGCCTGTCGAGCGTTTGTGGAGTTCACTAGCCAGCTTCATACGCTGGGCTTCTCCTCCAGAAAGGGTGGTAGCTGGTTGCCCTAGCGTCACATATCCCAGTCCCACATCCTTGATGGTCTGAAGTTTACGTTGAATTTTCGGAATATGTTGGAAGAATTCTACCGCATCGTTGACGGTCATATCCAAGACCTGCGAGATATTTTTTTCCTTGTAATGAACTTCTAGGGTCTCACTGTTGTAGCGGGTTCCATGGCAGACTTCACAAGCCACATAAACATCTGGCAAGAAGTGCATCTCAATCTTGATAATCCCGTCACCTGAGCAGGCTTCACAACGACCACCCTTGACATTGAAACTGAAACGACCCTTCTTGTAGCCTCGAATCTTGGCTTCGTTTGTCTGGGCAAATAGGTCACGTATATCGTCAAAAACTCCTGTATAGGTAGCAGGGTTAGACCTTGGCGTTCGTCCAATAGGACTCTGGTCAATATCAATCAAGCGGTCTACATGCTCAATCCCTGTTATGGTCTTGAATTTACCAGGTTTGTCTGAATTACGGTTGAGCTTCTGGGCAATAGCTTTTTTGAGAATGCTGTTGATGAGGGTCGATTTCCCTGAGCCCGACACCCCTGTCACTGCGATGAATTTTCCTAGTGGGAAGCGAGCTGTGACATTTTGCAGGTTGTTCTCTCGCGCTCCTGTCACTTCGATAAAACGACCATTTCCTGTACGGCGCTCTGTTGGCACTGGAATGGCACGTTTGCCTGACAAGTACTGACCTGTAATAGACTTGCTGTTGCGAGCTACCTGTTTGGGTGTACCTGCCGCAACAATCTCCCCACCAAAAACACCGGCACCGGGACCAACGTCAATCAGATAATCAGCCTCACGCATGGTATCTTCGTCATGTTCCACTACTATGAGAGTATTACCCAAATCACGCATCTTTTTCAGACTGGCAATCAGACGGTCATTGTCCCTCTGGTGGAGACCGATTGACGGCTCATCTAGAATATAAAGGACGCCAGATAGGTTGGAACCAATCTGGGTTGCCAAACGAATACGCTGACTTTCTCCACCTGAAAGAGTTCCTGCCGAACGTGACAGGGTCAGATAGTTAAGACCCACGTTATTAAGGAAAGTCAAACGGTCCTTGATTTCCTTGAGAATAGGCCGAGCAATGATGGCTTCATTTTCAGACAAGGTTAACTGACTCACCAACTCCAAGTGGTCTGCGATAGACAGGTCTGAAATTTCTCCGATATGTGGTCCTTGCTCGCCACCCACACGGACAGACAAGGCCTGGTCATTGAGACGGTAACCTTGACAGGTTCCGCAGGTCAGCTCATTCATGTAAAGACGCATCTGGGTGCGAGTGTAATCGCTGTTTGTCTCGTGATAGCGACGCTTGATATTATTGACAACTCCCTCAAAAGGAATATCGATATCGCGCACGCCACCAAATTCATTCTCATAGTGGAAATGGAATTCCTTGCCATCCGATCCGTAGAGAATCAAGTTCTTGTCTTCTTCTGACAGGTCCTCAAAAGGCTTATCCATAGCCACTCCAAAGGCTGTCATGGCCTGCTCTAACATATTTGGATAGTAGTTGGATGAGATAGGATTCCAAGGTGCTAGCGCCCCCTCACGTAAGGTTTTGCTGGCATCTGGTACTACCAAATCAGTATCCACCTCCAGCTTGATGCCCAATCCATCACACTCACTACAAGAGCCAAAAGGAGCATTGAAAGAGAAGAGACGAGGCTCTAACTCAGGGACAGTAAATCCACAAACTGGACAAGCATAATGCTCAGAGAACAACAACTCAGAATCGTCCATGGTATCGATAATCACATAACCTTCTGCGATACGAAGGGCTGCCTCAATGGAATCAAAGAGGCGACTACGAATACCCTCCTTGATAACAATACGGTCAACCACGACATCAATATTGTGTTGCTTGCTCTTAGACAAGTCTGGCACTTCGGTCACATCATAGACTTCCCCATCCACACGGACACGAACATAACCGTCTTTCTGAACCTTCTCAATAACACTCTTATGTTGGCCTTTTTTCTTGCGGATGACAGGAGCTAAAATTTGCAGGCGCTGGCGTTCTGGCAATTCCAAAACCTTATCCACAATTTGCTCCACAGAAGAAGCCTTGATAGCTCCATGCCCGTTGATGCAGTAAGGCGTCCCCACACGTGCGTAGAGGAGACGCAGATAGTCATTGATTTCAGTCGTGGTCCCCACCGTCGAGCGAGGGTTTTTGCTAGTCGTTTTCTGGTCAATGGAAATAGCTGGGCTCAGGCCATCAATAGCGTCTACATCAGGCTTCTCCATATTTCCCAAGAATTGACGAGCATAGGCTGACAAACTCTCCACATAGCGACGTTGACCTTCAGCATAGAGGGTATCAAAGGCCAGACTGGATTTCCCTGAACCTGACAAACCAGTCACGACAACCAGCTTGTCTCGTGGAATCTCCACATCAATATTTTTTAAATTATGGGCACGCGCCCCATGAATGACAATTTTATCTTGCATCTTTGTTCTTTCTAGTCCATTATTGCTTACCATTATACCAAAAAATGTGAGATTCTATTACCCAAAAGGCTGAATTTGTAGTATAATAGTACGGTGTGAAAAAATCTGAAAAATGAGAAAGGATAAGGGATATGAAACAAGTTTTTCTCTCTACAACAACTGAATTTAAAGAGATCGATACGCTTGAACCGGGTACTTGGATCAATCTCGTCAATCCGACTCAAAATGAATCACTCGAAATCGCTAACGCCTTCGATATTGATATTGCCGACCTCCGAGCACCGCTCGATGCGGAAGAAATGTCTCGTATTACGATTGAAGACGAGTATACCCTGATCATCGTTGACGTACCGGTCACAGAAGAAAGAAATAACCGCACCTACTACGTAACCATCCCGCTTGGTATTATCATCACAGAGGAAACCATTATCACTACGTGTTTGGAACCATTACCGGTCCTAGATGTCTTTATCAACCGTCGATTGCGTAATTTCTACACCTTCATGCGTTCACGTTTTATCTTCCAGATTCTTTATCGCAATGCAGAGCTTTACCTAACAGCCCTTCGTTCGATTGACCGCAAGAGTGAACAAATCGAAAGTCAACTGCATCAATCAACTCGTAATGAAGAATTGATTGAGCTTATGGAATTGGAAAAAACCATCGTCTATTTCAAGGCTTCCCTCAAAACAAATGAGCGCGTGATTAAGAAATTGACCAGCTCAACCAGCAATATCAAGAAATACCTTGAGGATGAAGACCTGCTTGAAGATACCCTGATTGAAACCCAACAGGCCATCGAGATGGCAGACATTTATGGAAACGTCTTGCATTCTATGACAGAGACCTTCGCCTCTATCATTTCTAACAACCAGAACAACATCATGAAAACCTTGGCCCTTGTGACCATCGTCATGTCCATCCCAACCATGGTCTTTTCTGCCTACGGGATGAACTTTAAGGATAATGAAATCCCCCTAAACGGCGAGCCGAATGCCTTCTGGTTAATCGTCTTTATCGCCTTTGCTATGAGTGTCTCGCTCACTCTCTATCTCATCCATAAAAAATGGTTCTAAGAGGAGTTCCTATGTCTCAGATTGATCTACAAAAATTAACAAAGAAAAACCAAGAATTTGTCCACATCGCTACCCAACAATTCATCAAAGATGGAAAAACAGATGCTGAAATCAAGGCTATTTTTGAGGAAGTTATTCCCCAAATCCTTGAAGAGCAAGCCAAGGGTACGACTGCTCGTTCTCTCTATGGCGCACCGACCCACTGGGCGCACAGCTTCACTGTCAAGGAACAATATGAAAAAGAGCATCCAAAGGAAAATGATGATCCAAAACTCATGATTATGGATTCAGCTCTTTTCATCACTAGCCTCTTTGCCCTCGTCAGCGCCCTCACAACTTTCTTTGCAGCAGATCAAGCTCTCGGCTATGGATTGGTCACTCTCCTATTAGTTGGGCTTGTTGGTGGATTTGCCTTCTATTTAATGTACTACTTTGTCTACCAATATTATGGACCAGATATGGACCGCAGTCAACGTCCACCTTTCTGGAAATCTGTACTGGTTATCCTAGCCTCTATGTTCCTTTGGTTGCTTGTCTTCTTTGCAACAAGCTTCCTACCAGCTAGCCTTAACCCAGTACTGGCTCCATTGCCACTAGCTATTATTGGAGCAGCCCTCCTAGCCCTTCGCTTCTATCTCAAGAAACGCTTGAATATCCGCAGCGCAAGTGCAGGACCAACACGCTATTAAGAAGAATAATAAAGGCAACTGCAGGTGCGGTTGCTTTTTCACTTACTTTTTTGATTTTAAAGTATTCTTCTGACATCCCACATAGCTCTATCTAATCTTTTATGATAAAATAGGCTCAATCTATTTCTAGGAGGATGAGATATGATTTCTACTATTGGTATTATTAGTTTATCTAGTGGCATTATCGGAGAAGACTTTGTCAAACACGAAGTGGACTTGGGTGTCCAACGTCTCAAGGACCTGGGAATCAATCCTATCTTTTTGCCCCATTCGCAAAAAGGATTAGACTTTATCAAGGACCATCCTGAAGCGCGTGCAGAGGATTTGATTCATGCCTTTTCTGATGATAGCATCGATATGATCCTATGTGCCATCGGTGGAGACGATACCTATCGCTTACTACCTTATCTTTTTGAAAATGACCAACTCCAAAAGGTTATCAAACAAAAAATTTTTCTTGGCTTCTCGGATACAACCATGAACCATCTCATGTTGCATAAACTAGGAATCAAGACTTTTTATGGTCAATCCTTCTTAGCAGACATTTGTGAATTAGAAAAAGAAATGCTAACCTATAGCCTTCACTACTTTAAAGAATTGATTGAGACGGGAAGAATCTCAGAAATCCGCTCTAGTGACGTTTGGTATGATGAAAGGACTGACTTCAGTCCCAAGGCTCTGGGGACACCTCGTGTCAGTCATACAAATACCGGTTTTGAGTTGTTGCAAGGAAATGCCCAGTTCGAGGGAAAAATCCTCGGTGGTTGCCTCGAATCCCTCTACGATATCTTTGACAACTCTCGATACGCAGATAGCACGGAGCTCTGTCAAAAATACAAACTTTTCCCTGACTTGTCAGACTGGGAAGGAAAAATCCTCTTGCTAGAAACAAGCGAAGAAAAGCCTGAGCCAGAAGACTTCAAAAAGATGTTGCGAACTTTAAAAGACACTGGCATATTCGAGGGCATCAGTGGACTCCTGGTCGGAAAACCTATGGATGAAACTTTCTATGACGACTATAAAGAGGCACTATTGGATATCATTGGCAGCAATATCCCGATTGTCTATAATCTCAATGTCGGCCACGCAACTCCAAGAGCCATTATTCCCTTCGGAGTCCACGCCCACGTAGATGCAAAAGAGCAAGTCATTCGCTTTGACTATAACAAAAAATAAATAGTTTCTCTATTTTTGTGCTTTTGTATTGGTTTTCGTTACAATTTGTATCTGAATTTATTGCATTTCGCTAATTTCTATGATATCCTTTTGAAGGAGGTGTATATGACAAAACAAAAAATTAATCGAATCGTAGGTTCTATTGGTGCCTTTATTGGAATTATAGTATTTATTGCCTACATACCTCAAATTATCGCTAATTTACAGGGAAATAAAGCTCAACCATTTCAACCTTTATCAGCTGCTATATCTTGCTTAATCTGGGTTATTTATGGATGGACAAAAGAACCTAAGAAGGATTGGATACTAATCATTCCAAATTCAGCCGGTGTTATTTTAGGTGGAATCACTTTTTTGACTTCACTCTAACAAATCTAATAGTATATATAAAAAGCTGGGAAAAGTTTCTCAGCTTTTTATATATTCTCAGATATTCTAATTACCTATACTCACTAATTCCTGCTTTTCCACTCACAATCATTCTCGTGATCATCAACTAGCCCTGCAGCCTGTAGAAAAGACAAGACGGCGACTGGGCCTGTGAACTTGAAGCCTCGTTTTTTGAGATCTTTGGCTAACTCCTCAGACAGAGGTGTTTTAGCTGGGGCTTGGCGGTAATCGGGAACATCGTTAACGATCGTTTTCCCCTCAACAAAAGACCAAAGATAGACATCAAAAGAGACATAGTCTTCCTGTAGCCGTAGAAAGGATTGGGCGTTAGCGCGTGTAGCAAAAATCTTGGCTCTATTTCGGATGATAGTTGGATTATCCAGCAAGGATTCCAATTCGGTATCGGTCATCTCTGCGACTGCTCGAATATGATAGCCATGAAAGGCTTCTCGGAAAGCCTGGCGTTTGTTTAGTACCGTTTCCCAAGACAGGCCTGCCTGATAGGTTTCCATACACAACAACTCAAACAATGCTTGGTCATCATGGAGGGGCTGGCCCCACTCCTCATCATGATAAGCGATGTAGAGAGGATTGGTCATCTTGACCCACGAACAACGTTTTGTCATGCTCTACTCCTATTTGACCAACATTTTAAGGGCCGACTTGATATAGTTCTCAGCTGTATCTGTCGTTCCTTCAAAGAATTTCTTGATTTTCTTGAGTTCGGTTGCCTTGTAGCCCAGTGCCAACATGGCTTCCATAGCTTCTTCCAGTTCTTGGTTTTCAGCGCTAGCTTGCACTGCCACCTTGGCAGGAAGGTCATCTCCTGCAACTACTACCTTGCCTTCCAAGTCCAGCACCATCTGCTGGGCTGTTTTCTTGCCAATTTTAGGGAACTTGGTCAAGTAGGTGATGTTCTTGGTTTCAATGGCTTGAACCAAGCCAGCATTGTCATCAGCAGCGATAATAGCAAGAGCTGATACAGGACCAATCCCAGATACCGAAATCAGACTGAGAAAGAGCTTTTTCTCGTCTTCTGAGCGAAATCCATAAAGTAGATGAGCGTCCTCACGTACGACTTGATGCACATAAATTCGAGCTTCTTGATTGACCTGTCCTGAATAGGCATAAGGATTGGCCACATGCAGGATATAACCGATACCGTTGACTTCAAGAACAATGTATTTAGCAGTGATTTTGGTAATGATTCCTTTTAGATATTCGTACATAGTCTTCCTTTTAGTTTAATATTTCCCCAACTCACGGAGACTGGTGTGATTTTCCTGAATACGTCGGAACATCTTTTCCATATCCGACTTGGTAAAATGCACCAAAACAGGACGTCCATGGGGACAGTTATAGGGATTGTCACACTGAGAAAGCTGATAGAGGAGCTGTCTAGCCGAATGGTCATCGATACGATGGTTAGCCTTGATAGACCGTTTGCAGGACATCATAATAGCCAACTCTGCTCGATATTTCTTGATAGAAACTTCCTTGGTCAAGAGTAGCATATCACACATCTCATAGATGCCTGATTCAATCTCTTCTTCTGCCATCCAAATAGGATGTTCACGTAAGATAAATTGATTTTCTCCGTACTCTGCTAGAAAGACCCCAACTTCCTCCAAAAGTGCCATTCTTTCCTTAAGACGAAGGGCATCATCTGCAGGAAATTCAAAGATGTAAGGTACTAGGAGTTGCTGTTGACTTTGGTCTACATTGCCAATGCTCTCACGATACTCCTCGTACTTGACCCGTTCCTGCGCTGCGTGTTGGTCTATGATGTAGAGCCCATCTCGCCCTTGGGCAAAGAGATATGTCCCATGCATCTGTCCGAAAAATTCCAATTCTGGGAAGCTGGATGCTTCTTCTCGCTCCAGCTTGTCATAAGCCTTATCAAGACTGGCTAAATCTAGCTCTGGATGGTCTAGTTGGTCATAATTAGCAGGCCTTCTCTCCGCAAAATGGAGTTTGCTAGGCTTAGTCAGCTGCTCCAAAGTTTCCTTGGCAAACAGGGTTAAATCCTGTTTCTCTTCAGTCAGATTCACCTGATAATCAGCTACCTCAGCTTGACTAAATCTTGACGAATCAGTTTTCTCATAGTAGAGAGTATTTTCTTTGAGTGGGAGAATAGTTTGCTCCACCTTCTCACGATTGCGGACGGTCGATTTGGCAAGATTTTCCAAGGCATCTGGTATCAGGGTTTGTTCCTTGAGACTGTTTGCAATAGCTTCTGAAACCAGGGTCATCAGTTCCTTTTCCTTGGAAATCCGCACTTCTTGCTTGGTTGGGTGCACATTGACATCCGCTAGATAAGGGTCGATATGAATGTGAATGACAGCCAGTGGAAAACGGCCTACCATAAGCTTACTACCATAGCCGTCTAGAATTGCACGATTGAGCAGGAAATTCTTTATATAACGGCCATTGATGAAGAGGCTGATATAATTGCGATTGGCCCGAGTTAACTCAGGCAAGGACACAAAACCTGAAATTTCGAAATCTAGGTCAGAATTCTCAATTTCAATCATCTTCTTGGCACTCGCCAAACCGTAAATCCCTGCGATAGCTTGGCGCAATTGACCAGTCCCAGCTGTCCGCGTCATCTCCTTGCCATCACTGATTAAACTAAACGAAATTTCAGGATGGGCCAAGCCCAGACGATTGACAATATCAATGATATGAGACAACTCCGCTTGCTGGCTCTTCATATACTTGAGGCGGGCAGGCGTGTTGAAAAAGAGGTCCTCCACACAAACCTTGGTTCCCACAGGACTAGTCGCTGGGATGACTTCTTCAACTTCTCCCCCACGCGCGACGAGCTTGGTTCCATGACTTGCACCATCCACCGCCGTCAAAAGGGTCAAAACACTAACAGAAGCGATAGAAGGCAAGGCTTCACCACGAAAACCAAGCGTCCGAATCCGAAAGAGATCTGCCTGATTTTTTATCTTACTGGTCGCATGACGACGCAAGGCCAATTCCACCTCATCGTGGGCAATTCCATGACCATTATCTGTGATTTGGATTTTCTTGAGACCAGCTTCCTCAATCTCAATGATAATCTGACTAGAGCCCGCGTCAATGGCGTTTTCTACTAGCTCCTTAACAACGCTAGCTGGACGCTCGATAACCTCTCCAGCCGCGATCTGGTTTGCCAGCACCTCTGGCAATTCAATAATATGAGACATCTTTCAGCCCCTTTCTGTATCTATTTTCCTAGAAATTGATTAGTGCTATTATACCATATTTCAGAAAGGACAGAAAAGCAAGCACCACATAGGAGCCAAATCCCTCCACATAAACAAAGTCCCTTGCCAGGGGGCATAAAATAGTGGTATACTCAATAAAAATCAAAGAGCAAACTAGAAAGCTAGGCGCAGACAGTACTTTAGTACGGCAAGACGACGCTGACGTGGTTTGAATTTGATTTTTGAAGAGTATTAATAAAGCTGTACAAGAAGTGAGATTAATTTTGTATGAAAAACAAGGAGAGAAATTTATGAAAGTAGAACTACAGATTAGTGAAACTTACAAGGAGGAAAAGCTGATTGTCCAAGCACCTCAAGAGACCGATAAAATCCAGAAAGTCATCGAGTTCGCAGAAAATCTGGACCAAAAAGAAACAATCAAAGGAAAGATTGATGATCAGGTCTATCTCGTTAAGATTGGTAAGATACAACGCTTCTATATCGAGAATCGGAAGGTTCTAGCAGAAACTGCGAGTCAGACCTACAACATTGATTTGCGACTCTATCAAGTTCTTGAACTCTTGCCAAGCAATTTTATCCAAATTTCCCAATCAGAAATCATCAATATCAACTCCATCTCTCATCTCAAGCTAACCCCAAACGGTCTGGTAGAAATTTTCTTGAAAAACGAAAGCTTCACCTACTCTTCACGCCGTTATCTAAAAACCATCAAGGAGAAATTAGAACTATGAAAAAACAAATCTTCCACGACGCAGCTGCTGGTGTCCTCATCGGCCTCATCCTCTCTATCATCTTTTCACTCATTTATGCACCAAATACCTACGCACCACTGAGTCCTGAATCTCTGATCGGACAAGTGATGGCTCAACATCAGGTTCACGGTGCCTTGGTCTTGCTCTACTGTACTCTTATCTGGGCAGCCATCGGTATTCTCTTCAACTTTGGTAAACGATTATTCAGCCGTGACTGGAGCTTGCTCCGTGCAACTATGACCCATTTCTTCCTCATGCTAGTAGGCTTTATCCCACTAGCGACCCTAGCAGGTTGGTTCCCCTTCCACTGGATTTTTTATCTCCAGCTCATTATCGAGTTTGCGATTGTCTACCTCATCATTTGGACTATTTCCTATAAAAGAGCATCAAAAAAAGTAGACCATATTAATCAACTCTTGAAGCATAGAAAGTAATAGTTCTGATAAAACTGCCTAGAATAAAAAAAGCCAAGCCTAAGCTCAACTTTCCAACTCATATAAATCCGCAATAATTGCTGCCACACGTTTGATATCTCCCAGCATACCTCGCATTTCAAAGTCCGCCAAGACAGGGAAACCAAAACGTTGACTGTATTGCTTGGCTGTCAGGCAGTATTGGTTATTAAAGTTACGGTTTCCTGAACCAACTACGCCAAAACACTTACTAGCATTGTCACCATAGGCGATAAAATCCCCCACTGGCGTCGTCAAAATCTCAATATCTCCGTTATCCACGCCATTCCCACCTTCGAGATAGGTCGGCAAAAAAGCGACATAGGGATGGTCCATTTCATAGAAATCTTGGCCGTCCCTAACCAAATCCTTGATATGAATCTTTTGGACTTCAATCCCCTCGTACCGGGACAAGAGATAATCTTTCAAGCGCGTCACAAAACTCTCAGTATTCCCACTCAGACTGATATAAACTAAAGAAATTGTCTTCATATTTACCTCCATGATTTTATCTATAATCAAAAAATAACTACCAAGATTGTAACTTGATAGTTATTTTTTGTCAATACTTAGGCAAGTTCTTCTGTTTCCTCTTCTTCAGCCAAGGCTTTTTGCTGACGCCACATCTTGTAAAAGACAAGAGCTAGGAAGAGAACATTGATGACGATATAGAAAATGCTAACGGCTTGTGAAATAACACTTATCCCTAAACGCATGGTCTCATCGTGGACTAACTGCACAGCGTCTTGTAAAGTCACATAGCTATAAATCGAACCAATAATGGCTAGCAAAACATAGCCGACATAAGTATAGTTTGCATATTGCAAATTCTTACGAACAAGGAAGACAATCGCTACTACCACTAAAATAGCAGATAGCACAATCAAGGCCATATTAAAAATAGAATGAGTTGATTCTGCTACTCTATAGGTGTAATTAAGCTGGTCTTCTAATTGCTGAGCACTGACCCCTGCAACCTGTTTCTGAGCGGCACGAAGGGATTCTTTACTAGGTAAGGGACTCAACATTCCAAACAGAGATATAGCTGAAATAAGAGCAGACAAGATTAGCAAGACCCATAGATAAATTGGTTTCTTTTTCATAATAGAACCTCCTGATATTATTATCGATATTATAGCACTTTTTGTAAAGGGATACAAATATTATAGTGTAGTTTCTACCTGTTTTCGGTAGGCTTTTGGCGATTTCCCGCACAATTTTCGGAACACTTTATAGAAATATCCAACATTACTGTAACCAACCGCATAACAAATATCTTCGATACTGTCACTGGTTGAAAGTAAGAGCTGTTGGGCAGCCTTAATCCGTTGTTTGTTTAGTAACTCTGCGAAGGTCGAATTGGTTTCACGCTTAATCAACTGCCCCAGATAGACAGGATTGATAAAGAGATCCTTACTGATATCCTTGAGAGAAAGTTCTTTTTGGTAATCACGACCAATCACTTCTAGCACACTGACTACATTTTCATTCATACGATATTGGCCGAAAAAGCGAGTCAGAGTTTCCTTGATATAAGGAACTAATTCATCAAATGATTGAATAGCATGAATCGTTTTGACAATATCCGTCAAATCATCAGCTTTGAGGTGTTCAAACAAGTGGAAGACATCCATGACAAACTGGATAAAAAGCTGTTTGGTAATCGGAACACGCGGTGTATTCTTAAGAACTACCTTCTCCAAGAGATTCAACTCTTCCACGATTTGATTGAGATTCCCCTGAATGATGACCCTATAAATCGGTTCGTAATAGGCAAAGAGACTCTCAGACTGCTGTAGGTTTACAGAACCGTAAAAGAGGGCTTTCTCAGCATTCAGCTTCCAGCGTTCAAAGTGTTCTTGATAAGGAGCTTCAAAAACTGTAACAACTAAACCATCTAGGGGTTGGTCAGAAATGAAAATCTGCCAGTCTTGTCCCAAGACATAGTAGGGAATGGTGAAGGAGCCTTGTTTTTCCTTGGATAGGCCTATCCACCAGTTCTCCTTACCTCCTAGATAACTAGCAAATCCAGCCTCGTCTAAATCTTGACTAAGGGTCTGACTTTTCTTTCCTCTCTCACCGAGCTGACCTGCAATCTTCTCCAGCAGATTTCCCAACTCTACCTTATCAACAGGCTTAACCAGATAATCCACCACACTAAGGTTCATTGCTCTTTTTACGTAATCAAATTCCTGATAACCTGAGAGCAGGATATAGGCAGCATCTGGTAAGATCTCTTTCATCTCCCGAATCATATCAAGCCCTGTTTTGTCGGGCATATTGACATCTGAAATGATGACATCGACGGGATTTTCTTGGACATACTCTAGAGCTTCATCGGCATGACTGGCTGTTGCGACGACCTCCATATCCCACTTATCAAAGGGAATCAAACGCTTCAGACCTTCCGTCACCATGTACTCATCATCTACTAATAATACTTTATACATTTTCTCCCTTTCTACTCATCTTGAATTGTAATACGATACTGAACACCTGCTTGCTCTGCAGACTCTATGGTAATGGCATAGCGGTCCCCAAAATAGAGCACAAAACGCTCGTGTACATTGACAATCCCGATAGACTGCTTTTGATCACTGTAACTGGCTTGGTGTTCAAAATGTCTCTGACTTAATTTTTCTCGAATACTTGTCAGTTTTTCAACCGACATTCCACGGCCATTATCGACCACCAAAATTTCTACAAAACCATCCTGTTTAAGCGCCTTGATGCTAATCACATTATCTGTTCGTCTATGGTCAACACCATGCGCGAAATAATTTTCTACCAGCGGTTGCAAGGTAAACTTGGGAATTTTCATATTCTCTAACTCTGGGTCTATCTTGAAACCATAGGCAATGGACTTGGGATAGCGAACCATGCAGAGATAGCTATATTTACGACAAAATTCTAATTCCTGTTTGAGAAGAGTTTCTCTTTCGTCGGAAATATTGTTACGCAAGAGGCTACTGAACTCATAAATGATATCTGCCAACTCATCTTGACTTTGCATGACTGCATACATGCGCAAAAACTCCAGCGTATTGTACATAAAATGAGGATTGATTTGCGCCTGTAAGGCTCGCATATTGGCATCTTTTTGACTAAGCTCTAACTGGTAAATATCATGGATATTCTTTTCCAATCGATCCAACATATCATTGGTGGTCTCTGCGATTAAGAGCAATTCCTGATCCTTTTCAAGCGTAGCAATGCGAAGACCTTCTTCCCCTTGGGCAATAGCCTGAATGGAATCCACCAAATCCACTACCTGCTTTTGGTAATTAGCAAAGGTCTGCCTCAAAGTCAGATAGAGAATAACAATAAAGAGAAGGCTTAAGCCCACAATCAAAGCAGAGCTAGTCACTGTTCCTTGTAAAACAAAGTTTTTGGGAACTGCTACCTGAACTTGATAGCCATGAGAGGTTACACCAACAAACCAGTTCTCATGTTCCCTATTGACCCTCTCACCAATATGAAAAATCTCCGTATCAAAAGGCGATGTCACGGTAACGGCCATCGGGATATGACCCCGGGTATTGTCTACAGCATGGTATAAGATTTCTGGATCCAAGGAAATATAAACAACCCCTATAGATTGATCCGTCGCTGGGTCTAAAATAGGAACTCCAAAACTATTGGCCTCCGGTTTAAAGCCTTCCGCAAGTACCGAATGACCACCTCTCTCATTTCTGCTCGAAACATAAACTTCTTTAAAGTCCTGCAAGACGATTGCAACACCCGTTATATAGTCATTTTGAACATACAGGTCATCAATATTTTCATACAGAGAAATAGAAGTTGACGAAGCCGCTTGATGCTCCAACAACCAATAAAAATACTCAGAAGTTGACAGGCTAAAGTACTTATAAACCCCTTGTATACGGTCTTGATTGGCTACTAAATCTTGCGCTAGCTGGGCTGACTCGCGATAATAATATTCCACCTCTTCGACTGTTCGAGTGGTTACACGCTGAGCTACTCTCTGAGCTTCCTTTTCACGTGAATCCCAGTCAGCGTAAGAGAGTAAGATTGCAAAACTCGCAATAATAATCATCATAACTGAACTGTAGGTTCTCAGAAGCGTATGTAGCCAAAACTGCTTCATTCTATTTTGTCGCCAATTTTTCATGGATACTTTCATAGACCGGTTCCAACATATCACTGATAAAGAAATGCCACATCCCAATTCCTACAAAGAAAAGTAGGGCAGGCATATAGTAACCAATTGCTACAAGTAGCACTGTCCCAAGGAGAACCTTGACCACAGCTGCTAGACTCATAAAGATGCCAATCAAGGATAGTTTGAGACTATTTCGATAGGACAAATCAAAATAAACTTGTAATTTCAAAGATACTGTATAAGCCAAAAACAGCAGGGCAACTACTAGGACATTCAAAAAGGTCGCAATCAGATGAACAATAGTCTGATGAGGCAATTGCACCAAGAGATACAAGCCATAAACCAAAACTAGATCCACTCCTAGAAAGCTATAGAAAATCAGGTTGCTTGAGACAAAATTTTGCTTGTAAAGAGACCAAGCCTCCTTCAAACTGTATTCCCGAAAGCTATAACCATGTTCTGCATATAGGCTCATCAAGGTGGCACTGGCTGGCGCTAGACCAAGAATAATCCCTCCTGCTAAGGTTAATAGCCAAAAGAAGGCTGTCGCAATCATCCCTAAAAAGAAACGATTAAAGACAAAGTCTAAAAATCTACCCATGATATCCCCCTAAAAATAACTATGAAACTATTATATCATATTTCAAGCGTTTTCAAAAAATTCTAGTGCCCATTTACAATCCCATCAAACCGTGGTACAATGAGAATTGTGAGAAAATTATCAGGAGACAATTCATGAAAAAATCTATCTTAACTACACTGCTCTTTGCAGTTCTTTACTTCCTCTGCATGGGGATTGGTGTCCTTTTGGGCAATCTCCTTGACCAAGCTGGAAACATGTTTTATGCGCCTGCCTTTACTGCCCTTGTCGGCGGTAGCGTCTATATGATCCTAGTCGCAAAAGTTCCGCGCTTTGGAGCCATTACCACTATCGGCCTTGTCATCGCCCTCTTTTTCTTGGGGAGCAAACACGGTGCCGGTGCCTTCCTTCCTGGAATTATCTGTGGCCTCCTAGCAGATGGAGTAGCTCATTTAGGAAAATACAAGGACCAAACAAAAAATTTGCTTTCTTTCATTATTTTCGCCTTTAGTTCAACTGGTCCAATCTTACTCATGTGGATTGCGCCCCAAACCTATATGGCTACTCTTCTAGCAAGAGGAAAATCCCAAGAATATATCGACCGTATCATGGTCGCACCAAATCCTGGAACCATCCTTCTATTTATCGCTAGTGTTGTCATCGGAGCCCTAGTTGGCGCCTTGATTGGACAAGCCTTGAGTAAAAAATTTGCACAGAAAATCTGATAAATAAAAAGAGCCGCACGGCTCTTTTTTATTTATGGCTCAAGACTTAGTCAAGAAATCTCCCAAGAATTGGATTGCAAAGATAATCAAAATGATAATGATGGTTGCCAAGATGGTCACATCGTGATTGTAGCGGTTAAATCCATAAGCGATGGCTACGTTACCGATACCACCAGCTCCAACCGCACCAGCCATGGCTGTTTCACCAACAAGGGAAATCAAGGTCACAGTCGTCACACGAATCAAATCTGGAAGACCTTCTAGTAATCCTGAGCTTTCTAGGCTAAACTTTTTTACCTGAAAAACTTCTTTTTTCTAGTGATAAAATCAACCCTATCACACTCCCTGCTAAAAAGACCCACCAACAAAGCCTGATATCTTGTAAAGCTAAGAAGGAAAATATAGACATCCCCAAGGGTAATGTTAGGGAAAAAATCATACTCAAAAGATTATTACTTCGAGCTAATACATCCGCGCTCAAATTAGACAATAACAGAGTATCTAATTTAGGCATTGATTTCGACATCAAATACATGACAAAGGCTAAGCAGGCAACACCTACTAGAGGAGAAAAATCTAAAATATTAGCAGTAGCAAGCAAGACAAACAGACTTGCATAGAGCGATAGCAAACTTGAAAACGACAATTTCCCAAAATAATCATGGGGAGTTAGGCTACCAAGAATAGCTCCTCCCAAGCTGACACATTCAATTAAAAATAGAGCTTGAGCATAGCTGAGATGATAGATAGTATGGTCTAATAAGTAAAAGTGATAAATACCTCCAACAGCTCCTCCCAAAGTATTCATCACTAAAATGACAAGAATCATTTTAAACAAAGATTTACTTTCTTTCTGCCTAAAGATATCATCCATGTCCGCATAGATTGCCTTAACTTGTTGAAATAAACTAATCGACTCATTCTCTACCATTACAGACAAATACGTCAATTCTCTTCTATTTTTGAACAAAATAAGAGAAGATAGTAAAAAGAAGCCAGCATTCACAATTGCAACAAAAGAAAAATTTTGGTGGCTTGTTGTGAGTAACCACACTCCTAAGGCTTGACCTCCTAGATTTGATAAATAGGAAACAAACTGAGTAAAGGAATAAGCTTCATAGAGCTTATCTTCCGAAATATTATGCTGGATAATCGGCATACGAAGGCCTGCTGTATAATCTGATAAAATATCCGAACAGATATTAACCATACAGATAAGAGCAAACGTTACGAAGTTCTGATCTTGAATCACACTAGCAATCAAAAGAAATAGTAGACTTTGCACACAACCAATCCAGATAATTGTCCCTGCTTTATTCCGAGTATGATCAGCCTTAATCCCAACATAAAAAGTAAATAGGAAAGGTAAAATCGTAATCATATTCGCCATAAATACAGCTATATTTTTAAAGGGTAGACTCGCAGCATAAACGATAAATACTAGATTATAAATATAAGCTCCACTTGAGCTTAAAAACCTCGATAAGGTAAGTATTCTAAATAAATGATGTCTTAAGAATAGTTTCATAACAGGCCTTTCTCACATTTCAAAGAGTATTTCATTGAAACCAGTCTAACAAAAAAAGCGGGACTCCCCACTTTTTTGTAATATATTTTTTCTGAAAATAGAAACTCTAGCTCCTAGATACTGCTATTTATCAATCCATCTACAAGCCCATTTATTTTTCATCAGTCGATGTAACGAGAATATATTACAAATCTTTATTTGAAAGCTGATTTGCAAAATAGTTTTCATAGTATCTTGCACCACCTACATACTCTAAATCTTGTAAGATTGTAATGCCTCTCTGGATTTTTTCAAGACCCTTATTTTCTACATTAAAAATAGTATCATAATACCCTTTAGCAATCATATAAATGATTTTAAGATAAGCTTCAGATTCTGGTAAATCGCGGTTTTCAATCTGAAAGGTAAAATAGTCTGCTTTTAATTTATCCTTTTCCTCTATCGCTTTAAAGAGTCCATTAATCAAAATGGTATCAATACCGACTTTGTTACTAGGTAAAGAGCCTAATAAATCCGTCTTTTGTAACATCTCCCTAGAATATTTAAAATAGAGGGGCAGAGGGAACAAAGTAGAAATCGTTGAAAATAGTTCCAATTCATAATTTCCCCAGATATCAATAGTAAAAAAATAGTCATAGAGAAAAGTCAGTTCTTCATCCGTTGCTCGTATTTCTGAATCAAAAAACACAAGAAGGCTTTTGATACGAATCATTTGTAAAAGATAGCTTGTTTTAGCACTTGATCTGTACTTTTTAGTCGTCTCTTCATACAAGGATTGGAGAGAATCAATCCCTTCTCTGTCATATAGTTCCCAGAGATTTTCTTGAAAAGCCAAAACCTGTTTCTGAGAAAAACCACGTACCAAGTACATAAATTCGTTCAAATCAGAGTGGATGTTATCTAAGGCAGTAATCAATTTCATAGATGATAAGTCTGCTTCTCCACGCTCAAATTTGCTCAGCATGGAATAAGTAAACTCTCCTCCCGTCGCCTCCTGGAGAGATACATTTCGACTCTTTCTCAATTCTTTAAAAACTTCTCCCAGATTTTGCATATTGACTCCCCACAATTCTTAACTCTCTAACTCATAAAAGTAACGGTTGATAGCAGCTAGTACAGAGAATTTTAAGTCTTGACTATAACGACAACTCCTATGAATGATGTACAGATTACCTAATTCTCTTTATTTATGACTCAATTTCTTAGTCAAGAAATCTCCCAAGAATTGGATTGCAAAGATAATCAAAATGATAATGATGGTTGCCAAGATGGTCACATCGTGATTGTAGCGGTTAAATCCATAAGCGATGGCTACGTTACCAATACCGCCAGCTCCAACCGCACCAGCCATAGCTGTTTCCCCAACAAGAGAAATCAAGGTCACAGTCGTCACACGGATCAAATCTGGAAGACCTTCGGATAGGTAAACTCCTACGATGTCCCAGAAGGTCGCTCCACTAGCTTGAGCTGCCTCAATGACACCACCATCTAGCTCAGCCAATACCACCTGTACTTGACGGGCAAAGAAGGCAAAGACTGCAAAAGATAGCGGTACGATAGCCGCATTTGGACCAATGCTTGTCCCTACGATTAGATGGGAGAAGGGTGACAAGACTGCCAAGAGGATGATAAAGGGAACCGCACGGAAAATAGAGGTAATCTTATCCAAAATCCAGAAAACAACTTTATTTTCCAAAACACCTCCTGGCGCTGTTAAGACAAGGAAAAGACCTGCCACTAGCCCCAAGAACCCTCCGATGATGAAAGAAAGAACTGTCATATAAAGAGTTAGATAGATGGCTGTCCCCCAGCCTGCTTGACCAGCCCAGCCCATTTTATAAACATTTGGTAAATAGGTTTGAATCAATGATTCCATCTTACTGTCCTCCCTTCAATACTTTTAGCTGCACACCTGCTTGACGAATGGCTTCTTGGGCACCTGCCAACGCTGCTTTTTCACCTGACAAGACCACCACCAATTCTCCAACAGGAGTGCCATCGAGGATTTCGATATTCCCATAGAGGATATTAGCCGTTACTTGGTAATGCTTGTACAGTTCATTCAAAAGTGGCTCGTCTGTTGAAGCACCTGCATACTTGAGCTGCACCAAAAGGCTGTTTTCAGACAGGTGTTGCACGATTTCTTGCTTCTCAATCTTGACCATAGCTTCATCAATGCCTGTGGCTGTTGAGATAAAGTCTTGAGTCAAGGGTTGTTTAGGGTCTGAGAAGATTTCAAGAACACTACCCTCTTCAATTAAATGCCCATCCTGCATAACTGCCACACGATTGGCAATATCTTTGACAATCTGCATTTCATGCGTAATCAAGACAACAGTCAAGCCTAATTTTTGGTTCAAATCTTGCAACAAGGCCAAAATCTGCTTGGTTGTCTTCGGATCAAGCGCAGAAGTTGACTCGTCTGAAATCAAGATTTTTGGATCATTTGCCAAGGCACGCGCAATGGCCACACGCTGTTTTTGTCCTCCAGATAATTGTGAAGGGTAATTTTCAGCACGGTCCGCCAAGCCAACCAAGTCCAACAACTTAGCAACTTTAGCTTTCTTTTCTTCCTTGCTAAGTCCAGAGTGTTTAAGGGCAAAGGCTACATTCTCCTCTGCCGTCTTTTGGCTCATGAGGTTAAAATGCTGGAAAATCATTCCGATATCTTGACGTTTACGACGCAACTGCTCGGCCGTCAAGGTGACCTTACCATCAAAAATCACATCGTCATCAATGGTGATTTTCCCTGCAGATGGCTTTTGCAAGAGGTTAATCACCCGTACAAGGGTTGATTTTCCTGCTCCAGAATATCCAACGATTCCGTAGATATCCCCTTCTTGGATGTGAATAGTCACATCCTTGACCGCTGTGATGGTTCTCTTCTTTTGGTGAAAAGTCACATCGATCTGATCTAACTTGATAATATCTCTACTCATAGCTTCTAATCAGCTCCTCTACTAATTCAATATGGGTGTAATAATCGGCGATTCGCACATTTTCATCTCCACCGTGGTCTCGGCTGTTGGCATTTCCTAGACCGAAGGCCACCATTGGTACCTCTAGGGCATCAAAGACCGTATGCATAGGCCCTGTCCCCGCTGTTGTCGGCAAGACTGAAACGCCCTGTGGATAGAATTTCTTGGCCAACTCGATTACATTGAGAATGGCCGGCGCGCTCATATCGCTTCGATAGCTCATCTCTCCCAAGGTATAGTATAATTCTACCTTATCAAAGCCATTTTTGTCTAGCTGTTTCCGAATTTTTTCCAGAACATCATGCGGTTCTAGACCAGGAACCAAACGAACCTCTAGCTTAGCACTGGCTTCTGCAGGTAATATCGTTTTGACCCCTTGCCCTTGATAACCCGACTGAATCCCTTCGATATTGAGAGCAGGTTCAAAAAAGAAACGTTTTAGGAAGGCAGCGCGTTCCTCTTGTAAAAGAGGCAATTCCAAACCATAAATCTGGCTGATTTCCCCAGGATTGCGTTGGGCATAAGTATCCACCAATGCCAATTCCCGTTCATTTGGCTCATGTACTTTTTCGTATAAACCTTCAACCAAGATACGGCCATCTGCGGCACGAAGAGACTGTAAGGCTTGAAGGAGGTACCACGGGGCTGATTCCACAACCCCACCATAACTAGAGTGGATATCGACATCAGCGCTTTTTACCTTGGCATCAAAGGTCACAATCCCCTTATTTCCACCAGAAATTTCCAGCTGTTCCAAGGCATTTTTGGTCCCTTGTTCCCAGACCAACAAATCTGCCCCACGGAGTTTATCCGCATGTTTTTCCAGATACTTATCTAGGTCTGTCGAAGCCGATTCCTCCGCTCCCTCCATGATAAAACTGATGTTGACAGGCAGGTCATCGTGGTGCTGCATGTATTTTCTCAAAGCACTCAAACGAGCTGTGATATGCCCCTTATCATCATCAACCCCACGCCCATACATGAAGCCATTGCGCACCGAAAGCGTAAAGGGATCCTCTGTCCAGACCTGATCCCCGTCCGCTGGCACAGTGTCATAGTGGTTATAGAAAATTAGGGTCTTGGCATCTGGACGCGAACTCTTGAAATGTGCCATAACAAAAGGCGCCGTATAAGTCTCATCAATCTCCACTTCAGCCCCCACACGCTTGAAAATCTCACCCAGATAGTTGGCAACTTCCTTAAGTCCAACCTGCTGGGCAAAGACTGACTTCTTAGAAATCAAGGTACGCAAAACCTCAAAATAATGCTGGGCCACATGATCCTTTTCAAATTTTTCAATCTGTTCTTGTTCGCTAGGAAAAACCATATTCTCTCTACCTTTCTATGAACCTATAGTCTTCTTTACAATCCATGCTCTATACAAAAGCAAGAGGTGGAATTTTCTCTCCCACCTCCCTGTTTCTTATTACCAAACTGGTTGATCCAAACCGTCTGATGTTTCTTCGATAACTTTTTTCACGTCATCTGTGTGGTAAGCTGCGATCACTTTCTTGATAGCATCAGCTTTTGGTGATGATTCCCAATCTTTTTTCGCAACGATGATGTTGTACCATTGTTTTGAGTTTTCATCAGCTTGTTCTTTGAAAAGTGCTTTCTTGTAGTCCAATTTTGCTTCTGTAACGAAGGTATTGTTTACAACGGCAGCGTCAACTGATGACAATGAACGAGCTGTTTGGCTAGCATCCAATTCAGTGATTTTCAAGTTCTTTGGATTTTCTTTGATGTTAGCAACTGTTGCAAGAGCAGTTCCAGAAACATCCAATTTAATCAAGCCAGCTGATTGAAGCAAGTAAAGCGCACGGCTTTCGTTTGTAGCATCGTTTGGTACAGCGATTTCTCCGTTTGCTGGGATGTCTTCTACTTTAGTGTACTTGTTGTCACTTCCATTCAAACCTGAGTAAAGGCGGATTGGAGAGATGTAAGTATCAGCAATCGCTACAAGGTCTTTCCCGTTTTCTTTGTTCCAGTTGTTCAAGAAGTTATAGTGTTGGAAAGCGTTCAAATCTACTTCGCCATCAGCAGTTGCCTTGTTTGGTTGTGAGTAGTCTGTGAACTCTGTAAATTCCAAAGTAATACCGTCTTTTTTAACTAATTCTTGGACTTTATCCCAACGAGCTTCTTCAGAACCGCTACGGTTAACAGTTGCGATTTTAACAGTTGTTGCATTATCTGCTTTCTTTTCTGAGTTTCCGCAAGCTGCAAGAGCCAAACCTGCGACTGTAGCAAGGGCTGCTACACCAAGCCATTTTTTGATTTTCATGATTCTTTCTCCTTAAAAATAATACCGTACTAGTATCTCACAATTTGTTTGATTTCACAAATTGTTATTAGATAGCCAGATATATAGTTTAAAACTATATCCCTAAAAACTGAGAAATCACCCACCTTACTCAGAATGGATGATTTCAAGAAATTATTTAATATCAGCTTCTGCTGGTAGATAATTGTCTCCGAAGAATTGTTTAGACAATTTTTCAAGAGTTCCGTCTTTGTAGAGTTCTTGGATACGTTTGTCTACAAATGTTTTCAACTCATCTTGACCTTTAGCAAGAAGTGGGTAAACGTAAGGTTGTTGGTCGCTTGGAAGTTCAATAACTTTCAAGTTGTCCAAACCTTGGTTCTTGATGACTGTTTCAACACCGATTTTATCAAAAATCTTGTAGTCAAATTGGCCATCGCTCAAGCGTCCCATGATTTGTTGGAAGTCTGCTTTAGTGTAGTTAAGGACAGTTGGATTATCTGAGTGTTGTTTGTTGTAGTCTTCTAACTGTTTAGCAGATGTTGTCCCTTGAACAACCTCTGTTGATTTTCCACCGATATCATCAAGCGATTTGATACTAGAATCGTCTTTTTTCACTACAAGAACGTTAGGGTTTTTAGCCGTTGGAGCTGCATAAAGGTATTTCTCCGCACGTTCTTTAGTGTAGCTGATGTTGTTAACGGCCATTTGGTAACGGTCAGCGTCAAGACCCGCAAAGACTCCTGACCACTCAGTCTTCTCAAACTTGACATCATACTTGTCAGAGTCTTTAAAGATAGCGCGAACCACTTCAATTTCGTAACCAGTCAATTCACCATTTTCTTCATAGTTGAATGGTTTTGGTGAAGCATTGGTTGCAACGATAATTTCTTTCTTGCTAGCTGCTTCTCCTTCTTTCTTAGCACCACCTGAGCAAGCTGCTAGCACACCTGCAGCAACAAGCCCTAGGGCAGCAAGAGATGAGTATTTAACGATTTTTTTCATGTCATTTCCTCCAAAATAGAATACCTTATAATCTTAACAGAAAAAGAGCATTTACGCCATTATATGATATCTATCTCTGTGATAGGTTTTCTTTATGGCTAATTTATACTCAATGAAAATCAAAGAGCAAACTAGAAAGCTAGCCGCAGGTTGCTCAAAGCACTGCTTTGAGGTTGTAGATAGAACTGACGAAGTCAGTAACATATATACGGTAAGGCGACGCTGACGTGGTTTGAAGAGATTTTCGAAGAGTATTAAAAGACCAAACGCAAGACTGCAATTAAGACCACTCCAAAGAGAACTGTTCCGACTAGATTGCGGTAGCGAAAGGCTACCCAAGCTGTTGGAAAGACGGCTAAGAAGTCTAGCAATTTAATTTGAGGAAGGCTCCCAACCTTACCTGTCACTACGCTTGAAAGAATCAAGGCAAAGATAATAGAAACGGGCAAGAACTTCAAAAAACGCTCAACGATCGCAGGCAGGCCCTTATACTTGACCAAGATGAAGGGAATCATACGGGGAATCCAAGTCACCAAGCCAGAGAAAATAACTGCTAATAAAAGATACTTACTGACCATCTAAAACCACCCCCATTGTACAACCAAGTAGCGTCGCAAACAGAACAGCTAGTGACTGAGACACCACTGTCAAGAGCAAAAAGAAGGACACCGCAACAACTGCTAGGATAATGAGCAGATTGCGGACAGGAATCCGTCTTTGCATAATCTGGAATTGCGAAGCAAAAATTCCGATGAACATCCCAACAAGGGCAAAATCTAAACCAAAGATTTCTGGATTTGGTAGCAGACCACCCAGAGCCGTTCCGACTACTGTCCCCACAAACCAAGCCACATAGCTGTTGAGATTGTTTCCGTGCATCCACATAGGATTGACCTTGTCTGTATGGGCTAACTCGCCCATCAAAACGCCATAAGTCTCATCCGTCAAAAGGCTCGACATACCGATATTTTGCCAGAGACTGGTATGACGGAAATAGGTCGACGCATGCAAACTCAACAAAAAAAGACGCAAATTGATTAGAAAAACCGTCATGGCAATGGCTGCCACAGGTGCTTGAACCGCAATCAAGGCTAATATGGCAAACTGGGCACTCCCAGCATAAACAAAGAGGCTCATCAAGCCCATCTCAACAGGTGTCACATAGGGCGCACCGATAATCCCACAGGCAAGGCCAATACTGACATAACCAAGGGCTGTTGGCATAGCTGCCTGCGCCCCCTCCCAAAATCCTTTTTCTTTCATCTTTCTCCTCATATTGTCTTAATAAATAAGCTGAATCAATTCCAGCAACAGCATGGACTATTATAACACATTCAGGAAAGAGAAAAAAGTCTGCTGATTGTAATCAGACAGACTCCATTTTATTCTTATTTAATCTTGAAGAATTGAACAATTGCCACAATACCTTGATAAATAAAGACAAAGGCAATGGTGTAACTAATATAGAGACCGGTCATCAATGGGTGTCCCATCATGATTAAACCTGCTACGATTCCTAAAATCCCCATCCAAACTAGAGGGGTACCTACCGATTTATCCGTCTTACGAACCTTGAAACCAACGATAGTTTTTGTAATACCATTTGTCAAGGCCCATAAAGAAATGATAAATGGTACAAATGTTACCATTTCAATAAAGCTACCTGAGAACAAGGTAAGAGCGAGGATGAGGGTAACAATTCCTCCAAATAAATTCCAGCCATGCTTTTCTTCTGATTTGAAGTATTGTACAATCTCAGAAATCCCTTGAACTGCAAATACAAGTGCAAACCAGAAAGTCATGGAAGCCAAGCTAATAAGAGGATGTGCAAACATATTAAAACCTACAAAAACTGCAAAAATACCCGCAATTAGTAACAACCATTTCCAAATTTTCGACATTATTTTTCTCCTTTTTTAGAGGAATCTTCCTCTAGTATTCCATAAATCATCATATCCAAAACCTGTGATAATTGATGTTCATATCCTGAAACCAAGTCAGGCAAACTGCTATCTGACGAAACAGTTAAATAATAGGAACGAAACATATCCTGAATCAATCGCAGATAGTCCATAGCTCGTTTCTCATCAATATGCTCTTTCAGTTTGGATTCTGATATAAGTTTTTGACAAACTTGTTCATTCAAGTCCAAAAAGATAGCTTTCTGTGGTGCAATGTCTGCTTCCAATTCTTCTGGTGTCGCAATCATTGCCTCAAAGAAAATGTGGCTATGTTCTGGGTATTGCTGATAAAATTGGTGACGTCTTTCCATATAATCAGCTAAGGAGGGCACTTGACCTTCCACCCCCAGAAACACTGCCAAAGCTTTCTCAAAACTCTCCTGAAAACAAGTTAGATAGAGGTCTGATTTCCCTGAAAAATTATGATACAAAACTCCTTTGGAAATACCATCCACTTTACAAAGTTCATTGATGACAAAACCTTGATAGCCTTTTGTAGCAAATTCAAACAAAGCAGCGGTAATGATTTTCTCTCTTCGTAGTCTTGTTTTTTTCTTCTTTTCTCATGTATTTATCTCTACATTTTTTAATTATAAACCGATTGGTCTGAAATGTCAAGCAACTTTCTCAAAAATTTAACAGTCTGCTGATTGTAGCCATCATAAACAGACTGGAATCCAGTCTCAAACATATAATATACACATTCTTCGCTAAATGTTTTCACGGATATTCAAGAGTATGATAAAGGCAGCTAGAAGAAATAGCAATAAAACAAAGCTAACTGCCAGAGTTCCAAAGCTAGTAGCAATGGTTACCAAAGCTATTGTAAATAAGCTAGGTAAAACAACTGTAATGGCACCGATAGAGGATTGAACTGCTCCCATTGACTCCTCAGGTATTTGTTTAAAAATGAGTTCCTGTAATCGAGGAGAGAGGATACCTGCGAAAAAGGCATCCAAGGCACTAAAGATAAGAATCCAGTCAAAACGAACTGCCACAAAGCCAACTAAAAGGAGTAATTGGATAATAAGCGAGGCATATAGGGCTAGTTTTATGGAGATTGTATTCTTCAGATAGCCACTCACAAGGCTTCCGACAATAAGGGCTGACAATTCAAGGGTGGATAACAAGGCAAGAGATTGACCTGTTTGTAAATTCAAAAAGGGCTGATTCCTCAAAAACAGAGTAGAAACAGGAACTGTAACATTTATCACTGCTTGACTAATAGAGATAATAAACAAAACCAAGAGCACCTTATTCATATTCCATATCAATTTTGATGATTGGAGCAGATGCTGGCAAAAGGATTTTACAGAGAGTCCTTCTTGATAGCTAATCGTTTTTTCTACTTTCAAGAGGTCTGTTTTTATGAAAAGAATACCTAAAAATGCGATTAAAAAGGTCAGAGCATTCAGTAAGGAAATAGACTGGATAGATAGAATACCTAGTAAGACTCCTCCTAGAATATTACTGATTGTTTTCACTAAACTAACAGTTGACTGTTTAAATCCAATAGCTTCTGCCAGATGGTCTTGCCCAATAATTCTAATGAAAATCGGAGTGAGCATGGCGCCTGAAAAATAACTCAATGTGTCAGATAAGAGGTTAATCAGACAAATAAATGCTACTAATAACAAGGAAAAGGACTGCCCTGAAAGTGATAAAGAAACGATAGAGTAAAGCAAAAATTTTGCAAAACTAATCATTGTATATTTTAGGACACGATGATGTTGAAAATCCGCCAAAACTCCCAGAAAGATTTGCAGAACTTGAGGAAGGGTTTCTGAAATCGTGATCAGTAAAATCGCCAAAGGGGCAAAAGATGCATCTGCCACATAATTCAAAAAGGCCAGATAAAAAATCGTATCCCCAACCGTTGAAATCCACTGGTTGATGGTTAATTGCCTAAAATTTCTATTTTGAAGAAATACTTTCATCACAACTCCTTTTAAAGTTCCAGTGTATAGAAAACAAGACTTGGTTTAATATTGAACTCCAAGCCTTGCTCATATTCAGATTCATCCATTATATGATGTTCATGCCGTATTTTATAATAAATCATATCTTAAAAATACCAGACCACACTATTCCCTGCTTGTATTTAGCTTCTTTCTTTTGGACAAATTTTGCTAAATCCAACAACTCTGTCGGCGGTTCACCTTTAAAGCTCAACAATTCTTTAGAGACGGCAAAAGAAAGACGTACAGCTAACAAATCTTCATTAGTACTAGAGAACTGTTTTGCTGTTTCCAGCAATTGCTTCCTAAATTCTTCCGTCAAGCTAATTTCTTTATTATTGTATAGGGAATGAATTAACATTTGTAACTGACTTTGTTTTTCCATCGTTTACCTCATTTTATCTAGGACGCCAAGTTTCACTTTTAGTCCAGCCATTTACAGTATGCTCATAATTAAACATATACTGTACGAATTCCCATCTATAAACCACTTCTGCGACTTAGGATCTGCTTGAAGTGCTTTACAAGGATAGTATAACACGAAAATTAGCTTATTTTAGAAAATCGCATATTTGATATTTTTTCTTATAGAAATTTCAGATTTGCAATTGTTGACTACTCAATAAGTTCTTTGTATTGCTTCAAACGCAATTCGAAGAGGGCTAGCAATTGTGGATTTTCTAATACTTGCAGAGATTGGATAAATCTTTCAATCTCTTTTTGATTGCTTCCTTTGGTTTGAAGGAAAATCTTCATTTTCTTTAAAAACTGCCACAATACTTTTTCAAAAACATCGTATGGACGAAGCATGCTCTCTAGCTCAGCTTCAAAAATTGGGATATAAGAGAAAAGTTTACGCTCCATGAGTTCTGATATAATATTCAGAAATCCACTTTTCATATACAATCGATTATGTACCAACTCTTTAAATTCCCTAGATTTCTCAATTAAAGCGGTCGATAAAAATATCAAATCTTGATTGCTCAAGAAGGGCATGGTATTGCAAAAGAGATAGAGTTCAAACCAGGTCCAAGACTCAATAGCATAGAGATAGATAGTCAAAAACTCGCTATCTTCTTTTACTAATGGATAGTTCTTATTTAAGGAATGGAGTGCGTTTTTAATTACAATGGCATTCAAACGACGATAGGTCTCTGCCATCTGTTCTTGCTCGACTTCCTCCAACAGTTGCTCTAAACCAGCTATATCTTGGTGGGCAAAGCGATCCACAACCTTTCTACCAATCTGCATATGTAGGGATTCTTGATAATTGTTTAGCTTATGACCAAACTCATCAAAATTCATATTGATCCCTTGGATGGCTAGGATCAACTTATCCGCAGATAGCATAGACTGCCCTAGTTCAAACTTGGACAACTGAGAGGCTGTTAGACCAGCACAAGCCACATCTGACTGCTTGAGCTTTCTCGCCAAACGTAATTCCTTGTAAAATTCTCCCAACTCCATTCTCTCAATCATCTCACCACCTCCTATTTTTTATATAGTATATCATTATTCACAATTATTTGTCAAAATATTCTGACATTTAAGAGAGCAAAAAAGCCAGCCCTAAGCTGACTCTTTATTCCATGGTATCAAAAGCGAGACTTGGTTTGGCATTGAGGTCCAAGCTTGCAAAGTTTTCTTTGTTCCATTCGCTGACGCTGGCATAGGCAATCATACCTGCATTGTCTCCGCAGAGGCGCAGAGGTGGAATGATGACCTTGACATCTGCGATTTCGGTTGCTAAGCGTTCTCTGAGACCTTTATTGGCTGCCACACCTCCAGCCACAACTAGGGTTTTAACAGGATATTTCTCCAAAGCCTTCTTGGTTTTTGCCATGAGAATATCCAAGACAGCTGTTTGGAAAGATGCACACAAATCCTTTGTAGACAGGCTTTCTCCCTTTTGTTCGGCATTGTGATGAAGATTGATAAAGGCAGACTTCAAACCTGAGAATGAAAACTCCAGATTATCTTCCTTGATCATAGCACGAGGGAAATCATAAATATCCTGCCCCTGATGAGCTAGCTCGTCAATCTCACGACCGGCAGGATAGGTAAAGCCCATGACACGGCCAACCTTATCATAGGCCTCACCAACCGCGTCATCTCGCGTTTCCCCAACAATCTTGTAATCACCAGCCTCAGAAACATAAACTAACTCTGTGTGTCCACCGCTAACCAAGAGGGCTAGCAAGGGAAACTCCAAAGGCTCCACGCTCTGAGCTGCCATGAGATGGCCAGCCATGTGATTAACAGGAATCAGCGGAAGTCCATGTGCCCAAGCAAAGGCCTTAGCAGCTGATAAACCAACAAGCAAGGCTCCAACCAAGCCCGGTCCATAGGTAACCGCAACAGCTGTCACGTCCTCTTCGGTAATCCCTGCTTCTGCCAGAGCCTCCTCGATACAGGCTGTAATGACCTCGACATGGTGACGACTGGCTACTTCTGGCACTACGCCCCCAAAACGTTTGTGACTCTCAATTTGACTAGCAATGACATTGGACAAGAGCTCATCGTCGTTTTTCAAGACGGCGACACTAGTCTCGTCACAGGATGTCTCAAATGCTAAAATATATCTATCCTTCATCTATTTCTCTCTTCATGATGATGGCGTCCTCGACTGGATCATGGTAGTAGGACTTTCGCCCAGCGATGACTGCCATCTTTTCTTTCTTGTAAAATGCTTGCGCTCGTTGGTTTGACTTTCTGACTTCGAGGAAAATCTCCTTATCTGTCGGCAATTGAGCAAACAAGGCTGACGCAATTCCCTTACCCTGATAGGCTCCTTTTACAGCGATTTGCAAGACTTCTGCCTCAAAGAGATTCTCCTGAACAGCTAGAAAGCCAATCACTTCTGCCCCATCATAAGCCAGAACATACCAAGTCTGGTCTTGAGCCAGGTCTGCTTGAATTTGCTCCAGCGTCCAAGGACTGACTGGGTAAACAGCTGCCATAACAGCGTAGATGGCTTGAGCTAGGTCAGTCTGTCTTTGGATTCGTTTGATCTCTATCATAGGCGTTTAATATAAGACTCACCAGACTCGGTGTGGTTCTTGAGCCAATTTTCCTCAGCCTCAACACGTTTGAGGTAGTTCGGCACAAAATCATGCAAGGAATCTGCTTCCTGGTCCCAAGCCCAAAGGGCTAGATTGGCTGCATTTGGCAAGGTTTCTTTGTAATTAGTCCTTGGCAAGTGTTCTTGAATCTGCTCAACAAAGGGGCCGACTTCTCCGACAAAGGTAACCTGACTAGCACCCTTGATTAACTCAATCACTCTCTCAAAGGGCAGGTGCGCTTCTGGCATGACAGGATTAGCATTTTCATAAAATCCTGCATAAACGTTGTTGCGACGCGCATCCATCAAAGGGACGAACAAGCCTTCTTGTTGGTAGGGCACCAGAGCCAAGAGGCTAGACATACCGACTAACTCAATGTTCAGAGTATGAGCAAGCGTCTTGGCAGTGGCTACCGCGATTCGCAAACCCGTGTAGCTACCTGGTCCCTCTGCCACCACGATTCGGTCCAAGTCCTTGGGAGTCCAGTCCAAACTCACCATCAAAAAATCGATGGCAGGCATGAGGGTAATACTGTGATTTTTCTTAATATTAATAGTCGTCTCAGCAAGAACCTGCTTGTCCTCTAAAATGGCGAGAGAAAGAGCCTTGCTGGACGTATCAAAAGCTAATACTTTCATAACACATTCCTATCTTTTTGTCTGATTACTATTATACTACAAAAGCTGGCACATGGGAATTTTCTTTGCCCCCAAACAAAAATGCCCCAGCAGAGCAGGGCATCTAAGCATTTAATCCAAAGTAAAATATAAACCAAACGACATAGGTTACGAGGAGGAGAAAAAGCGAGTAGAGAGTCACAAAGGTAATTTTCCACAAGAACTTGGTTTGTCGTTGTTCCAGTTTGGCAAATAGAAGATTCCCTCCATAAACGCAAGCAACAAAAACAATAAAAGCTACTAAGCGAGCTCCAATAGCAAAAGCAAATAAGTTATACATAGGGCAACCTCCTTGACTTAAAAACTATAGGGAATTGTGACAAGCTATAAATTCCACTTACGTTATCAAGATAACATATTTCCTCTATTTTTGCAAACGCTTACCAATAAGTGAGCCTATGACTTTCTCGTTTCCGTCTTTTACTAATTTTTCATTTTGTGGTATAATTGAAATAATTGTAACGAATCAAGGTCAATCTAGACAAAAAATGGAATGAAATCAAGCAATTCTCTGCTAAAAGTTTGGAATAAGCTGACCTGTAAAATAGAAAGGAACTATATGATTTACAAAGTTTTTTATCAAGAAACAAAAGAACGTAGCCCACGCCGTGAAACTACACGCGCACTTTACCTAGACATCGATGCCAGCTCAGAACTTGAGGGCCGTATCGCTGCTCGCCAACTTGTCGAAGAAAATCGCCCAGAGTACAATATCGAGTATATCGAACTCTTGTCTGACAAATTGCTAGATTACGAAAAAGAAACTGGCGCCTTCGAAATCACGGAGTTCTAATATGGCCTATACTCTTAAACCTGAAGAAGTCGGCGTTTTTGCCATCGGTGGTCTGGGAGAAATCGGGAAAAACACTTACGGAATTGAATACCAAGATGAGATTATCATCGTCGATGCTGGGATTAAATTCCCAGAAGATGACTTGCTGGGTATCGACTACGTCATTCCTGATTACTCTTACATCGTGGACAATATCGACCGCGTCAAGGCTGTTCTGATTACACACGGACACGAGGACCACATCGGTGGAATTCCTTTCCTGCTCAAGCAAGCAAATGTCCCTATCTATGCTGGACCACTTGCCTTGGCTTTGATCCGTGGGAAACTCGAAGAACACGGCCTCTTGCGCAACGCCAAACTTTACGAAATCAACCACAATACTGAGTTGACCTTTAAAAATCTCAAGGCAACTTTCTTTAGAACGACTCACTCTATTCCAGAGCCTTTGGGGATTGTCATTCATACACCTCAAGGAAAAATCGTTTGTACGGGTGACTTCAAGTTCGACTTTACTCCAGTTGGAGAACCAGCGGACTTGCACCGTATGGCTGCTCTTGGTGAAGAAGGCGTGCTCTGTCTCCTGTCTGACTCGACAAATGCAGAAGTGCCAACCTTTACCAACTCTGAAAAAGTCGTTGGTCAGTCCATCATGAAGATTATCCAAGGCATCGAAGGACGTATCATCTTTGCATCCTTTGCCTCAAATATCTTCCGTCTCCAGCAAGCAACAGAAGCTGCTGTTAAGACTGGACGTAAGATTGCGGTCTTTGGTCGCTCTATGGAAAAGGCCATTGTCAACGGAATCGAGCTTGGCTACATCAAAGCTCCTAAGGGAACCTTTATCGAGCCAAATGAAATCAAAGACTACCCTGCAGGCGAGGTTCTTATCCTCTGTACAGGTAGTCAGGGTGAACCTATGGCGGCCCTCTCTCGTATCGCAAACGGAACCCACCGTCAGGTGCAGCTTCAACCAGGTGATACAGTCATCTTCTCTTCAAGTCCAATCCCTGGAAACACTACTAGCGTCAACAAGCTGATTAACATCATTTCAGAAGCTGGTGTAGAAGTTATCCACGGTAAGGTTAACAATATCCATACATCTGGACACGGTGGCCAGCAAGAGCAAAAACTCATGCTCCGCTTGATTAAGCCAAAATACTTCATGCCTGTCCACGGTGAATACCGCATGCAAAAGGTCCACGCTGGACTAGCAGTGGATACTGGTGTTGAGAAGGACAATATCTTTATCATGAGCAATGGTGATGTGCTTGCCCTTACTGCTGACTCAGCTCGTATAGCAGGTCATTTCAACGCCCAAGACATCTATGTCGATGGAAATCGTATCGGCGAAATCGGTGCTGCCGTTCTCAAAGATCGTCGTGATCTATCTGAAGACGGGGTCGTTCTGGCAGTCGCAACTGTTGACTTCAAATCGCAGATGATTCTATCTGGTCCCGATATCCTCAGCCGAGGTTTTGTCTACATGAGAGAGTCTGGAGACTTGATTCGTCAAAGTCAGCGTATCCTTTTCAATGCCATTCGTATCGCACTGAAAAACAAGGACGCTAGCGTGCAATCTGTCAATGGTGCCATTGTCAACGCAATTCGCCCCTTCCTCTATGAAAATACAGAACGTGAACCGATTATCATCCCGATGATTCTCACGCCAGATGAAGAATAAATCATAAAACAGCCCCGTTTTCGGAGCTGTTTTTCTCTATGCTTTCTTTTGAGATTAAAAGTCAATAAAAATCGAAATCAGACTAGAAGGCTAGGCGAAAGCATAACTTGAGTTAGCTCCCATAGTTCGGGGAACTATGGGAGGCTGGAGATGAATCAAAGCCAAGCTTTGAACTCATTCGTAAGAAGCCGACGACGTATCATTTTGATTTTTGAAGATTTTTAGAAATACTACGATTTTTACCTTCAAGATACACCATCAAAATAGAAATATCTGCTGGGTTTACTCCCGAAATACGGCTGGCTTGGCCGATGGTTTCTGGATTGATGAGTTTGAACTTCTGACGGGCTTCAGTTGCGATAGAATCAATGTCATCCCAGTCGATATTGGCTGGAATGCGTTTTTCTTCCATGCGTTTCATCTTGGAAACATGATCCATGGCTTTGGAAATATAGCCTTCGTACTTGATTTCTGTTTCAATCAATTCAATAATCTTGTCATCCAAGTCCTCAGCAGCTGGTCCGATGAAGGCCACCACATCTTGGTAAGAAACTTCTGGACGGCGAAGGAATTCCTTAGCTGTCACTGCATCGGTCAACGGCTTGAAGCCCATCTCCTCAACCTTAGCATTGGTTTCCTTGACTGGCTTGAGTTTGATACTGTCTAGGCGCTTCATCTCATTGTCAAATTGATTTTTCTTGATTTCAAAACGAGCCCAGCGTTCATCATCCACAAGGCCAATCTCGCGTCCCATCTCTGTCAAACGCATATCAGCATTGTCATGGCGAAGAATGAGACGGTATTCAGCACGACTGGTCAAGAGACGGTAAGGTTCAATAGTGCCCTTGGTCACCAAGTCATCAATCATTACCCCAATATAGCCATCACTGCGCTTCAAAATCAACTCTGGCTTGCCTTGGATTTTCAGAGCCGCATTGATACCAGCGATAATCCCTTGACCTGCAGCCTCTTCGTAACCTGATGTTCCATTGGTCTGACCAGCAGTGAAAAGTCCGGAGATTTTCTTGGTTTCCAGAGTCGCACGCAACTGGTGTGGCAAGACCATGTCATACTCGATAGCATAACCAGTTCGCATCATCTCCGCATTTTCCAAACCTTTGATAGAATGAACCAACTCACGCTGTACATCCTCAGGCAGACTGGTTGAAAGTCCTTGGACATAGACTTCCTCTGTATTGCGCCCTTCTGGCTCAAGGAAGAGTTGGTGGCGTTCCTTGTCCGCAAAGCGCACAATCTTATCCTCAATCGACGGACAGTAACGAGGTCCCACTCCCTTGACCACACCTGTAAACATAGGCGCACGGTGAAGGTTGTTTTGGATAATCTCATGACTGGTACCATTGGTATAGGTCAACCAGCATGGCACTTGGTCCTTGACATAATCCTCATCACGTGAAGTGTAGGAGAAGTGATTCGGTGCTTCATCTCCTGGCTGAATCTCTGTCACGTCGTAGTTGATAGAAGAAGCCTTGACACGTGGAGGGGTTCCTGTCTTGAAACGACCAATTTCGAGTCCTAATTCCTTGAGATTGTCAGCAAGGTTAATAGAAGCTAGGCTGTGGTTAGGACCTGATGAGTACTTGAGGTCTCCGATAATAATTTCCCCACGGAGGGCCGTCCCTGTCGTCACGATAACAGCCTTAGCAGCATATTCTTGATGGGTTGCTGTACGGACACCGACAACCTTACCATCTTCCACCAAAATCTCATCAATCATGGTCTGACGAAGGGTCAGATTTTCTTGATTTTCAACCGTCTTGCGCATCTCCTTAGAGTAAAGTTCCTTGTCAGCCTGCGCACGAAGGGCACGAACAGCTGGTCCCTTCCCTGTGTTGAGCATCTTCATCTGGATATAAGTCTTGTCAATGGTCTTAGCCATTTCCCCACCGAGGGCATCAACTTCACGCACGACAATCCCCTTGGCAGATCCACCGATTGAGGGATTACAAGGCATGAAAGCCAACATTTCAATGTTGATGGTCGCAAGCAAGACCTTGCAGCCCATACGGCTGGCAGCTAAGGAAGCCTCGACCCCAGCGTGTCCCGCACCAATTACAATAATATCGTATTCTTCAGTAAAATTATAAGTCATATTTCTCTCCTATTCCTCAAGATGAATGTGTCGCAGTTGGCCGTCCCAATCGGGTAGGGCTGTTTTTAAAAAAGCTGGAACTAGATGGATATCCTTAAGCTTATCTAAGTCAATCCATTCACAGGGTTGCGTTTTCTCATCTTCCTGCATGCTCAATGGAGCATCCTCAAGCAAATCCACCAGATAATGAAACTCGATATTGTGATAGGAAACACCGTCCTGTTCAAAACGATTTTCAACTACAAAAGCTAGCTGCCCAGCTTGAGCTTTAACACTCAGTTCTTCCCTCACTTCACGGACTACCGCGTCTTCCGTTCTTTCATTGACTTGAATCGCACCGCCGATAGTGTAATACTTGCCCTTATCTTTGGTAACTAGGAGCTTGCGATTTTGAAGAATCAAGGCTGTCGCCCGAACGCCAAAAACCGTATTTCCCACTTTTGTCCGAAAGTCTTGTTGAGTCATTTTTATCCTTTCCTTTAAACGACACAAAAACAGTCAAAACTCCAAAGAAGTGCAGGACAAAAAAGCCTGCAACATCCATGAGCTTTGACCATCATTTCTATTGCTTTTATTATTGTAGCAAATTGAGAAAATTTGTCAATCTAAATGTACTGACAAACTTGTCCGCCACGGTAAGCATTGTCAATCAAGCCACCACCTAGACACTCTTCGCCATCGTAAAATACAACTGCCTGTCCTGGTGTAATCGCGCGTTGTGGTTCCGCAAAGATGACCTCTGCCTTGTCTCCTTTGACATGGACGGTCACCTTAGAATCAGGCTGACGGTAGCGGAATTTAGCCGTACATTCGAGCGTAAACTCCTCTGGCATGTCACGAGTAAAGTGGACTTGACTGGCTTCTAGACTGGTTGACATGAGCGAATCATGATAGAATCCTTGTCCTACATAGAGAATATTCTTGCTCAGGTCTTTTCCGACAACAAACCAAGGCGCATTGTCACCACCGTGTTGGCCACCGATACCGAGTCCGCCACGCTGACCGATTGTATAATACATAAGTCCTGCATGCTCGCCCATATCGCGACCATCCACAGTCATCATGCGACCAGGTTGAGCTGGCAGGTAGTTGCTGAGGAAATTTTTAAAGTTCTTTTCTCCGATAAAGCAAATCCCTGTCGAGTCTTTCTTCTTAGCAGTCGCAAGGCCTGCTTCTTCTGCTAGTCTGCGAACTTCAGGTTTTTCCAAATGTCCCAGAGGGAACATAGTTTTTTGCAGTTGTTCCTGCGAAAGTTGGCTGAGGAAATAGGTCTGGTCCTTGCCATTGTCCACGCCGCGAAGCATGTGAACTGTCCCGTCCTCATCACGCGCCACTCGGGCATAGTGCCCAGTCGCTACATAGTCTGCCCCCAAGGTCATGGCATAGTCCAAAAAGGCCTTGAACTTGATTTCCTTGTTGCACATAACATCTGGATTTGGCGTGCGCCCTGCACGATATTCCGCTAGAAAATACTCAAAAACGCGGTCCCAGTACTCTTTTTCAAAATTGACAGAGTAATAGGGAATGCCGATCTGGTCTGCCACCGCAGCCACATCCTTGTAATCTTCGGTCGCCGTACAGACGCCGTTTTCATCTGTGTCGTCCCAGTTCTTCATGAAGATACCGATAACATCGTAGCCCTGCTCCTTGAGAAGAAGAGCCGTCACCGACGAATCAACACCACCACTCATCCCCACAACAACACGTGTTTTAGAGTTATCACTCATGGTAAGTCTCCCATCTATTCGTTTATTCACGATTGAAGGTCGTGTGTGCTTTAACGATTGAAGGTCGCTTGAGCAGTATTCATTATAACATGCTTGGTTGGAGAAGACAAGAAAGAGGCTGATAATCTACAAGCCTCTCTGCAAATACATATATAATTGTTTAAAAAGAGGGTAATTTATATCTTAATCCCTCTACTGCTTATTATCTTATTTATAAAATAAACTAAAAATGATATACTGTAATGAGGAGGAATACGTACATGATCCCTTAAAGATACTACCATCCATGTACGTAGAACGATTGTGAAAAACTACAAAGATATTCTAAAATCAAAAAACACCATTTTTACTATTATCATTGTCGCAAGTCTTGGACTTTTAATAGGTTTAGTCATTCATCAAGAAAACATCTTAACAGAACGAGGCAATATTGCTTTCTTCAAACGGCAAAAAAATGAACAAGATGTCGAACAAGTAAAAAAAGCCATCAAAGATTTTAATATCGATTCTGAAACAATTATAGAGGATTGGAAAAAAATTCAAGAATTGAAGCCAAACACTGACGAAGGCAAGCAAACATTAGCAGACTTTCTTGCTACTACTGCCGATAAAATCACAAATCATTATACTGAAAAAGCTTTAAAAATGGATATAAAGGAATCCGATAGTCAGTTTGAAGATAAACAAAAACTTGAAACAGCCATCACTTCCTTACAAAAAATACTAGAAATCATTAAAAGTGTCAACTCCACAAGCGAACAAGCCACTATTGATGAAAAAATAAAACCCATCCAAGAACTAATTTCTAAATTCCAAAAGCAAGTTGAAGTCTTGACTAAAAAAGAAGGACAAAAGACTGACAAAAAAGAAACAGGAACGACTAGTAGCGAGGGGGAAAGAGAAACCTATTCTTCAGGAGGAGGGAGCTACACTCCAACCTATACTGAGTCAAATGGGAGCAGATACAGTTCACAAGCGCCTGCAAGCGAACAACCTTCATCTGATAGTGCTGGCAGCAGCGGAAATGATGTGGCAAGTACACAAAATCAAGCAGCTAATACTTCAGAAGCTCAAGCAGAGACTAATACCAATAGTAACAATGCTGAAGTTCCCACAACAAACAGTGATGATCTCGCTAGTTTAGGTGGCGGAGTTACATCATTCGGTCAGCAGTAATACTTAAGAAAAAGACTGACCAAAAAGCTTTTAAATCAGAAAAACGCATATTATCAGGTAGACAATGAACTGCACCCTAAAAGTTAGACAGAAAAAATCTAACTTTTGGGGGTCAGTACACAAAAACCTTGATAATATGCGTTTATTGTGGAAAGATTTACTTCATTTCTTCTGAAATTGAGTTTATATTCATCCTACATAGTAGACAAAAAATCATTACAAAACGGATAAAAATCACAAAATAAGCTCACACTGCCTTATTATGAAAATAAGCTTGCGCCTTTATTTTTACTGCTTATCAACTTTTTAAATCTTCATTCGCTTTCTTAGCCACTGCAATCTGGTATTTCACTTGGTCAAATCCTGTACCTCCCAAAGAATTTCGTCTTTGAACAGCAGTTTTAGGTTGCAAGTAGACATAAATATCCTCGGAAATAAGAGAATGATAGGTTTGTAATTCCTCCGAAGTCCAATCTTGAATATTTTTAGCAGGCTTGATAGAGTCTAGCACTAATCTTCCCACAACCTCATGAGCTTCTCTAAATGGCAAGCCTTTCCCTGCCAATACATCGAGGGAATTTAAAATCGTTTCGACCGTGTCAAACATTCCTTCCTTATTCTCTTGCAGATCCTTATTATAAGCTAAAGGCAAGGACTTCATGACTGTCAACAGTCCAAACAAATGTCCATAAACTCTACCAGTCTTTCCTCGAATCAACTCAGCCATATCTGGATTTTTATTTTGGGGCATAATAGAGGAACCTGTTGTAAACGTATCTGACAAGGTAATAAATTGGTACTCAAAGCTACACCAATTGATCATTTCTTCACCAAAACGGCTCATATGCATCATGAGTATGCTGGCATTGGACAGAAATTCTAAGATAAAATCGCGGTCACTAACAGCATCCAAAGAATTTGTATACGGTTGCTTAAACTCCAACAAATCACTAGTCACGTAGTGATCAATGGAGAAAATCGTCCCTGCCAAAGCTGCTGTACCTAGAGGGCATAGGTCTGTATGCTTCTGGTTGAATTCAAAACACTCACTGTCTCTCTGAAACACATTGTAGTAAGCCATCAGGTGGTGGGCAAAACTAATAGGCTGGGCATGTTGCAGATGAGTATAGCCCGGCATGATAGTCTCCACATGATTTTCCGCCAAGTCTAATAAAACACCTTTGAGATGAGCCAGTTTATCTAGGACATGGCCAAGTTGTTCCTTAAAAACCTAGAAATGCTACATGAAAATGTCATTCCTAGGAGTATTTATGCTATTTATCTATGGGGAAACATGAGTATTCAGTCAGTCAAAATAAGCAGAGCTAACTCATTTCCCCTCGCCCAATTCAATGATTCGATGACATTGTTGGGCTACATAAGCATCGTGGGTCACAATAATGACTGTTTTCCCTTCTCGATTCATCTCTAAGAGAAACTTCAAGACCAAATCTCTATTTTCAGGGTCCAGCGAACCTGTAGGTTCATCGGCTAAAATCAGCTGGCTGGGTTTTAAGATGGCTCTAGCAACTGCAATTCGTTGTTGCTCCCCACCAGATAACTCGGAAACCTTTTGATGCAACGTAGATGACAAACCTACTCTCTCTAAAATCTCTTCCACCTTTTTGAGCTTGTCTTTCTTAGACAATTTCACATATTTCAGTGCCAGCATGAGATTGTACTCGACCGTTTCATCATCAATCAGGGCAAAATTTTGAAACAGATAAGAGATATGTTCACGGATTATTGTTTGTGACTTAGCAGAATTGACTGCTAGATTTGTCTGACCAAAAATCTCATACCGTCCACTATAATCACCATCTATCAAACCTAATAAATTTAACAAGGTCGACTTACCACTACCACTCTTGCCAACAATGGCTACCAAATCCCCCTGATCAATCCTGAGAGATAAGTTATCCAAAATCACTTTTCCCCCAATGGTTTTGGTAATGTTTTTCAACTCAATCATAAGATGCCCCCTTTCAATAACTCTACTAGACTTTTTTTCTCCATCCTAGAAGCCAAGACTAGCACAAATAGTATATCCAAACATGTAAAACCTGCAAAAAGTAGGAGTGGCAAAAGCGCATAGACAAAGAAAATCAAGACTAGAAGAGGGAGACTATAGCCCAGCAAGAGCAGAACTAAGAGAGCGCGGTAGCGATCGACCAGTTTCCACCCCATAAACTTCTTGGTAATGATATCCCTGCGCTTCAACAAGAAAGTAGTAACGAGTAAAAAGTAGGAGACAATCATACTGAGAAGAGCAAATAAGGCAAACAGAACGTTAAAATTACGAACAGAATCCCGATAGGTATCGACCATCTCCTCTTGAATTGCTTGAATCGATGAAAATTTTAAATAGCTACCATCAGATAAGTTATCGACTAACTCCGTAATCACTTTTTGATTTTGTTCTGTATTTTCAACTTTCATCGGGTTGTTTAAACCTGTCGTTGACAAGCGAGTCTTTTCTTCCCACATCATGTCTTGATCATTTACCAGACTAATGATTGGATTATGGAGATTTTCCTTTCGCTCATTGTTATAAGGGAAGAAAGACCAATCTCCTTCATAGTAGGCAATTTCTACATCCATATCTTCTATCCTTTGCTTTTGCTGATCTTCATACCTCATAGAAAGATAGGCTATGGATTTTCCCAAGAACTGATTCTTACCTTCTTGTCCTTTATCACTGGCTGGCATCAAAATAACTTTTTTAGTGCCGATATCAGGTAACTTGAATCCCTTGCTCTTTAGAAAATTGCTATTAGCATAGTAAACATCTACCTCATCAGGCAGTTGGTACTGCTGTACTTGTTCAGCTTTGATGACTGGTTTGATAGGAAGACTCGCACTTCGCACATAGTTTACTTGTGTTTTTGCTAGCAAGTCTTGATAAAATTGGTAGAAATAATCTGTAGATTTCCCTGACCCTGCTAGCTCTTCTTGCCACAGGTTATCATTGAGTTGGAAGGTTTCTAAAGTCAAGTAATTCCCTTGGCTTACCCACTGTTGCTGATAAGCAAGTTCTTTGTTTTCTTGTTCTAGACTTCTGCCCACCCCAATCAGTAAGGCCGTCAGTAAAATAGTTGTCCCTATTTTCATCACATAATTGAAGATAAGACCAAGTTTGACAGATGAAAAACCTTTCAACATGGAACTGACTGTCATTTTCTGAATCATCAGGTAGGTCAGCCAACTGATGAACAAATACAACTGTAAAAGCAGAAATTGGGATAAGAGTAAACTTGGGAACAGAAGTTTTGGTCTGTAGTCCAGCACTAAAAATAGTCCCAAGTCAATGATAAGACTTCCACCCAAGAGAAGATAAAAATTAGTCTTTACAAAACCAGCTAAAATCGCCCTGCTTTGAAAACCAAGTAACTTTTGAACCCCCACTCGTTTCATCTCCATCATCGGCTGATAAACTGTCATTAAAATCACAAGCAAGATTGCCAAAATAAAGATAATGATAGATAGTAACAAAGCTTGATTTAGCACTCCAACCTGACTTCGGTAAGTGGGTTCTAATAAAATCGTTTTATCTATCTGGAAAAAATCACTCCACTTTTGTAGAATGGTATCACGATCTATCTCTTTGCTGGAGGTAATCATGTAGCGTCCATTTACAGTATGGAATTTATCCTCAATATAGGATTGGAAGGTCTGGAGTCGAATGAGTTTCACCTTTAAAAAGGTGGGAATGGTTCCTAGATTATTGGGAAGATCCTGGTTGCTGTAGACCCCCTTCTCATTCTTTGAAAAATCAAGAGAAGTCAGACCGAACTCCTGATAGGGGAAGGTTTCCTTATCAAAAACACCAGCCTTGACCACCTCATCGCCATTATCTACTTTGATAATAGAGACCTTGTCTTGACTTGCAACCTCTTCAAAAAACTGGAGAATAGTTTCTGTCGGTTTAGTGACATCTTTCAAGTACAAGTCAAATGAATAAGTTGTCTTGCCCATCTCCTGAATCCGCACTATTTCACGTGTAACATTTACATTCAGGACAAAAAACGTAGTACACAGCAAAAGCAAGAGCATACAAAGATGACTGATTTTTTTCATAGAGATACCTCCCGTGAAGAGACGAAAGTGAGATAGGTGCAGGTAATTTTTATTTTTTACTAAATTTTAAGTAGGTGTAAATAAATCCTGCACTTATAGCCAGAGTTATCCACCATTTAAAATCAATATGTAAAAGTGAAAAGATTACAAAACTGATGAACAGCGAGGCTGAAAGATAAACAATGATTAAAATTTTATTTTTCATAGGAATTACCTTTCTAAAGGGATTCTAGTGTTTAGAGCTTATTTGTAAAGTTTAAAATAAACAACTAGGGCAATTGTCAATCAGAATGTTCTTTTATCTGTTAATAATCCGAGAAAATCTTGTCTCTTTAAGTCTGAGAAATGTTTGGTTGAAAGACTTCCTTTTTGAAGTCCATCATCTCTAACCTGTAAATAATAGCTATGTTGGTTTGTTTTAATTGTCAAAAAATCGCCCAATACAAAAACTCTTTTCCAGTTGCGAATCTCAAATTCTTTCATCTCTGATTTTGGAATACGGATAAGTCCTTGTCGCAAATCACGATGATGCTCACTTGTGAAAGTCATCCCATTTCCAAGATTTCTTATCAGCAGTTCATCTGGAGTTACCATCACCAGCGCTATTTTAGTTAAGAAAATTTCAACTGTTGGTGGTAAAATCGCCAAATCAAACCAAGGATGTAGGTAGCGATAGGCTAAGAAATAATGAGGCTCCTCACCCAATCCTAGTTGTTTATACAAGGTCTTGACTTCACTATCTAACCTCGCTTCAAAAGACACATCCGAATGCTCTTCTTCCTTCCTCTGATTAACATAACGCATCCAGACTAGGAAACCTATAAAGACTAGGACAAATATTCCTGATAAAAGATATTTTAAATTGTAGTTCATCGCTTAACCTCCTGATTCACACCTCTGCCTAAAACAGAAGCCTATTTATTTTGAAAATAGGTCCATCATAACTTTAAATAAGACGGGTGTCATTAAAATTAGGATAATTCCTATCACAAATATCATGACTACTCGAAAAAGTTCCTTATTTTTAAACATTTTTCCACCCCTTTTCTAGCTACATCATAGTACTCATTAACCCCATATTAAAATTACACCAAACTTATTTTAGCTTTCTTTTTTACTTTTTATATTACTATGATACAATATTTTTAATAGGATTTTATTGTTTGTTAACTTTTTTCACTAAAAGGAGAAAATCATGCGTTATGATTTTGGAAAGGTCTATAAAGAAATACGTGAGTCAAAAGGATTAACCCAAGAAGAGGTCTGCGGAGATGTCCTATCAAGAACCAGCCTATCAAAGATTGAAAGTGGTAAGGCAACTCCTAAATATGAAAATATGGATTTTCTTCTTCGGCAAATGAATATGAGTTTTGAAGAATTTGACTACATCTGCCATCTCTATCAGCCGAGCCAACGGACAGAAATCATGCAAACTTATCTCAATATGAATTCCATCATTGGTGGCAGTGGTCTAGTTCATTTTTTTGAAACATGCCAAAACTATCTCAAGACCCATCACGACCTGCCTATAGAAGAAATCAGGGATATGCTGGAAGTTGTCATTCATATTCGCCAACATGGTACAGAGCAACTGTCAGACCAAGTGAAACAAACTGTCAAAAAACTTTGGGAAAAAATTGAAAAACAAGATACATGGTATGAAAGTGACCTAAAAATCCTCAATACCATCCTTTTCAGCTTTCCTATTGAACACCTCCATCTCATCACTGAAAAAATCTTGCAACGCTTGGAAGTCTATAAAAACTACCAACATTTATATGACTTGCGAATGGCAATCCTACTCAACCTTTCCACCATTTACTTATATCATCAAGACAGAAACATGTGTCAACAAATCTGCTATACTTTACTAGAGGATGCCAAGAACAAGAAAAGCTACGATATGCTTGCTATCTGCTATGCCCGTATTGGGATTTGTAGGGATGATGCTAAACTTATCCAAAAAGGGTTCTCCCTTCTAGAGCTGACCGATGAAACTTCCATTCTAGCCTTTCTCAAAAAAGAAGTGGAGATCTATTATCAACCGAAAGAAATATAAAAAAGTCGAGGGATTTCCTCGACTTTTTCAAATTATTCTGTTCATTATTTCTTAATACCAGCCGTTGTTAAGCCAGAAGTTTTTAGCAGCTGACCATGAACCGTAACGTCCTGCAACGTAAGCATCTGCTACACGTTCTTGGTTTTCAGCTGAGTAGTCACCGTTCAAGTATGAATCTGTCAATTGGTAACGTCCAATGTATTGGCCGTTTGTAGCTGTATAGCTACCACCTGATTCTTTTTGTGCAATCCATTCTTTAGCTTCTGCTTCAGATCCACTTACAGTTGCAGCTGGTGCTGAAGTTTCTGCTGCAGCAACAGTTTCTTCTGCTACAGGAGCGCTTGCAGCTGGTGCTGCTTCTTCTACTACTTCTGTAGTTTCTGCTACTGGAGCTGAAACAGTTTCATCTTGAGCAGCTGGTGCCGCATAAGTAGCTGGCGCTGGTGTTGCAACAGGTGCTACAGGACCATCGATAACCAACTCTTGACCAACATAAATCAAATGAACGTTGTCGATGTGGTTGTTTTCTGCCAATTTCTCAACAGTTGTGTTGTGAGTTTCAGCGATTTCTGAAAGTGTATCACCTTCTTTAACAGTGTAAGTTGATGATTCTTGAGCAGATACAAATGATGGAGCAAATACTGCAAACAAGGCAGCTACTCCTGCAAGAGTTGTTTTAATCTTTTTAGTTGTTGATTTCATATTTGAAAATTCTCCTTCTTTCTATAGTTCTATCATACCCTTTAAATATTACCGTTTCTTGACACTTTTATGTAGAAATATTACAAAATTATTTTTTATTTCTCTAAATAAGCCATTTTTTGTTACAAAAGATGCTTTTTTATGCTATTTGTAGTGTAAAAAGGTTTTCATCCACAATTAAAGCCAAGACCTTCATTCTTTGATATAATAGAGATAAGAATTTTTATAAGGGGAAACTGATGAAATCACTTCGTTTTCAATCTGTCTTTGATATCATCGGACCAGTTATGATTGGCCCATCTAGTAGTCATACCGCTGGTGCTGTTCGTATTGGTAAGATTGTCTCTTCCATCTTTGACGATACTCCGACAGAAGTCGAATTCCAACTTTTTAACTCATTTGCCAAGACCTATCGTGGTCACGGAACAGACCTAGCCCTTGTTGCAGGTATTTTGGGCATGGATACAGATGATCCTGAGATCCCAAACAGCCTGGAAATTGCCCACAAACGTGGCATCAAGATTGTCTGGACCATTCAGAAAGACAGCAATGCCCCTCACCCAAACACCACTAAAATTACCGTCAAAAATGCTCACAAGACCATCAGCGTGACTGGTATTTCTATCGGGGGAGGGAATATTCAGGTAACCGAACTCAATGGATTTGCCGTCTCTCTCAATATGAATACACCGACGATCATCATCGTTCATCAAGATATTCCAGGTATGATTGCCCTTGTTACGGAGGCTCTTTCCCGCTATGATATCAATATCGCCCAGATGAACGTTACTCGTGAAAAAGCTGGTGAAAAAGCTATTATGATTATCGAAGTTGACAGTCGCAACTGTGATGAGGCCATCGAAGAAATTCGAAAAATCCCTCATCTCCACAATGTCAATTTCTTTAAATAGGAGGAAGCATGTTTTATTCTATCAAAGAATTGGTCGAGCAGGCAGAACTGGACTTTCAAGGAAATGTCGCAGAACTCATGATTACAACAGAGTTTGAATTGACCGGTCGCGAACGTGAAGAAGTCTTCCTTCTCATGGAACGCAATCTAGAAGTCATGAAAGCCTCTGTCCAACTTGGCCTCAATGAAAATAAATCTCGTAGTGGCCTGACAGGTGGAGATGCTGCCAAATTGGATCACTACATCAAAAACGGAAAAACTCTGTCAGATTACACGATTCTCTCTGCTGCCCGAAATGCCATTGCAGTCAATGAACACAATGCTAAAATGGGCTTGGTTTGTGCCACTCCGACCGCAGGAAGTGCTGGCTGTCTGCCCTCAGTTCTAACAGCTGCTATTGAAAAATTAGACCTCAGCCACGAGCAACAGCTGGATTTCCTCTTTGCTGCTGGTGCCTTTGGACTAGTCATCGCAAACAATGCCTCTATCTCAGGGGCTGAAGGTGGCTGTCAGGCCGAGGTTGGTTCGGCCTCTGCTATGAGTGCTGCAGCCTTGACTCTAGCTGCCGGTGGAACACCTTATCAGGCCAGTCAGGCCATTGCCTTTGTCATTAAAAATATGCTAGGCCTCATCTGTGACCCTGTTGCCGGCTTGGTCGAAGTTCCCTGCGTCAAGCGCAATGCTATGGGAGCTAGCTTTGCCTTCATCGCAGCAGACATGGCCTTGGCAGGTATCGAATCTAAAATTCCTGTGGATGAAGTTATCGATGCCATGTACCAAGTAGGAGCAAGCATGCCAACTGCCTTCCGTGAAACAGCTGAAGGTGGTCTCGCTGCCACCCCTACTGGTCGTCGTCTCCAAAAAGAAATTTTCGGAGAATAACTTATCAAAATAGGAGAAACCATGACCTCTATCACAGCTATCTTTTTCGATCTGGATGGAACCCTCGTTGACAGTTCTATCGGGATTCACAATGCCTTTACCCATACCTTTAAGGAGTTGGGGGTACCTAGCCCTGATGCCAAAACTATTCGTGGTTTTATGGGACCGCCCCTCGAAAGTAGTTTTGCGACCTGCCTTCCCAAAGACCAAATTTCTGAGGCTGTCCAGATATACCGTTCTTACTATAAGGAGAAAGGCATCCATGAAGCTCAACTCTTTCCTCAGATTGTAGACTTGCTTGAGAAGTTATCGAGCAATTACCCTCTTTATATCACCACTACAAAGAATACTCCAACCGCTCAAGACATGACTAAAAACTTGGGAATCTATCATTTCTTTGATGGCATTTATGGTTCCAGCCCTAAAGCACCCCATAAGGCAGATGTCATTCGCCACGCCTTGCAGACACATCAACTAGCACCGGAACAATCCATCATCATCGGAGATACCAAGTTCGATATGCTTGGAGCTCAAGAAACAGGCATTCAGAAATTGGCCGTCACTTGGGGATTTGGAGAGCAAGCAGACTTGCTAAACTATCATCCTGATTTTATCGCTCACAAACCCATAGAAGTTTTGGAGTATTTTCAATAACATAGACTGGGCTACAACCCTATTTCAGAAGAAAATGGGCTCTATAATATTTGTAGTGGGTAAATCCCCTATGGATATTATGGAGCCTATTTTGTTGTAGAAAAAAAGTCCCATAAGATCTATAATGAAAAGCGACAAAACAACTCATTAGAAAGATTCATATGGAACAATTACATTTTATCACAAAACTACTCGATATCAAAGACCCTAATATCCAATTTATAGATATCATCAATAGGGATAAACACAAAGAAATCATCGCTAGACTGGACTACGATGCTCCATCTTGTCCTTATTGCGGAAGTCAAATGAAAAAATATGACTTTCAAAAACCGTCTAAGATTCCTTACCTCAAAACGACTGGTAGGCCTACTAGAATTCTTCTGAAAAAGCGTCGTTTCAAGTGCTATCATTGCTCGAAGGTGATGGTCGCCGAGACCTCGCTCGTCAAGAAGAATCATCAGATTCCTCGTATTATCAACCAAAAGATTGCGCAAAAGCTGATTGAAAAGACTTCTATGACCGATATTGCCCATCAGCTTTCCATTTCAACTTCAACTGTCATTCGAAAGCTCAATGATTTCCACTTTAAGCATGATTTTTCTCGTCTTCCTGAGATTATGTCCTGGGACGAGTATGCCTTTACTAAGGGAAAGATGAGTTTCATTGCACAAGATTTTGATAATCTCAACATCATCACTGTTCTTGAAGGCAGAACACAGGCTATCATCCGAAATCACTTTCTGCGCTACGAGCGAGCTGTTCGTTGTCAGGTGAAAATCATTACGATGGATATGTTTAGCCCTTACTATGACTTGGCTAAACAGCTTTTTCCAAACGCTAAAATCGTGTTGGATCGTTTCCATATTGTCCAACATCTCAGCCGTGCTATGAGTCGTATGCGTGTCCAAATCATGAATCAGTTTCATCGAAAATCTCATGAATACAAGGCTACCAAGCGCTACTGGAAACTCATCCAACAAGATAGCCGTAAACTGAGTGATAAGCGATTTTATCGCCCTACTTTTCGCATGCACTTAACCAATAAAGAGATTTTAGACAAGCTTTTGAGCTATTCAGAAGACTTGAAACACCACTACAATGTCTATCAGCTCTTACTCTTTCACTTTCAGAACAAGGAGGCAGATAAATTTTTCGGACTCATTGAGGACAATATTAAGCTGGTTCATCCTCTTTTTCAGACTATCTTTAAGACCTTTCTAAAGGACAAAGAGAAAATCGTCAATGCCCTTCAGTTACCCTATTCCAACGCAAAATTGGAAGCGACCAATAATCTCATCAAACTTATCAAACGAAATGCCTTTGGATTTCGGAACTTTGAAAACTTCAAAAAACGAATTTTTATCGCTCTCAATATCAAAAAAGAAAGGACAAATTTCGTCCTTTCTAGATCTTAGCTTTTATTCAACCCACTACAGTTGACAAAGAGCCAGAAAATGGAGCAAGTCTCTACATAACAAAACGCATATTACCAAGGTTTCGATGAACTGATAATATGCGTTTTTCTTTTTTATTCAACGTGGGTAGTTTGATTGGCAAAGGCGATAATGGCTTGCTTCAACTCATCTCCACTAAGAGTGCGGAACTCTTCAATCTTTTGATTAATGGCTTCTAGAGGCATGACATTAACCTTACCAACGAAAATCTTATCCATAACTTGGTTATCAACCAATTCGGTTGATACCAAGAGTTCTTCGTAAAGTTTTTCGCCTGGGCGGATTCCAACTTCAACGATTGGAATTTCGCTTTCGGTGTGGCCACTTAGAAGGACCATTTTCTTGGCCAAGTCATAAATCTTGACTGGTTTACCCATATCAAGGATAAAGACTTCCCCATCCTTGGCATAGGCACCAGCATGGATAACCAAACGGCTAGCTTCTGGAATGGTCATAAAGTAACGGGTCATACGGAAATCTGTCACCGTTACAGGACCACCTTCAGCAATCTGACGTTCAAAGACTGGAATCACACTACCACGGCTACCAAGAACATTTCCAAAACGAACCGCACAGTAGGTCGATTGGCTACGTTGGTTAAAGCCAGTGACAATCAACTCCGCCACGCGCTTGGTTGCTCCCATAACATTTGGTGGATTAACCGCCTTATCTGTCGAAATCATAACCATCTTAGGTACTTTGGCTTCATCAACAGCCTTAGCAACATTGTAAGTTCCACGAATATTGTTTTTGAAGGCTTCTTTTGGATTGCGCTCCATCATAGGAACGTGCTTGTGAGCAGCCGCATGATAAACAATAGCTGGCTTGTACTGTTCAAAGACTTGCAACAAACGGTCATAGTCTTGAATATCGGCAATAACTGGTACATAATCAATGCCTTGGAATGTACGAATCAATTCATGATAAATAAGGTAGACTGAGTTTTCCCCATGGCCAAGCAAGACGATGCGTTCAGGATTAAAGCGGCTAACTTGGCGACAGATTTCAGAACCGATTGAACCTCCAGCACCTGTGACTAAAATTGTCTTACCTGTCAGTTCTGCGCCCAGACGCGATTCGTCAAGACGAATTTCCTGACGGCCCAAAAGATCTGTGATATCAATCTTCTGGAAGCCTCCACCTGCTTGGTGAAGTCCCTGAACAACCGTTTCAACCTTAGGCATCTTGTAACATTTGACTCCCAGTTTATTACACATCTGCAAGATACGTTCATATTCTGACGGATCAAGTGACGGAATCGCAACGATGACACGCTCGATTTGATGGCGTTTGGCTAATTCAGGCAGATTGTCATATGAACCCAAAACAGGGATTCCACCAAGTTTTTGGCCCTTTTTCTTAGCATCCTTGTCCAAAATACCGACAAGTTCTAATTCACTGGTTGGATGTTGATAACTATCCATAAAGAGGGCACCACCATCACCAGCACCAATCAAGAAAGTACGACGGTGTTCTCCATCACCACTTCCTTTTTTGCGTTTAGAGTAGATTAACTGCCAAGTAATACGTGGCAATAAAATCAAGAAAGTACTCAACAAGATAAAGAGCACGATAAAACGGATGGAGAAGAGCGGCAAGAAGGCATAACAGATACTATATGACAAAACACTGCTCGCAGTCACACCAAAAAAGATTTTCATGAAATCCGTAATCTTGCTGTAACGACTAATACTAGCGTTCAAGCCCCAAAATGCAATCATCAATTGATAAAACAGGAAGGCCAAACTCGTATAGATGATGTAGTCAACAGGTGCTGGATTAATCAAGCCGTAGAATAAGATATAAGATACAATGATGGAAACCACCATACTCAAAATATCAAATATTCCCCAGAAAACCTGTTTTTGTTGTTTATTTAAAATTTCCACCAGATCAATCACATAATCTGTGAGTTTTTTATTCATAGAAATTTACTCCTCCTTAAAAGAGTCAAATAGTTATATTGTTATTATAACACTTTTTCTCTAGTTTACGATTTGCTACAATCTTTTACTTGCTTTTTCGTAACAGTTTCATAAAAATAAACTGTCGGACAAATCCGGGACAAAGGGCAACAATCATCTGAATGGCAACACTCTTGGCATACTCCATGTAAGAAATTTGTCCTCGCTTCAGCATGCGTTGACGAGCTTGACGATAGAGTTTGAGGTAACGCAGTCCCCCACGACGCTCAAACATCCCTGCTCCGACACGAACCCTACACAAGATTTGATCCAGATTTCCAGTCTTAGCTCCTGCAGCAATCATATTGAGCCAGAGGAGGTCATCCTCCATATAAAGGCCATCCTCATAGTTGCCTGCCTTGAGAACCATGTCCTTCTTGAACATGACAGTCATGTGGTTAAAGGCACTTCTCATCCTTTGATAAGCTACAATATCTGCATGCTGGGTTGGAACACGACGGTAAGAAACAATCTCATCAGGATTGTCAATAAACTCTGCAATATGTCCACCTAATAGGTCGAGCTTCTCCTTCTCCATTAGCTGAACCTGTTTCTCAAAACGGTCTGGAACAGCTATATCATCCGTATCCATACGAGCGATGATGTCGTACTGACACTGCAAAACACCCTGTCGAAGAGCCAGACCCAAACCTTGATTCTGCTCAAGAGGGCAGCGTTTCACTGGAATTTCAGACTGGGCTTCCACCTGGTCTAATACCTGATAGAGCTCAGGTGTCAAAGGCCCATCCTCAACCAGAACTAACTCGCTCGGTTTCAGGGTCTGATTTTGAACACTCTCAATAGCATCCTTTAAAAATGTCGGATTTTCCTTGATATAGACCGACATCAATACGCTGATTTTTTGCTTTTCAGACACAGTTTTTCTCCAATGTATAGATTTCCTTCCACTATTTTATCATAATTTTCAAGACTTTCCCATTTTTATCTTGAAAGCCAGAAACCTTACTTGACATTATAGTGAAAAAGCCTTAAAATAAGCTGTTATTAAAATCAGTTAGAAGAGGTATTATATGAAAAAGAAATCACTTTTTTTTGTTCCAGGTATTATCTTGATTGGTGTTTCCTTGCGGACTCCTTTTACTGTTTTACCCATTATTTTGGGGGATATTTCGCAAGGTCTGGGAGTAGAAGTTAGTTCACTTGGTGTTTTGACCAGCCTTCCCCTCCTCATGTTTACCCTCTTCTCGCTATTTTCTACCCGACTGGCTCAGAAAATCGGCTTGGAGCATCTCTTTACCTATAGCCTCTTCTTATTAACCATTGGCTCTCTGATTCGACTAATCAATCTGCCCCTCCTCTATCTAGGAACCTTGATGGTTGGGGCAAGTATCGCAGTCATCAATGTGCTACTTCCTAGTCTTATCCAAGCCAATCAACCAAAGAAAATTGGTTTTCTGACCACCTTATATGTGACGTCTATGGGGATTGCGACAGCTCTGGCTTCCTATCTGGCTGTACCCATTACACAAGCCAGTTCTTGGAAAGGATTGATCATCCTCCTCACCTTGCTCTGTCTAGCAACTTTTTTGGTCTGGCTCCCAAATCACCGCTATAATCACAAACTGGCTCCTCAAACCAAACAGAAAAGCAAAACAAAGGTCATGCGTAATAAACAGGTCTGGGCAGTGATTGTCTTTGCAGGTTTTCAATCCTTGCTCTTTTACACTGCTATGACTTGGTTACCTACTATGGCCATCCATGCAGGCCTATCCAGTCACGAAGCTGGCTTACTGACCTCTATCTTCTCTCTGATTAGCATTCCTTTTTCAATGACCATCCCAAGCCTGACAACCAGCTTGTCAACTCGCAACCGTCAGCTCATGCTCACTCTAGTTTCACTGGCTGGTGTAGTCGGCATTTCCATGCTCTTTTTCCCAGTCGGTAATTTCTTTTACTGGCTTGCCATCCATCTCCTCATCGGAACCGCAACCAGCGCCCTCTTCCCCTATCTCATGGTCAATTTTTCACTCAAGACAAGCGCCCCTGAAAAGACTGCCCAATTGTCTGGTTTGTCTCAAACAGGAGGCTATATCCTAGCAGCCTTTGGGCCAACCCTCTTTGGTTACAGTTTTGACCTTTTCCACTCTTGGGTGCCAGCTGTAGCTGCCCTCTTACTCGTCGATATCCTGATGACTGTTGCCCTCTTTACAGTGGACAGAGCTGATAAAATCCTCTAAACTTCTAGTTTTGCCTAGAAGTTTTTTATATATAAAAATTTTATACATTTCTCTTGACAGGGCTTTCATTTAGATGTACAATGTATGTGTAGAAAAATTATATATAAAAATCTTACACATTAGAAAAGGAGGTTCCCCATGTACTTTCCAACATCCTCTGCCTTGATTGAATTTCTCATCTTGGCCGTACTGGAGCAGGATGATTCTTATGGTTATGAGATTAGCCAAACCATTAAGCTGATCGCTAATATCAAAGAATCTACACTCTATCCCATTCTCAAAAAATTGGAGGGCAATAGCTTTCTGACAACCTATTCTAGAGAGTTCCAAGGTCGCATGCGCAAATACTACTCCTTGACAAATGGTGGTATAGAACAGCTCGTGACCCTAAAAGATGAATGGGCACTTTATACAGACACCATCAATGGCATCATAGAAGGGAGTATCCGCCATGACAAGAACTGAATACCTGACTCAGCTAGAACTCTATCTCAAAAAACTGCCTCAGGCTGACCAAATTGAAGCCATGGACTATTTCAGGGAACTCTTTGACGATGCTGGAGTCGAAGGAGAAGAAGAACTCATCGCTAGCTTGGGAACTCCCAAAGAAGCGGCCCACGAAGTTCTATCAAATCTTCTCGACAAAAAAATCAATGAAGCGCCTGCTCAAAAAAATAACCGACAAATTTTGCATATCGCCTTGTTAGCCCTCCTTGCAGCACCCATAGGTATTCCTCTGGGAATCGCCATCCTCGTGGCTCTGTTCGGAATCCTTGTGGCTGCTTTGACTGTTATTCTGGCTTTCTTTGCAGTTTCCATACTTGGTATCATCGGCGGATTCCTATTTTTAGTTGAAAGTTTCACTGTCCTCGCCCAAGCTAAATCAGCCTTTATCTTGATTTTTGGTTCTGGTTTACTGGCTATCGGTGCTTCTTCACTAGTCTTACTAGGTATTTCCTATGTAGCTCGCTTCTTCGGTCTACTCATTGTTCGCCTGGTGCAATTTGTTCTCAAAAAAGGAAAGAGAGGTGATCAGCATGCGTAAATGGACAAAAGGATTTCTCATTTTTGGTGTGGTGACTACTATTATCGGATTTATCCTGCTCTTTGTAGGTATCCAATCTGACGGTATCAAGAGCCTACTTGCCATGTCCAAGGAACCTGTCTATGATAGTCGGATGGAAGAGCTGACCTTTGGCAAGGAAGTCGAAAATCTAGAGATAACTCTCCACCAACACGCGCTGACCATCACAGACTCTTTCGATGATCAAATCCACATTTCTTATCATCCATCTATTTCTGCTAACCATGATCTTGTCACCAATCAAAACGACAAAACTCTAAGCCTCACTGATAAGAAACTGTCTGAAACTCCATTTCTCTCTTCTGGAATTGGCAGGATTCTCCATATCGCAAGTAGCTACTCTAGTCGTTTTAATGAAGTTATTCTCCAAGTTCCAAAGGGAAGAAGTCTAAAAGGGATCAACATCTCAGCAAATCGCGGTCAAACCAGTATAACTAATGCTAGCCTTGAAAATGCGACCCTCAATACAAACGGCTATCTCCTCCGAATCGAAGGAAGTCGTATCAAAAACAGTAAACTTACAACCCCAAATATTATCAATATCTTTGATACAGACCTTACAGATAGTCAGCTAGAGTCAACAGAACATCACTTCCACGCTGAAAATATCCAAGTTCACGGCAAGGTGGAATTAACTTCTAAAGACCATCTCTCAATCACTCTGACGCAAAAAGAAAGCCAACGAATTAACTGGGACATCTCAAGTAACTATGGTTCTATCTTCCAATTCACAAGAGAAGAGCCTAAATCAAGAGGTACGGAATTAAGCAACCCTTACAAAACTGAAAAAACCGAAGCCAAGGATCAACTCATTGCTAGAGCTGATAATGATATTGAGCTAATATCCATACCAAACAGACGTTGACAAAAGCGCTTACATTCGCTACTATGGAAGCATATTTATCTAACTAAAAAGGAGGTTCTACCATGAAACAAGAATGGTTTGAAAGTAATGATTTTGTAAAAACAACAAGCAAGAACAAACCTGAAGAGCAAGCTCAAGAGGTTGCAGACAAGACTGAAGAAACGATAGCCGATCTCGATACACCAATTGAAAAAAATACTCAAGTAGAGGAGGAAGTCTCTCAAGCTAAAGTCGAACTTGAAAATCAGCAAGAAGAGAAAATTGAAACGCCTGAAGACAGTGAAGCAAGAACAGAAATAGAAGAAAAGAAAGCATTAGATTCTACTGAAGAAGAGCAAGATCTTTCTAAAGAAACAGAAAAAGTCACTATAGCTGAAGAGAGTCAAGAAGCACTTCCTCAGCAAAAACCAACCACGAAAGAGCCCCTTCTTATCAGTCAATCCTTAGAAAGTCCCTATATCCCCGACCAAGCTCCAAAATCTACGGATAGATGGAAAGAGCAAGCGCTTGATTTTTGGTCTTGGCTAGTGGAAGCAATCAAATCTCCTACAAGCAGTCTTGAAACAAGTAGCACACACAGTTACACAGCCTTTCTTTTGCTCATTCTGTTTTCTGCATCTTCCTTTTTCTTTAGTATCTACCACATCAAACATGCTTACTATGGACATATAGCAACTATGCATAATCACTTCCCTGAACAATTTGCTTCATTAAATCTCTTTTCGATTATCTCTATCCTAGTAGCAACAACGCTCTTCTTCTTTTCATTCCTCTTGGGCAGTTTCGTTGTGAGACGATTTATCTACCAAGAAAAGGACTGGACGCTAGAAAATGTTCTCCAACAATATAGTCAACTCTTAGCCATTCCAATCATCCTCACTGCTATTGCTAGTTTCTTTGCCTTCTTTGACAGCCTACGATTTACAGCCCTCTTGTGTGTGATTAGCATTGGAATCATTCTGCTTGCCAGTCTCCATATCATTACAAGACCAAGTCAAGCCAGTGAAACCGACTCCTTCTATCAATTATTCTTGTCTGTCCTTGTGAACGGAGTGATTATCCTCCTCTTCTTTGTAGCTGAAGTAGCACTGATTGGGGATTATCTTCGTATCTTGGCCTTTCTTTAAACTTCATACTCTTCGAAAATCTCTTCAAACCACGTCAGCTTCTCCTTACCGTATGTATGGTTACTGACTTCGTCAGTTTCATCTACAACCTCAAAACAGTGTTTTGAGCAGCCTGCGGCTAGCTTCCTAGTTTGCTCTTTGATTTTCATTGAGTAGCAATCCTGTCTTCCATGGCAGGATTTTTTCTATGTCAAAAAAGCAAGTCGATTGACCTGCTTCTGCTTTACTCTTCTTGTGCTAATGTTTTAAAATCTTTTTCTAAGATGGGTTGTACTTCTAATTGATTGGCATCTAGTTGGTGGTAAAGTTCTGACGGTAGTACCTCAAGGAATTTTGCATAGTCCAAGCGGGCAATGGCTTCATAGTCTTCTGGTTTAGAGCCATCTCCTGTGATTTGAACCAAGTCAATCTCCCACTGCACTTCCTTATCCACCAATTGCTCCATATAGGCTGCAGGAACAAATGGTTCTCTCGGTAAAACAGTCTTGACTCCTTGAGCTAGATGGTATACACCATGCACTTGGCCTTCTCCATCCTGATAGAAGGAAACTCTTGCAAAGTAAGCATCAGTCTCTTGAACCGCACGTACACGTGCTTCAAACTGTGCCAAACCATCTACCTCTAAAAAGCTTTTCAAGTCCTCATGACTAAATAAAACAGGATTAAAAATTCCTTGGCAAATCGTAAAACGGGCTGCAGTGTCTGCTAAATAGGCTTGAATACGTGCTTGGAAATAAGCTTCAAAGTCAAAACCATCTAGTCCTTCAATCTCAGTTCCTGTATAAGCAAGCAGAGCATCTAAAAATGACTTGATGATTTCCCAGTCTGTCTTCGTTAGTAGGTCAGGAAGATCGACACGGTAAGCCTTTTGATCATCAGCATAACTGACTTTAAAAAGAAATTGTGATTGCCCCACTATCGCACACTCGATATACTCGAGACGGTTAAGAGGCTGACGGAGATAGACGGCATCATAGCTATGTGACTCCAAACCATCTACCAAGGCCAAGACGGACTTGGCAGTCAAAATTTCCTGTTCTCCTAAAATGCTCTGTTTATTTGGAATATAAAATATTTTCACCATAACTAAACTCCTTCGAAATCGTTTACATATAGTATACCTTATTTTTCTGAAAGATACAAAAACAAACTTTATACTCTTCGAAAATCAAATTCAAACCGCGTCAGCTTCGCCTTGCCGTACTCAAGTACAGCCTGCGGCTAGCTTCCTAGTTTGCTCTTTGATTTTCATTGAGTATTAGATTTTTGAGTAAAAAGCATAAAAAAACAGCCCCTGAGGACTGTTTAATCTTATACAGTAGCTGCTTGATCCAAGCTTTCACCGATAGCGGCTAGGCGCTCGACAACTTCAGCTTGTGTCAATTCATTTTCTGAAACATAGCGGTTACGTGGGTGAACACGGCACTCGTGTGAGCATCCACGAAGGTACTTGTCTTCATTTTCTTCTGATGTCAAGATACGACGGTTACAGAATGGATTTCCACAGTTGACATAACGTTCACATGGTGTTCCATCAAACCAGTCTTTCCCTACGATAGTTGGGTTGACATGGTTAACATCTACGGCAATACGCTCGTCAAAGACGTACATTTTCCCATCCCAAAGTTCACCTTGGACTTCTGGGTCTTTACCGTAAGTTGCAATTCCTCCGTGCAATTGGCCTACATCTTTGTAGCCTTCACGGACCATCCAGCCTGAGAATTTCTCACAGCGAACGCCACCTGTACAGTAAACCACAACACGCTTGTCCATGAATTTTTCTTTGTTATCACGAACCCATTGTGGCAACTCACGGAAGTTGCGAATGTCCGGGCGGATAGCCCCACGGAAATGTCCTAGGTCGTACTCGTAATCGTTACGTGTGTCAAGGACAACTGTATCTTCGTCAAGAAGGGCTTCTTTGAACTCTTTTGGAGACAAGTAGGCACCTGTTGTTTCAAGTGGGTTGATGTCATTGTCAAAGTCATTGTCTTCCAAACCAAGGTGGACAATTTCTTTCTTGTAGCGAACAAACATCTTCTTGAAGGCTTGTTCATTTTCTTCGTCAATCTTGAACCACAGGTTTTCCATTCCTGGAAGGCTGTGAACGTAGTCCATGTATTTTTGAGTTGTTTCGTAGTCACCTGAAACTGTTCCATTAATTCCCTCGTCAGCGACTAGGATACGGCCTTTAAGGCCGATTGATTTACAGAAGGCCAAGTGGTCTGCAGCAAATTGCTCTGCATTTTCAATTGGAGTGTAAAGGTAGTAAAGTAAGACACGAATATCTTTTGCCATAAGATTTGTTCTCTTTTCTATTCTTAAATTTTCAGAATTTTTCATCTAACTATACTAGTATACCTGCTTGAGAAAACGAATGCAATTTATTTGACTGGAAATTGTAGAAAGGGATTTATCCCTGCATTTCGTCAGTAGCCATAGCGAATAGCAGATAATTCTCTCAATTTTTTGATCTGCTCAGCTTGACTTTCTGATAACATCAGCTTATTGTCAATCAACACACGTGAGATGTCAACATTCATTTGGCTCAATATAAAAGGAGTAGAAGTCCCATCGTCCTTCAATCTTCTTTTATAAATCACTAACAGATTTTTCAAAGGAGCAAATTGAGGCGTATCCTTTATATCTTCCAATAGATGATTTATGATCGTCATGGCTTCACAGCGCCGTTCGCTTCCTCCAGCAAACCATTTTAATGGTGTCATTCTCATTTTCCTCCTTAAATTGAAAAGCTATCATTCTTACTCTCGAACTAATATTTTACCCAAACACCCTGTGTAAAAAAGTCAGCAAAAATGGTAATGTCGCGAAAATATTATTAATCACATGCACCGCATAGGAAGGATAAATGCTCTTGGTATAGCGGGTCAAACTAGCAAAGATGATGCCAGATGTTGCAAAGACGAAGATATCTAACAAACTAGGCAGGCTTGAAAAATGAGGAAGAGCAAATAAAATTGACGGAAGAAGCAAATCAAGGCCAAATCTCGAATGCTTAAAAAAGGCGTGTTGCATTAATCCTCTATAGATTAGCTCTTCCATAAGTGGAGTCAGAAAGAACAAAGTTATATAGATACCTAGCTCAGCAAAGTTGGTCCCACTATAACCGATCAATACAGCCCAACCTTCAGCAGTTGACTGAACATGTTTAGCTGTCTGAACGTTAAAAGAGATCTGGAGCACTACCACTAGTACTGTCAAAATCGAATACCAAAGCCATTTTTTTCTCGGAATGCGAAAAAGATAGCCGTGCCCTGTCTTAACCAGAATCCAAATCATGACTCCGCTAAATAGCAAACTCAAGAGATTTTGAATCCAGACGAAATTGCCAATCTGGGAAGAAAATTGCCAATAATTTTGAACAATAAGCGTCAGCTGAGAAAGACCAAATACGAAAAATAAGTAAGAGAAAACTGCACTTATTTTGAAGACAAGCTGATACTTTTTCATGTGAACCCTCCTTTGTAAACTTGGAACATCTCTAATATAAGCCATAATTTCCTAAATCCTTACTCCAAATCCTAAATGGTACTTAAGATTTCCTGAATGGTTAAATAGTGATAAGAAAACACGGATATCTATGCTTTCGTTTCAAAAAATCACTGCCTCCCCCAGATAAACCTGAGGAAAACAGTGATTCAGTTTTTAGGAATTAGGAATGAATACACGAAATCAATTGATCTTATGATTTTTTGTTTTTCAAGAATTCATCGTATTGTTTTTGCATTTCGTTCAATACTTTATCGTAGGCACCTTCAGATTTCAATTTTTCCATCAATTCTGGAATAGCTTTGTCTGGGTCTACAGTACCAGTGTTGATAGCTGTATCGAATTGTTGCATTGTGTTAGAGATAGCTGAGATTTCAGATTTCACATTGTCAGTGTTAAAGATGAATCCAAGCGCTGGAGATTCTTTAGCTTCTGCCAATTGTTTCTTAGAATCTGCAATTTGTTGATCTGTAACGTTTTCGTTGATGTAAAGGATCCAGTTGTTACCAGTGTTCCATCCACCCATGTGAGTGTTTCCTTTGTATCCATCAAGGACACGAACACGGTTTTCTTTACCTTCAATTTTTTCCCAGTTCTTGCCTTCTGGACCATAAACAAGACCATTCAAGAGTTCTGGGTTAGTGTTCAAGAGGTTCAACACTTCCATTGATTTTTCTTTGTTCTTAGAGTTGTTTGAGATTACAAAGTTAGCAACTTGTGTTGTTTGGTTTTTCTTGATGAAGTTAGTGATTGGTTTGATTTGGATATCTTTGTTAGCAACACGTGAAAGCAAGCTATTGCCGTAGTCAGCTGGTCCTACTGTTTCTTCACGAACAAACCAAGTATCTTGTTGAAGATCAAATGAAGTATCGCTTGTTGCTACGTCTTTTGGAATGTATCCAGCTTCATAGAATTTATGAAGAGTCTTCAAGTGTTCTTTGAAACGAGGTACTTCGTAACGGTTTACGATCTTAGTAGTGTCTCCTTCAAGGTCGATAACGAATGGAAGTCCATTTGGAACTGGGTAGTCAAAGTTATCAGATGGGATGAAGTTCTTAGTAACCGCAAATGGCACTACATCTGGAGCTTTTTCTTTGATTTGTTTCAAGACTGGTTCAAGTGTTTCATATGAAGTGACACCTGAAATATCGATACCGTATTTAGCAAGAAGAGTTCCGTTGAAGGCGAAGTTTTGAGATGATGCAACGTTGGCTGCAACTGGAACTGCGTAAATTTTACCGTTAATGCTGTTACCTTTGATGTAAGCTGGGTCAAGTGCTTTGTAAAGTTCAGCCCCTTCTTTCTTATACAAGTCAGTCAAGTCAGCATAAGCACCTTTTTGAGCATTTACAACATAGTTAGATGCAAAGGCGATATCATAGTTTTCACCAGATGATGTGATAACTGACATTTTCTTATCATAGTCACCCCATCCAAGATATTGGATATCCAATTTGGCACCAACTTTTTCTCCGATGATTTTGTTAGCATTTTCTAGCAATTCATCCAAGTTATCTGGTTTGTCACCGATTTGGTACATTTTGATAACAGTTTTTTCACCTGAAGCTGAGTCAGCAGCTTTTTTACTGTTACCTGAAAGGTTCCCACAAGCAGCGAGACCAGCAGCCAAAGCGACTACACTAGCAGATGCAAAAGCATATTTTTTCCAGTTTTTCATGACAAAAACTCCTTTTTTTATTTTTAAACTTATAAACAATGTAATGATCTTAACTTCACGCAAGGGAAGTTTGGAAATGAGAAATGTTCTTTCTCAATAAGCACTATTCTTTCACGCCACCGATAGTCAAACCTTTTACAAAGTAGCGTTGGAAGAATGGATACAAAATCGCGATTGGAAGGGTTGCCACCACAACCATGGCCATACGTCCTGTTTCTTTCGGTAGAGCAACTCCCAGTTGACCAGATAGGCCGACTGCTTTTGCGATGTAGTCCATATTTTGTTGGATTTGCATCAGCAAATATTGCAATGGATACAAGTTGTCACTCTTGATATAGAGGAGGGCGTTGAACCAGTCGTTCCAGAAACCAAGAGCTGTCAAAAGCGTGATGGTTGCGATACCTGGTAGTGACAATGGCAAACAGATTTGGAAAAAGATCCGGGCCTCACTAGCACCATCGATACGAGCGGATTCTAGAATAGCTTCTGGAATGGTCTTCTTGAAGAAGGAACGCATCAAGATGATGTTAAATGGTGAGAGAAGCATTGGAACAATCAAGGCCCAAACTGTATCACCAAGTTGAAGTAAACGAGTTACCACGATATAGCCTGGTACCAAACCAGCGTTGAACAACATACTAAGAAGGGCAAAGATCGTAAAGAATCTGCGATACTTAAAGGTTGTACGTGAGATGGCGTAGGCATAGGTTGTTGTGATAAAAACGTTTGTGATAGTCCCCACCACTGTTACAAAGACTGAGATGAAGAGGGCTTGGAGGATTTTATCCTTAAACTGTGCCAAAAATTCAAAACCGTCTAATCCAAATTGGGATGGGAAGAAGCTATATCCATTTTGGAGGATACTCTTTTCATCTGTCACCGAAATAACAATAACGAATACGAAGGGTAGGATACAAGAGAGGGCAATCAAACCAGAAATGGTACTAAAGAAGATATCTGCTTTCTTACTGAAGGAGTGAATGCCGACATTATCAATTTTTTCTTTTTTAATTTTCTTTTCTGCCATATTCTCCTCCTTTCTAGAACAAGGCTGAGTTTGGATCAACTCGTCTTGCAAGTAAGTTTGATAGGATAACTAGAATCAAGCCGACTACTGATTGATAGAGACCTGCCGCTGAAGCCATCCCGATATCCGCTGTCTGAGTCAAGCCATTATAAACATATACGTCCAAGACGTTGGTTACGTTATAAAGCTGACCAGCATTGTGGGGGATTTGGTAGAAAAGACCGAAGTCTGCACGGAAGATATTTCCGACTGCAAGGATGGTCAATACAGTTACCAATGGTGTCAACTGTGGAATGGTTACATTGCGAATTCGTTGCCATTTGCTGGCTCCGTCCACTGTTGCTGCTTCGTAGTAGGTTGGATCAATTCCCATGATTGTCGCATAGTACATGACACTGCTATATCCAAAGCCTTTCCAAATACCTAGGAAAAGTAGGAGATATGGCCAGATACCTAAGTCAGCGTAGAAATTGATTTCCTTCATTCCGATAGACTCTAGTAAATGGTTGAATACCCCTTTATCAATGTTTAGGAAGGCATCTGTAAAGAAACTGATGATAACCCAAGACAAGAAGTAAGGGAACAACATAGAAGTTTGGAAGATCTTAACCATTCTCTTAGAACGGAGTTCACTGAGGATAATGGCAATCCCTACAGATACAATCAAACCGATAAAGATAAAGCCTAGATTGTAGAGGACAGTATTTCGTGTGATGATAAAGGCGTCTTTTGAACTAAACAAGAATCTGAAATTATCGAGTCCGACCCATTTACTATTCACGATACTATCTATAAATCCATTACTGGTCATGTGGTAGTCTTTAAAGGCAACCACGTTCCCAAATACTGGAATGTAGAAGAATAGAATCAACCAGAGTGCCCCTGGCAAAACCATCAAGAGAAAGATCCAGTTGTCTCTCAAGGTTTTTGAAAACTTATTCATAATTTCCTCCCTTTTTTATTTTGATATCCATCTAAAAATTCCTTTTTAGACTTTTGATAACGATTACATTATTAGTATACTCCTATTTGAAGGTTAGGTTAAACTACTAATTATATAAAAAACTCCACAAATTATTTTATGTGGAGTACTTTTTTAAGAAAGGGATGTTTCACGAGAAACACTCTGAGTAAGAGCAAGGTGTTCTTGTTTTTTATGTCGTGTAGATGGTTGAAGCTGTCGCAATGGTATGCCACTGGTTGGCTGTTGTAGCTGCGAAGTCCTTGTCTGCGTAGAAGTCAGTAAATGGCAGAATTTCCACTTCTAACTCATCGATGCGGTCCAGCTGACCTGCCAGATAAGCCTCGATACGACTTTCTGCGCGCTTGATGCGTTGCAAGAGTCCGCCCATGCGGATATCGACCGTATCCAAGCCAAAGACCTTGTTTTCTTTCAGCCATTGGTGGCTAAATAGGGCATGGAAGTCTTCAATCTGGCTTCTGAGTTTTGGTAATTCTTGTCTTGCGATTTCTTGCAGACTTTCTTTATCATCTGCTTGGTAGGCCTGACGAATGCGTCGTCCCACATCGACTTTGCGACTTAAAATGGTATTCAACTGGGCCTGCGTTTCAAAGAGGTAAGCATAGTTTCCAGCTTTTTCTTTAATGTCAGCAAGCGTCTCAGCAGCCTGAGTGAAGTGTGCTTTATCCTGTTCAGGTGTCATGTGTCGGTCAAGGATCGGACAGAGAACATCCTGATAAAAGACATAGCGGTTGGGATTGATACCACTGAGATTGTCTGGTAGGTCTGGTAATAGGTTGGCTAGGTCAATCTGCATAAAATCCTCAACCGAAAGACCTGTATTGGTCTTGAAGTGAGCAGACAGACGGTCTAGGTCATTACGGTAACTGAGTTCTGCCCAGATTTGCAAGCTTGGTAGGACAGAAAACTGGGCGGTCTCACCACCATTGTCCCCCCAACCAGTTACGATGACTTCTTTGATCTGATTGGCACGACAGGCCTTGTTCGCTTCAAGAGCGATGAGTCGGCTGAAATGGTTATTGGGTGTGAAACCAATCCACTTCCAAGCTCCTCCTGCAAATGCAAGGTCATGACTAATCTTGTGATGGTTGCGGAAGTTGCGATTGTATTTTTCCTCGCTATCCTGGTAATAGTCCCAGTAAACCAAAGTCACTCGGTCTTTGAGACGGTCTAGGTAGACACGAGTTTCCTCTGGAATTTCCACGTCACGGTCATACTGGCCATCCGCTGACATGAGTTTGAAGAACATATCGCTCCACATCTGACAGTGGAAACCATATTTGTCAGCAATATCCAGCACGCGCTCCAAGTGTTGGCACATGAGGAGACTACGATCCACAACACCGTTCAGAATCAAGTAGCGTCCCAAACCAACCAAGTGGGCTTCGTCCATCCCGATATTGACCTTGCGAGTTTGTAGTTTAGACAGAGTAGCAAACATACCATCAATCAGGTCATAAACCTTTTCTTCGCCGATAAGAAGGATATCCTCTACATCACGGAGCTCCTGGACTTCTTTGACACCCCATTTGACAAAGGCTGACAAGTGGGCCAAAGTCTGGATGCAGGGCACAAAGGTCATGTCAAACTGCTGGGCATAGGCTTCAATTTCCTGCAATTCCTCAGCTGAGTAGGCTCCACGGAAATAGCCAAAGTAAGGCTGCCCTTCAATCTGGTAAGTGTCTTCCATGTAGAGCTCAAAAGTTGAGTAGCCCATGAGAGCTAAGACCTCAATCATCTGCTTGGCAGAAGCCACATTCAGCACCGCATTTCGAGAACAGTCAGCCATGTAGGCTAAATCTTCATAAGCCGCCTTCTCCTTAATCTCTACTTTATCACCTTCTGCTAGAGCTGTTACCAACAAGGACAAGGCGCGATAGAGTTGGTGAGGTTTGCGATAGGTTAGTTGATAGTGTCCACCCTCACCCTTGATAGAGATAGAGGCTTGGTCAGATTGGGCGACAGCTACTTCGACATCTGGTAGAGAAATGTGCTTTTGAAGCAACTCTATAGCTTGATGTTGTTTACTGCTAATTCCTGTAAATCTTACCATTGATTTTCCTCCTGTAACCAGTTGACAAGGGCACCGTAGAGATTGGCATCTGCATGATAGGTGCAGGCTTGGATGACGGGTGTGACCGTGTATTCTTCGTAGGTATCAACAAAGTCATCTACAGCTTTTTTGACCCCTTGGATAAAGTCAGGGTTTTGGCTGATGGAGCCACCTAGGCTAATGACATCTGGGTCGATGAGATACTGAATATTGAGCAAGCCTTGCGCCAGATTGCGGTTCATGCGCTCAATAGCTTCTTGACAAAGGGTATTTCCTGCTTCGGCCTCTTGGTAAATCTTGCGACCGTCCCAGTCAGTTTGACCAGATTTTTCAATCACGTAGCGTACCATATTCCCAGTTGACGCTAGTTGCGACCAGTTGTTGAGCTTTTCAGCAGGGGCAAGAGTTGTCATGTAGCCAAATTCTCCACCCAGACCGTGGCGACCTCGATGAAGTCTACCATTGATAATCATGGCTCCGCCAATCCCTGTCCCAATCACGACACAGGCTGCATTTTCAAGTTCTGGATGAGCCAGTAATTCACTGAGTCCAACGCAGTTAGCATCATTTTCCAGATGGATAGGAATCTGATAAGAGCTAAGCGCCTCATACCAAGAAAATCCGTGAATGTAGGGTACTGCACTGAAGCCATCAATCACACCTGTCTCTTGATTGACCGCGCCTGGAACGCTCATAGCAATCCCACTGTAATCCTGCTCTGACAAGCACTGGTCTAGCCAAGTTACTAAATCTTCCAAACTTTCAGGCGTTGGAATGCTTGTCTTATCCAGTATTTTCCCATCAGGAGTCAGACTGGCAAACTTAATCCCAGTCCCTCCGATATCAATCGTTGCAATGGTCATTGTTTTTACCATAAAAAGGGGCGAATCAGCAGTTAGTTCTTACCTTTTCGCCCCTCCTTTCTCTTTATGTTTACTTTTTGAAATTAAATTTCTTCTTTTTTGATGAATTCTGTACGAATCTCTTGTGGTGAAATGAGTCCTCTATGAACTGGGTATGGTCGTTCAAGTAGGTCAAGGAAGAGATGTTGACTTTCCGGTACACGCACATTTTCACTACACATATTGTAGTAGCGAAGAACATAGCCTTCTTCATTTTCAGCTACCTTAAAGGCTGTTGGACAGATTTGCGGTATGCTGAGAACAGAATGGCTCAAGAGGCTACCAGTCGCAGCCACGCTTCCTTCTTGTCTAGCAAGCTGAAGGCTGGTAAACGGTGTCTGCAAGGCTTTAGCACGACGATAGGCTGAGAAGCGTTCTTGGGCTTGGTGGCACTCAAGCGCAAACTCGACTTCAAATTCACGCAAGCATTGTGCTTCTGGTGTTGGGAAGTAGCCCCAGTCACCTAGCTCACCTGATGCACGCAAAATAGTCACTGCAATGGTGTCGTCTCCAAGGATTTCGTATTCATTCAATCCCTTGTTGGATACAGTCACTCCTTTTTCATCGTCATACAGACTGACAAAAGCTTGTTGGTGTTGAGGATTTTCAGGATTTTCCCATGAAGCAGCTGGTTTGTTTGGTCGTGTCACCACCTCATAGATGCTTTCAGAATCATTGCTTGGACGCGTGTTATGAGTCTTGACCAAGAGACGGATACGGTGGTCTTTGGCAGTGTTAGTAAAGCGAGTCTTGCAACGGATTTGTGGATTATCAACGAAGATAGTCATCTCAGTTTCAAGAGGAATGCTTGTCAATTCTTCTGAACGTCCAGCTTCACGCTTCATAAACTCGATGATGCCTTTTTGCTCTTCTTCTAGCTTTTCATCTGCACTGACAGGGACGGTCAATTCATGTTTGAGCAAAATCTTAGCATAGCGAGCTGTGTTTTCCAAGACCTCGTAGCCCTTAAGCTCTGCATAGATTGGCTCTGTTCCTTTTGGTTGGAAATAGATATACTCGTTTCCGATGTCACCACGGTCTTCGAAGCGGATAAAATCTTCATAGGCTTCGTGAGTTGTCTTGTCATAGACTGTGATATTGTCATCCACACTCACCGTTACAAATGGCGTATCAATCACTCCGTTTTGGTAAATACCGTCGCGGTGTTCTTGCTCTCCTTCCAGCAATTGGAAGGTTGTCCAAGAAAGTGGCGCTAGGTGAACTGGAATGGTCACGCGCACTTGACGAGCAATACGAGCTTGGCGGAACTTATCTTTTGGTAAATCGTACTCAAAATTAGCTCCGAGATCTTCGATTTTAGCCTCTACAAGACGCCCATCCAAGTCCTCCACACGGTAGCTTGGCAAGATAAGAGCAGCCATCTTCTTGTAACCTTCTGTTGGGTGCAATTCCTTAAAATCACAAGTCGCAACATCAATCACTGTGCTGACAGTATCGACCTTATCATGCAAACCTGTGTTAATGACAGTAAAGAGATAATCACTTTGAGCCTTAGACGTAGCGATTTTACCCTTCCATTCGTTAAGAAGATTGCTCTTAACAAAGTTTCCGACTTGATTGACCTTGGCAAAACGTGTCTCCATCTCACGGTGAACTTCGTCCACGCTACAGCCACAGATACTATCATGCGGCGCATTTTGCAAAAGTGTTTTCCAAGCATAGGTCAACTGATCCTTGTGATTGTGGCCCCCAGTGATAATCGTCAAGGGTTCTACAACTTGCTCTAGGAGGTTGCTATTTTCTTGGAAGGCTTGTTTGAGATAAATACGAGATGAAGAAGTGTTGGCAAGTGTGTACCAGCCGTCTGTTTCCTGACTGGTCAACTCACCTGTAACCGTTGATAACTGCTCTGGTAGGGCACTTTCCACGGCTTGAACATATTCATCAAAAGAACTATGAACAAAGGTTACATCTGGGAAGAGTTCATTTGCCACACGAATGGCTTCGCTCAGATTTTTCTGGACAGGCTGGTGGTCACAACCGTTCATCATCAACCATTGGTTGGTAGAAGCGTAGTCACGCACGTCTGCCAGTTTTTGTTTCCAGAAGGTCAAAGCCTCGTCTTTATCCACTGGAATTTCATTCCCGTTACTGTACCAGTTGGCAAAGAGAATCCCCAGGACACGACTACCATCCGCACCCTGCCAGTACATTTCTGAAAACTGAGATGTAAACTGCTCATCTTCAAGAACTTGGTTGTCAAACCCAATCGGCTTCACACCACGACCAAAAGCGGCCACGTGAATGCCTGATTTTTGAAGGATTTGAGGCGCTTGTCCCATATTTCCAAAGGTATCTGGGAAGTAACCAATCTGAGTGGATTTGCCCCACTTTGCAGCTTCCTGCTGACCAATCAAGGTATTGCGGACATTGGCTTCACTTGAAATCAAGTAATCATCCTGCAAGATATAAAAGGGACCAATTTTCAATTTTCCTTCGTCGATGTACTGTTGAACTTTGTCGCGATTTTCAGGACGAATCTCCAAGTAGTCATCAAGGACAATAGTTTGCCCGTCTAAATGGAAACTCTTGAACTCAGGGTCATTTTCAAAAAGATCAAAGAGATTGTCAAACAATTCCACCAACTGCATACGGTGGCTTTCAAAAGGCAAGTACCACTCACGGTCCCAGTGACTATGTGAGATAATATGTACGACAACATTTTCCATGAAGTAAAACCTCATTCTAAATTTAAATTTTTATTGTTAACGTTTTAAATGTAAATTTGTGATTCTTTCCAAGAATCAGTTGCGCTAAAGCGTGTTCCTTAGCGGATATCCAAGTAATCCAAGACCAATTCACAGAACATCATGTTAGCCCAAGAGAACCATTCACGAGAGTAGAGAGTTGGGTCGTCCACGTGGAAGCTTTCGTGCATGACACCTGTACCACCATCGCAAGCAACCAGCTGATCCAACAAGAATTTCTTCTCTGCCTTATCTCTTGTTGTCAAACCTTGGATAGAAAGGGCGATTGGCCAGATATAGCGATAGAAGGTATGAGAACTTCCGAGACCGCTAGCGTATTCTCCTTGGTAGAAGTATGGATTTTCAGGGCTCAGAATGGTACGACGAGTTGCTTGATAGACTTCGTCGTTGATATCGCAGTAGCCCAGATAAGGCGCAGCCAACAAACTTGGTACGTTTGGATCATCCATGATGCTGGCATTTCCTAGGCCATCCACTTCAAAGGCATAAATCTTTTCGCCCTTGCTGTTGCTTGTGTAGGCGTAGTTTTCGATACCTTCTTGGATTTCCGCTTTGAGACGCTTAGCATCAGCAATAACACTCTCGCTATCAGCTAAGTCTAGTTCTGCAAAGATTTCTTGAACATACCCCAAAACAACAACTGCAAACATATTTGACGGAATCAAGTAACTATACTGACAACAGTCATCACTCGGACGAAAGGCTGACCAAGTCATACCTGTCACTGCAAAGTCAGGGCCAAATCCATCATTTACCAAGGTGTCTTCCTTACGGTCCGTATCTCGGACAAAACGATAAGGAGAGTTCTTGTGGTCTTGTTCCACTGTCCACAGATGGAGAATTTCCTTAGTCGCTGCGACAAAAGTCTCATCAAACTGGCTAGTCTCGCCAGTCTCTTTCCAGAGGAGATAAGCCAACTGCAAAGGATAGCAAAGCGAGTCCACCTCGTACTTGCGTTCCCAAATCCAGCCATTAAGGTCTGTATGGTCGGTCTCGTGGTGCCCCTTCCAGTTTTCCTCAATATTAAAGGAATTGGCATAAGGATCCTTGAGTACCAAGGTCATCTGACGCTTGACCAAACCTGCAATGGTCTGACGCAGGAGGGCATCTCTTTTAGCCACATGAAGGTAGGGTCTGAGTTGAGCTGTTGAATCCCGAAGCCACATAGCAGGAATATCACCAGTGAGTACAAAGGTTGAACCATCTTCTAGGATTGCAACCGTATTGTCCAAGGTGTCTGTATAGCAACGCTCGAAAACATCCACCCACTCTGGATGGTCCTTAGCCCGCTCTGCCACTTCATCTAGCCATTCTCGAACAATTTCTTTTGAATAAATCATCGTGCAGTATCCTCTTTCAAACAAGTTTCATTTTCAGTATATAGCTTTTGAGGCAGAAAATACATACACAAATGATAGTCATTTTTCTACATAATAAAAGAATTATTATTTTAGGTTTCCTTAGGGCTTCCTGACCCTTATATCACGCGCTTTTTAACAAAAAATACTAACATTACTTTTTACTACTTGCTCCCCCAAAGTACGCAAAAAGGGGAGCAAAAAAGCCCCACAAAAGGGCTAAGATTTGACGAGTTCAGCAGGCAAGAAACTAGCACGGTCAAACGTGCTTTTTTTATTGCTAGTTGCTGATAGGTATATTATACCATGAAGCGCGTGGTTTATAAGATTATGACCTCACAAAAGCCCCTAGATTTGTTTCTAAGGGCTTGTAGTTTATCCGTGGTGTTTTAGTTGTCCAGTACGAAACCAAGCGAAATATGGGGCGAATATGAAGCCTACGCCTACATTTGCCAACATTTACGCTTCTAATTCTTGTAGTAAGGTTAAATCTAAATCATCAAGGTCAACATCTATTTCAAAATCCATGTTTAAATCTATCTCCATATCCTCTAATTGGATATTCTCCAAATCAATAAAAAAATCTTCAATCATGTCATCCCCCCTCACTTAAATCTCAACATTTCTCAACAAAACACCCCAAACGCCTACTTATATGCTTCCAGCTCTCCGTTCTGGTGGATTCTCGCAAAGTTTAAGACCGCTATCTGTTTGTATCGGTGGTAGCTAGTGGAGCTAGTACCTGCCATTTCTACGAATTCCCTCATTGTTTTCTTTCTCATGTAGCAATAATGGATAATGAAGTATTTTCTAGCTCTCTCGTTCTCTATGCTGTTGATGTCGTGGGCGAATATCTCCAACCCCTCACGGATTGCTTTTTCATGCTCACCGCTCAAATTCCACTGATCAGGTAAGACAAGTTTCCAAACCTCTTCATCTATCGTAACTTGGTTTTCACTTCCTGCCATCCTCTGGAAACATAGAAAGTAAGTCATCCGCTCTCTTACGTTCATCATCGTTTTAAACTTATCCAGCTCCATCAGTTCGCTCCTTCATGATATAATATTATTGAGATTATAGCTGAGGCGGAGCGCCTTGGCTTTTTTTCGTTTTCTCTATGTTCGCTCTAGCTTCAAATGATTTCCCGTGAGAAAAAATGTACAATGACGGTGTGAAGCTCATAGAAGCGCGTGGGGAGGGAGATAGCCCCCGTATCTCCTTATGGTTTGATAGGCAATTAAGGGACGTTTTTATCTCTCTTATCTCCTTGTCATTCTGCAAGCAATTAAGGCAAGTTATTTCTTTGCTTATCTGCTTATCATTTGGTAAGCAATAAATCCAAAATAACAGACTTTTAAACCGCTCTTATCTCCCTGTCATTTGGTAGGAAAATAAGGGGAGTTATTTTAGTTCTTATTTCCCTATCATTTTGTAAGGAGAAAATCCAAATTAAGGAAGCTAATAAGTCTCCTTATCTCCTTACAGTTTTTCAGGGAGCAAAATCAAAATAAGCGATGTTATTTCCTGTCTTATTTCCTTACCGTTTGACAAGGAGAAAAACGAAAATAAGGAGCTTTTAAATTCGTCTTAACTCCCTATCGTTTTGTAAGCAATTAAGAAGGCTTATTGTCGTCCTTATCTGCTTGTCGTTCTGCAAGGAGTAAATCCGAAATAAGAGGGCTAAAAACTTTGCTTATCTGCTTGATAAATGATAGGGGGGAGATAGCCACTTTCTCGGCGTTCGCTCGGAGTTCAACACACATAACCCTGCCATTTGTCAGTCATATTTACTGCCACTACCTAAGAAAAACCTCACCTTTTCTAACCCTCATAAACCTCTCTACCTTGTGGTAACCTTGGGGCTTTTAAATACGCAACCTTGACAAAACCTTTACATTTTTTGCTCTTACCTCACCAAAACCTCACCATTGAAAAACTCCTGTACCTTACCAAAACCTTACCGTCCTGTGGTTCTAAAAAAGTAGCTATACCTTAGGGTAATCTTAGGGTTCTATCACTAGAAAAAAAGCCCTGTACCTTTGTAAAACCTTAGTATTTTGAAGTATGTGACCTTAGCCTAATCTTAGCCTATTTTTAATATTTTTAAATACACAACCTTATACTAATCTTATACTTTTTATATATGCAACCTCACCCTTATCTCACCCTTTTTTTGGAACGCTTACCGCACCCTTTTTTAGAACGTTCTACTCACTTAAATCCTTGATATATCTGGCTTTTTTAACATTCAAACCGTCTAATATGTAGTATTTGTTCGTTTTGTAAATTGCACACTACTTCATATTGTCCTACAATCTCAAACCATTCAGCCAAAATCTATCCCCTTTTTTAGTATACTTCAAAAACTTCATATAGTGCTTATGATACCTGTCACGCTTCATATACTTTGGTCTTTCAGGGAAACTATCAAACATATATCCGCCACGTCTAGGACTCCACCCTGGTTCTACCTTTCTAGCTTCTTTTAGTGCAAGCTCCCAGTAGTATTGGCAATCCGTTTTACTGCGGTTCAGGGTGTGCTTGTGGATATCTAGACAAGTACCGCAACTAAAATACAAATACCGTTTATAAAGCAACCTGCACCGTCTACCACAATCAGGGCAAAGAAAGAAATATCGATAACCTCCCTTAGTACCTGCTATTCTATCTAATTCAAATGACTCTCCACCAAAATCAATCACTAAATTATCCAAATCAATCTCTAAACGTTGACCGTCCAACTCGGCTATACTCTTAGATATTCCTCTCAGCTTCATTGGTTTAGTGATTGTTTCTATTGCTAACTGCTTCATTATTTCCCCCTATATGGAAAAACCCAAAACTATTGACTTGATAGCAAAAAGGGGATTTCTCCCCTGTGTTCTACTTCAAATGCTCTGTATAACCAGCAAGGCCTTTATATTCGCCCTCTACGTCCAACTTTTGGAGTAGGCTAATACTTTCATCGCCCAGCATTTCCAACGTACCAAAAGCAGTCATAGAGTCCATAGGGATAGGCTTATCAGAAAGCAAGCGATCAGCATAGTCTAATAGTTCCAGCTCGTAGTCTGTGACCTTTTCCAGCAAACTCTCAAAATCCTCTGACTCTTTGAGTTGAAGCACGCGCTCCCGTTTATAACGTTCTTCAAATGCTTCAGCCTCTCCTGGTTGTTTGTGGTAGTCTTTAAAACTGTCACAAATACGCTTAAAGGTCTTGTTTAGCTTGTGATCTTCCACATACTCAGCTACTAGCGTGCCTTTATCCTTGTAGGTCAATGAAATTACAGGTTGGCAATATGTCCCAGTCATATATCCCAGTAGCGCGTGACCTGCTACTTGAGCGGTCGCCTGATCACAAAAATAGTAAGTGAAAGTAAATGTTTTGGCTTTATCTGAAAATGTTTTTAATGTCATGTTGTTTTTCCTCTTTCTGTTTTAAGGGTGTCACTAGTAGTTACACCATTGCAAGGGGGTCGGTACTATCTACCCCATTTTGTTATCTGTATAATACCATCACACTGGTTAGTGCATCCATATCCTCACTATCCCCCACTGTTGCCTCTGTATATTTCACGTCAATAACTTCAACGCCTGCCATAAAACCATTTACCTGGCTTTCCAAATCCCAAAGGGGTTGCTTGTATCTCTGATGAAATAGTTTAATTTTCATTTTTAGCTCCTTTTTTTATACGCTTCTTACAAATTTTATACACTTGTTTTTGAAAGTGTATAAAAAATAAAGTCAGTAGTACCAAGGGTTTTGCTATTGTTTTATACACTTTATACGCTTTATACATTAAAATAAAAATATATATAGGGGATAATAGGGACCCCATTTTTGAAACATAATATAAGGAAATTTTTTTATTTCCGTGTTTTTCGTATAAAGTGTATAAAACCCTTGATATGACAACGTTTTTAAGTGTATAAGATTTTTGCCCTACTGTATAAAGTGTATAAAATTCTTATTTTCTTTTTCTTCTCTTTTTGTACTCTGGCCAATGGTTGTAATAACCGCGTTCATTCTTTGGCTTTTTCTGCTTTTCGGGTGTCGTCCTACCATTAGCATAGGCTACGCTTGCAAACGGCGGTAGGTCTTCTTTAGGATAAAAACCTTTATGTATCTGTTGCCCTGCAGGGATAACCTTCTGGCCAACTGCGAAACCTTCTGGCAAGTTGCTTTTGATTTCTCGATGTAAGCCCATTTCTGACCTGTTTTCTTTAATACCATAGTATTCTAGGAAACCTTTCCAAACGTGGTAGACAAAACTATTAGGGATAAACTCACTTGTCAATTCATCAGTAAAAAACTTAGAAACAAAATCAATAACGGGGTTCATATCCTTGTGGTGTTCTTCTAAAATTTCAATCGACTTCGTAGGGTTAATGTCAGCGATTGGTGTTTCAATGGCCAACTTAACCAGGTACTCCAGCACTTCTTTGCGGTTAATGTAATCGTCTTTGATAGCCTTGTTAGGATTACCTTTGAATATTTTGGTAAAAGGTAAAATTCTAAATCGCCTATCAATAGCTGACTTATCTCCGTTCATTCTTGGTAAACCATTAGATGACTGTACCACCGTCATATTAAGGCGTATGCTATAAGGGCGTTTCCCTTTGTCCTCTATGGTCATTATGTCGCCTGTTGCTAAGCTAAACATATCTGAAGTGTCTCTAATTACTGCGTCCTTTTGTACATCATCACCGATTACAAGCGACTTTCCCAATAATATAGAAGTTGAAAATTGGCTTTTTGTTAAGCCAGTGATTTTCAAACTGGCCACATTTTCCATACCAACTAGGTTTATAAGTAACTGCTGAAAAGTTCCTTTTCCTGTTCCACCTTCACCGAAAAGCCAAAATATTTTTTGCAATGACTGCCCTGTGACGCTTGCTTTTATAATCTGGATAGCAAGGTTATAAAGCTCCTTGTCACCGTCAAACAACTCTAAAAGCCAAGCTGTCGGCTTCCAGCCGTTAATTATAGGCTCTTCTGCTCCAGGGCTATAACCTGTTTTTATCTTTCTTGTTGCTGTAATCTCTGGTGTAGTTTCTTCAAAAATGCCTGTCTTAGCATTGTATAGCTGTTTCCCAATTACAGTATAATTGCCTTGGATTTCCCTCATTTGGCTCTGTCTAGCTATTTTATAAAGCGTGTCAAATGCCTGTTTTTCCGTTGCGTTTGGATAAATGACAGAAATAAGATCTTGCAAAAATTCATTATCCTCTAACCAGATACCAAAATCAGGATTATAGAAATATAAAGGGGCTTTTTGCCCTTGTGCCTCTGGCTTAATTCTAATAAATCGGACGTACTTTTTTAACATAATAGCAACTCCCAGCGGATTAGTTGGTAAGGCCTTACTGCTCTTTTCCTCGCCTTTCTGCTGGGCTAGTTCTTCATGCTGGGCCTCGGTTAACCTGCCTGCCTTTACATTTTCAAGGTGTTTGCTGTCTGCCATAACTTCTTCATAAGCTTGCTGATAAGCCTTGTCCTTGATTTCTTGACACTCTTTGATAAGTTGCCCCCTAACACCTTTGAAAGTCTTAAAGTGCTTATCCTCACTTTCACGCGCCTCTAAGATTTCACTTTCCAGTCTTTTCAATTTCTCCTTTTCTATGGTTCTATCCTCTCTTTCTGTATTCTGCCCGTGCTATACTGCTAAAAGTGCGGTCTAGCTCTTCAATAGGCAATGGTTCAACTGTCACACTATTGGCTATCTTTGTAAGTTCATAGGCTGTCTCTAGGTCACAATCAACCCACTTATTAAAGAGTAAGCCTACAAATCGTGTCACTGCCACGTTACGCCCTCCCTCGTCTCCAAATCCGTTGAAAAGCGTGTCAATGATCCTCATAGTCATTGACCTCTGACCGCTTGCTCTAGGCTTGTAAAACTCAGTAGTTCCTTGCTTCGCTCTTGGTTCAACCTTGGGTACTGGATAATCAAGCCCATGCTCTACAATCTTTTGATAACTTGCTGGGTCGCCTGTTGTTACTGGTAGCCCTTGGAGTTGTGACCAGGTTAAACTGGCCATGTCAAAGGGGAGCCCAATCTTATCAGCAATCTCTTTCACTACCTGCTTATAGGTCGCCTCATTCATCACGTTGTCAGGCTTCACTACAAGGCGAAAACGGGGCTTTTCTAAGCTATGTTTGATAGTCGGGTATAAGATATAGGAGTAGCCAAATAAAGCGCTAGAAATGGCTTTTATAAAGCCCTCAGTCGTCCCCTGTATATCGTCATAATCAAGGAAAATCAAATCCCGATAGATTAGACTGGAGTTGTTTCGCTTGTAACTGCCATGCTTTTCTGGCGTCACTTTCCCACTGATACAGTAAGGCGCTTGTGTACGTTTAAATTCTTCAATGTTTGCCCCTTCAGGGACTACCAAAGGCTTAAAGCGTTCAATGTACTGGAACGGCTCAATTTTATCAAATGGATAGACAAGATTACTCTGAAAGCCTTTAGCCTCATAAATTGTCATACTATCGCCCCTTTTTGCGTTTCTTTTTTAACTTCTTCAGTAGCTTTTGTTCTTGGAACTGTTCCAAAGATCTACCACGATGCTTATACAATTTAATGTCATGATAATGACCTCCGCCTTGTGCTGGGTGTATGTTATATCTACCCATTTTCCACCCCCAGAAACTTCCAGATGTCAGTTATTTTATAATAAACCTTTCTTGTATCTTCAAGCGGTGGATGGTATCGCCTTAGCCCTGCTTTTTCCCACTTTTGGAGTGTCAGATATTTTATATCTAACTCGCCCATGACTTCCTGGGCTGAGATTAAACCTGTCAGTCGTGGTTTGACTGTATCACGCGCTTCCAGGTATCTTTCCACTACCTCCAGAATGCCATGCGCTAGGTCTTGCTCGCTTTCTCGGCTTAGGCTAAACATATCCGCCCACCTCCTTCAAGATTTCTTTGTAGCTTTCTAGGTCGCTGTTCATCAACACCGCTAGGCGCTTTTCTTCTTCTCGTATCTGATTGTAAAAGGTTTTTGCACTGTCCAATAGCTCTTCTTTGTTAGCTGGGATAAAATATCCTCTAAATGTCCCGTGTCGAACCCCAACAATAGGAATGCTATTGCGCGTGATTAGACGGCTAATAATATCTTGCACGGTTCTTTCTGCTAGCTTAGTGATCAGGCTGATTTCTGCCCCTGTTATGGAGTTCTCAGCCCCTACCTTGATTAGTCTTAATACTTTCTTATCATTATCTGATAGGCTCATTCAGTTTCTCCTCTCCTTTGCTTTTATTCACAAAGGTTATTTGTCCGCTCGCTACCCCTTGCAAAATATCTTTTTGAGTTTCTATGATTGTATCCAAGGTTTTCAAAATAGCTGTCTTAGTCTCTAAATCAAACGCTTGTTTTGTCAACAAGCCCATAGTTACAGCTAACTTTGTTGCATTGTCCATACATGTAGCTAGAAAAATCTCTTTTGTAAAATAAGGTTCATCTGGTATTTTTTCACTATCAAGGTATATCTTCACTGTGTAACTCATTTCATCCCTCCGTAAACTCTTACCCCTGCAAGCTGGATATAACGCCCATAATCAGGGTTTAAATCCTCGCTAGGTGTTTCTATCGTCTGTTTGTTTTCTCGCTCAAATTGGGCGCTTTTTTTGCTGTCTCGGTGATTTAGATAAAGCAGTAAGCCAATCAGTACCATCATAAAGACAACCGCTTGTGTATTGGTCAAATCTAACTCATTCATGTTATGCCCTCGCTTGATAATTCTTAATATAGTCCACTTGATCAGTTCGCTCCATCTTCAGGAAGTCGTCCACCTCTTCGGGTGTTACCTTTCTATCTAAAAAATCAGTGATGAACTGGAAGAGGTTGGGACGTTCTGACTTGATTTCAGCCATTACTTCATCAAATTCTGCTTGTGTCATGTTGTCTAGGTCTAGTGTCATTTTAATAGCCCTCTTTCTTCTAAATCAGCAACTACTAAACGACGTAAGTACATCCAGGTTGAAGTAGTTGTATGATTGATCCCATTACTTAGATTGTTTTCTTTTATTGCTTGATCTAAGAAATTGAATAGCAACCAGTCAGGAGCTTCACCATGCCTTTCTGTACAGCCGTCGTCATATTTTTTTAATTCCCCAAGCAGGTTCTCAACATTCCTATTAAAAAACTCCTCATGACTTGCCTCTTGCTTTTTATAAGTTTCCGATAGTTTATAAAATTGAATCCATAACTGACTAATTGCTGATCTACAATCTTCAGCAATCTCGGTTGCTCCGTGGTGTTTCTTTGATAAATGCCACTCTGATAAAATATCTAGCTTTTCTTCTACAAGTCCTAACTCTGTTTCAAAATCTTTAAAGTATGTATCCATGTTTTTTACCTCTGTTTCTATGTTGTGTAGTTACCCTAAGGGCTTTTTAATGCTTTTTTTCTTACCACTAGCCTCACGCTCTCTGTCTGCAAACTTCTGAGTGTGGGGATTTTGAATGGTTGTTTCTTATACAGTTTTTCTTGCCTACAGCCTCACGCTCTCCTCGGTCGCCAAAATTTAAACGTGAGAAAGTACCAGTTTAAAGAGTTGGCGCTCTCCGTATGGTCAAATTGCCCTAAATATGCTATAATCTAGGTATAAATCTTTACTAAAACCTCTTTAATAATAGCTTGCCTGCTTTGTTAAATTCGTTTTAGTGTTAGTGTGAAAGGCTCTGCGGTGTGGTTATTGCTAAGCCTTTTTTGTTGCTCTCACGCGCTTCTTTGGCGTGTTTTTTTATTTCTGAATGCCATAGCTTTGATTTCCTGATAACTCATATTCAAGCCAATCATGGCTATTACCATGTCCTCAAATGCCTGATATTGCTCCAGCTCGTCACTGGTCAAGCTATCAATGCCATTATAGCCCCCACGTTCTTCCCTTAACTGCTTAGCGTTCCTGTCGGTTACTGCTTTCAGTAGCAAGTTGTTCATGGTGCTATGCGCGTGCTTTGGGGCTTGTTCCCAGTTCTCAATACTGTCATGCAGTGTTTTTCTTTTTGGCTTTTCTAGCGCCCTCTGCATACGAAACTTAGAAAGCTCCTCACGCATTTCAAAGAATGCTTTGACTAGGTTCATTTTGAACCGCCGTACAGGTTCAGTATTCTTTAAATAAGTGATCAGCAAGGTCGCTTGTTGTTCATTTAGGCGATAGATTTTCATTGGTCGCCCTCGCCCGTCTAATTTACGCATTTCAAATGCGATAATTCCGTAGCTTTCAAAATCAGCTTTATGCTTTCTTAAAAGTTCTTGTACTGTGTGATGGGTAACTTCAGCACATTCAGCTATTATTTCGCTTGTAGTATACGGCTCTTTCTTGCCGTCCATGTAGACTAGTTCCATTTAATACCTCTTTATCGTTCTTTTTCGGGAACATTTTTGGTAAAAAAAATTCCTAATTCATTAACACTATATCCTAAAATATTGCCAAAATCAGCAAGTTCATCAGCTCCAAAAGGGACAACCCCGTTTTCCCTTTTTGCGTAGGGTGCTCGTGATTTCCATCCCATTTTCTCAGCAACTACATCTTGAGTATAACCTTTGGCAATACGTTCCGCTTTAATGCGTCTCAAATCTAATTCCATAAGTTTCCACCTTTCTTTTTTAAATCGTTCCCAATAAGGAACAAAATAAGTATAACGCTATCGTTCTCATTTGTCGACAGTAAAGTTCAATATTTAGACAAAAAAATATTTTTACAGTTATTCTTGTGCTTTTTTGGGAACGATGTTATAATAAAATTAAAATAAGGAGGAGGGCTATAAAATGCGTTCTAATAGTGAAATTGTAGATATTATAATCTCTGAAAAAGACAAGAGAGGCCTTTCTCTTAGCGAATTGGCTAGGAGGACTGGTATAGCAAAATCTGCTATGTCCAGATATTTAAATAAAACAAGACAGTTTCCTCTTAATAAAGCTCAAGACTTTGCTGACGTTTTAGAAATATCTGTAGAATACCTTTTAGGATATGGTAAAGATGATCAGATTAATACACAATTAAATAATTTAATCGATGAATTAACAGAAACATTATTCAAATACCGCGAACAGTATGATGCAATGAAAGAAATACTATCAGAAAGGTTACAATACTTAGATCAAGTTCTTCATGAAGATGAAATCCATAGAGGAAAAGCGATAACTACTTTACACACTATCAAATCACTTGTAGATAGCAGTGACGAAATGTTTGAGCTCATTTTATCTACTAAGGAAAATCACTTTAAATCTGAAAAACTAAGATTGATTATCCAAAAAAGTAAAGATATGGAAGAAATTGCAGAAAAAGAACGTAAAAAGTTTGAAAATAAATAAGAAAATTAAAAAGGAGTAAAAATTATGAAATTTTGTCCTGAATGCGGAAATTCTGTTGTCGGTTGCAAGTTTTGTCCTAATTGCGGATACTCAATCAATGTCCCACTTAAAACGGCTCCCCAAAAAGTAGCAACTCCATCGTCTAGGCCTTCTACTGTAAGAAGTAAACGTACTGATAAAGTCGGACCTCTTGAAATAGATAAAAATCATCGTACATATAGAATACACGGAGCAAGAAAAGCAAAAGGTTCATCAGGTCTGATTGGCGGAACTGCTAAAGTTGTTGGAAAAACTACCTTAGCGCTTGGGACAGGCGGTTTGTCTTTGATTCCATCTTTAATTAAAAAAGATAAAAATGATACAGACTGGTACTCCTTCGATGATTTAGTATCTTACGAATTAGTTATAAACGATCAGTCTGTTGTTTCCGGCGGTGTTGGACAAGCTTTAGTAGCTGGAGCAGTATTTGGTGTAATAGGAGCCGTAGCTGGCGGAATCGTCGCTAAAAGAAAAGCAACTACCAAGATTTTGAATATGACGATCCGAATAACATCTAACGATTTTACTAAACCAGTTGTTTTTATAGATTTAATTAAAAAGCCTGTTAAAAACACATCTAAAGAATACAAAGAAGCTATTGAAAATGCTCAAAAGATTATTGGAGCTTTAGATGTTATTACCCATAATTCATAAACAAAACTCCCCCATATTTTCCAATAGCAAACCTCAGCACTAATATTTTTCTTTTAGGGTAGCCGAAAATGCGACCTATACCATACCACGCGCCACAATGTCCAACAATCATGAAGCGCGTGGATTCTCGGGCTTCGCTCAAGCTTCAAGCCTATATAAGCCCCATATCTACTAATTTTATTGATGTCAACAAATGTCAACCACTTACAATGTTTTAGAAAGGATCTCATGAACGAATTACAATTCTTAATCTATACCGCTGATAACGATAGCGAGACAGCTAGTGTCATCATCAAAGGCGAAACGATTTGGGCTAGTCAGAAAGAAATGGCTAGACTTTTCGATGTCGGTGTTCCTGCAATTAGTAAGCACTTAAAAAATATCTTTGAAGAGGGAGAATTAGAAGAAAAGGTGGTTGTTTCCAAAATGGAAATAACCACAAAACACGGTGCAATTGCTGATAAAACCCAAACTAAGGATGTCAGCTACTACAACCTTGATGCCATCATTTCAGTTGGTTACCGTGTCAATTCCCAAAAAGCTACGAGATTTAGACAGTGGGCTACTTCGGTACTTCGTGAGTACATGATAAAAGGGTTCGCAATGGATGACAACCGTCTGAAACAAGGCGAAAACTTGCTGGAAAAAGACTATTTCCGTGAGCTCTTGGAGCGCGTGCGTTCTATCCGAGCTAGTGAGCGTCGTATATGGTTGCAGATTACAGATATTTTTGCTGAAATCTCTATCGACTATGACCCACAAAGTACGTTGACTAAGCAATTCTATGCTGATGTACAGAATAAGTTTCATTATGCAATCACTGGCCAAACTGCTGCGGAAATTATCTACACGAAAGCTGACCACACAAAAGACAACATGGGACTTACAACATGGAAAAACTCCCCTAATGGCCGCATACTGCAAGCAGATACTCAAATAGCAAAGAATTATCTTTCAGAAGCAGAAATCCGTTCCCTTGAAAGAGGAATATCTAGCTATTTTGATTACCTGGAAAGACAGATAGAACAGCGAAAAGCTCAGACAATGCAACAACTAGCCCAAAGTATTGACCGCTTTTTGACTTTCCAAGAATACGATATTTTAGAAGGTCATGGAAAAATCACTTCCAAGGTTGCGAAAGATAAAGCAAAAGCAGAATACCAACTATTCAACAAAACTCAAAAGATAAACTCGGACTTTGAAAAAACTTTAAAACAGCTAACTGACGATAAAAAACTTTAAATACAGTCCTGTTTACTATAAACAAGCTCATATTAGCCCCATATCCGCCTTGTTTTTTTTCTGGTATTATTTACCGTCTGACTCTTTAAAATCGAATGTGGGGCAAACTGTGAAGCTCTGGCATGATATAAACCACAATCTAAAACCTTTTTAATAATAGCTTGCCTGCTGATGTATTTTAGAAAGGTTTAAATCATGAAAATAACTGAAGTTATAAAAAAAGACGGTAGTAAAGTCTATCGTGCTAATGTATATCTAGGAGTTGACCAGGTAACAGGAAAGAAAGTAAAAACCAAAGTAACAGGTCGGACACAAAAGGAAGTTAAGCAGAAAGCCAATCAAGAAAAAATAGCTTTTCAAAAAGCAGGATCTACCAGACAAAAGGCTATTACCATAAAAAACTATCAAGAATTGGCAACTCTCTGGTGGGAAAGCTATAAGAATACAGTTAAGCCAAACACTCAAGGAAACGTTAGAGCGCTAATAGATAATCACATATTGCCTACTTTCGGGGAGTATAAGCTCGATAAGCTCACTACTCCACTTATTCAGTCAATTATCAATAAACTTGCTGATAAGGCTAATAGAGGGGAAGAGGGCGCTTTTCTACACTATGATATGATACACTCTTTAAACAAACGTATCTTACAGTATGGCGTAACCATGCAAGCAATACCGTCCAATCCTGCGCGTGATGTGGTTTTACCTCGTAACACTCAGAAAGCAAAGCGACAAAAGCTAAAGCACTTTGATAATCAAGAGTTAAAAAAGTTTCTTGTTTATCTTGATAATTTAGATAGTTGTAAATATCGTTATTACTATGATGTAACGCTCTATAAGTTCCTACTGGCAACTGGTTGTCGTATCAATGAAGCTTTAGCCCTTTCTTGGTCTGATATAGATTTAGATAATGCTATGGTGCATGTCACCAAGACACTAAATCGGTATTTAGAAATTAACAGCCCAAAGTCAAAGTCTAGTTATCGGGATATAGATATAGATCAAGAGACTGTTAGCATGCTGAAGCAGTACAAACTACGCCAAACTAAAGAGGCTTGGAAGATAGGGCAACGTGAAAGTGTCGTATTTTCTGACTTCATTCATGAATATACTAGCATTGTAAAACTTAAAAAAAGATTACTGACACATTTTAAACGCGCTGATGTTCCGAATATAGGTTTTCATGGTTTCCGTCATACTCACGCTAGTTTACTGCTTAACTCAGGAATACCTTACAAGGAACTCCAACACCGTCTAGGTCACTCTCAAATTAGCATGACCATGGACACATATAGCCACCTCTCAAAAGAGAACGCAAAAAAAGCAGTCTCATTCTACGAAACTGCACTAAAAGCACTATAAGGGGAGCAAAAAGGGGAGCAAATTCAAAAATTAACAATTCAAGACAAAGCAAAAAGCCAATAACAACGGTGTTTTGTGAGATTTATTTTGTAAAAAGGTTCATTTTTCTACAAAATAGTTATCTTTGAAACTCCTTTTCTAAAGGCTATCTTTTTCTGATATAATGTAGAAAAACAGCTAAAGGAAAGACTATGAAACCACTACTTGAAACCATTGATACCCGCTTTGGAACTGCCAGCAAGTATGCCTTTTCTAGGGGAAATACCCTACCATACACAGGCGTTCCTTTTGGGATGAATTACTTTGTACCCCAGACCAGTGACCAGGATGGATCTTGGTTTTTCGATCCACATCTGCCTATCTTTCAGGGGATTCGATTAACCCACCAGCCCAGCCCTTGGATTGGGGACTACTCTTGGCTCCTTCTGACACCTGTCACAGGTCAGCTAGGTGGAGACAGCCTCTTTCATCGTCAGTCTTCCTATGATATGGATAATGCCTCTTTCCAACCCCATTATCTAAAAATTTTCTCCCTGCGCTATCAGATTGAAACCCAGCTCACACCGACTTGCTACGGTGCTTCTATTCGTTTGGAACAAAAGCAAGGCAAAGCCCTCTCCCTCTATCTTCACGTAGCAGATGAACTGACCGTGGAGCAAGTAGATAGGCGAACTCTTGCCCTGCGACAAGAAGGAAAAACTGAGACCAACAAAAATCCACTGATACTCTTCACTACCCTGCAAATGAATACAGATATTCTTGCTATCATCCAAGAAGGTAGAGACTGGCGAATAGACCTGGCAGATAGTCATACTGAGATTCAGCTAGGGACTTCTTTCATCTCTCCTTCTCAAGCTCTAATCAATCTACCTCAAACGGACTTTGATAACTGTAAAGCAAATGCGCAAGCGGACTGGGAAAATCTCCTCCACCGTTTTGACGTTATAGAGACAGGAGAGGCTGACCGAACCTTTTTTGACCACTGCCTCTACAGACTCTTCCTCTTTCCCCAGACTTTTTATGAGGTTGATGAATCAGGACAAGCCATCCACATGGATCTGGCTGCTGGTACCGTCAAGCCTGGTGTTCTCTTCAGCAACAATGGTTTCTGGGATACCTTCCGCACCACCTTCCCCCTCTTTGCCCTTATCATACCTGAACACTATCACCGCTTTTTAGAAGGTTTCCTCAATAGCTACCGTGATACTGGATTTCTTCCAAAATGGCTGGCCCCAGATGAACGTGGTATGATGCCAGGTACCCTTTTAGACGGTATTATCTCCGATAGCGCCTGCAAGGACATGGCCCCCGACCTAGAAGAAGAACTCCTCCAAGCCATGCTTGAAACAGCCAGCAAGGCCGACCCTCTCGGCATCAATGGTCGTCACGGACTAGCCCAATACCAAGAACTAGGCTACCTCTCTACCGACCACCACGAAAGCGTCAGCCACACCCTAGACTATGCCTATAGTGACTTTTGTATCGCCAGCTGTGCCGAAAAACAAGGGAAAATAGAAATCGCTGAAACCTACAAGACTGCATCACAAAATTACCGCCATCTATTTGACGCTGAGACAGGTTACATGCGAGCGCGTGATAGTCAAGGCAACTTCCGCCCTGACTTCTCTCCTTATAGTTGGGGACGCGACTATGCCGAATGTTCAGCCATCCAAGCAACCTTAGGCGTCCTCCACGACATCCCAGGCTTAATCCAACTTATGGGTGGAAAAGAAGCCTTTAGCAACTATCTTTTGAAAACCTGTCAAGATGCTCCCCTCTTTGAGACAACAGGCTATGGTTACGAGATTCATGAAATGAGCGAAATGGCTACAGCTCCGTTTGGACAAGTCGCTATTTCCAACCAGCCGAGCTTCCACATTCCTTATCTCTTCCGCTACAGCGACTATCCTGACTACACTGCCCTTCTCATCAAGACTCTCCGTCAGAAAGCCTTTCACGCAAACTGGCAAGCCTATCCTGGTGATGAGGATAACGGTAGTCTCTCGGCTTGGTATATCTGGTCAGCTCTCGGATTTTATCCGACCTGTCCAGGAAAACCAAGCTATGACCTCGGAATCCCTCTCTTTGGCCATCTCCGAGTCTATCTGGCTAAAGAAGGTAAATGGCTGGATATCCATTCTAAACAAAACCACAGCCATTTTAACTTTGTAAAAGAATGCCGACTGGATAAAACACTCGTATCAACTATTCAACACCAAGACCTCCTAAAAGCTGAACAGCTAACCTTTACCCTCAGCTGGTTGCCAAGTTACTCATAGCCAAAAGAACCTTTGCGCAATGCAAAGATTCTTTTGTTTTATGAAACTTGGACTTGAAGTTGATCAACCAATTGTCCATCAACAGTCAGATTTAGATAGAAATCCAAGGTCTTATCAGCAGCAAAATACAGGGTTGGTAGGCACAAATCTTTTTTGCTTTCCCCTGCTTGGAATTGAAGGACTTGAATCTCGTCCTGATAGGCGACACCATGGACACCTGTCCCCGGCTGAATCGAAATCTTAGCCTCCAAAGGAGTACTACTTTCGCTACGTTCAATCCTAAAATGAAGAGTCTCTCCCTTTGTCACAGCTAGACTTTTTTCTGCAAATGCTAATCCCTGAACAGCTACTTTTTGTGATAAGCTCGGAGTTTTATAGAGGGCAATCTTGGTCAATACAGGCATAGATTGTGCATCGGTAATGATCACGCGCACCTTCTGTGCCTCTACTAGCAGTCCTCGCAAGAGGCGCTTATGACCAACTGTAAAGCCCCTGCCGAATTCCTGCCAGACGCCATCCATCTCTACTTGCACATGAAAAGCAGCGATTCGTTGCCCTAGCTTCAAATCTTCTCTTAACTCAATTACATCAAAAGTTTTAGGTGACCCTAAGTCGAGTTCTAGCTGGATGGGCAAGTCTGCATCGCTTGCCCAAGAACTGGTATCAAAGCCATCTGTTAGATGATGACAAGCAAAGTCTTCGGAAAGAGCGGGAACAGATACCTCAGCTCCCAGAGCCAAATCTTCTTTATAAAGCTCATTGCGATAAGCCGCAAATTCATAGAGGCGTTCAATATCCTTTGCATCAAAGAGACCATCTTGATTCGGTGGAATATTGAGCAGGAGTGGAGTTCCTCTCCCAACCGAGTGAAAGTAGATTTCGACCAACTCCTCGAGAGACTTAGGATCCTGATCCTCATGGTAGAACCAGCCCGGCCGGATAGAGACATCTGCCTCACCAATTGAAAAAATAGTGCCTGAGGGATCTCCGTGCTGAAGATAGTCCAGCTCTGCTTCTGTTCCTAGTTTGTCAGGATTCACTTTTTGCCACAGGGGATCACCTGCATAGCCTCGTTCATTGCCAATCCAGCGGATACTAGTGCCTTCTGTTGAAAAAATTAAGCAATCGTCCTGCAGTTCACGAATGGTTTCAAACCATTTTTCAAATTCATAATTGACCTTTTGAGCACCCTCTCCTCTGGCACCATCCATCCAGACCTCAGCAAATTTTCCCGCATTACCATAGGCAGGATTTGATAAAATCTCCTTCAGCTGAGCCAGATAATAGGCATTATAGTCCGCTTCTCGGTTCACATGATAGAGGGGGCTGTGGGCATCCCAGGGTGATAGGTAGACCCCCATATCCATATCAAACTCTGTGACAGCTTGGGATACTTCAAGGAGCAAGTCCCCTTCTCCATTCCTCCAAGGACTGGCCTTAACCGAATAATCTGTGTGAGCCGTCGGATAGAGGACAAAGCCGTCGTGGTGCTTGACCACCAAAATCAACTTTTTAAAGCCCGTTTCCTTGAGCACGCGAACCCACTCAAGCGCATCTAATCTTGTCGGATTAAATCGTTCAGGATCCTCCTGACCTGTCCCCCATTCCTGGTCATAAAAGGTATTGGGTCCAAAATGGATAAATGCTGCTAGTTCATCCTCTAAATAAGCTAGCTGGGCCTGACTAGGCAAGGGCCCATGCGGTTTTATTTCTCTTACCATACTACTTCCTATCTACATTTTTCTTTACTTTTTTGGCATGTACTTGCAACTCTGTTAACGCTAGTGGGTTTACCAAGTTTTCAAATCGAAGACGAAGGGCATAAGTTTCCACCTTGTCAAATTCAAAACGAAGCCCTTCATCCTTGTCGCTTGAAACTTTTTGGATAGCTGATACAGGGCGCCAATTCTCCTCTTGCTTGAGCAGAGAATCCTTATCCAAATAATTTGGAGTCCGAGGTAAACTAGGCTCATTCCCTACATAATAATCAATAAAGGTCGGTTCCACCGCCACGTATTCTTGATTCTCAACATAATACAAGGTCACGTTATCCACGAATCGCGGTTTTAAAATCCCTGCATCTCCAAAAATTATGCCCACGCTGGCTTGCTCTGACTTGGCAATCCAAGTATTGGCTGTCGATTTCTTCCGAGAAATGACCTTGTCATTGAGGTAAGAAGCTGGGTGATTCAGCTCTGAGTGAGAAGCAAAGACCAGAGGCAGGTTGGATCCTGTCCACTGATTGGAAATAACTTCCCCATCTACACTGGCATCTGTCACATGAATGGTGACTGTTGCTGGTAACTCACAGCCCGCTACTTGTCCTGTAAGCACACATTCTCCTACCTGAGCATAGACTTGAGGTTCGAGTTCGTCCCAAGTCACCTTGGCCGTATCTCGTCTGCCATCTGATAAGACTAGCTTGACTCGGTCTGGTAAGTGTGGGGCTTCCTTGACAAGTGTCCAAACCCTTTCAGGCTCAACAGCGCAAATCCCTTGAACACAAACCTGAGCAGAAGCCTTTAAATCCAGACCCTCTAGCCGACCAGATACCGTAAACTCATGAAATCTTACCAAATCTTCTTCAGAAATCTCCTCCCAAATAACCTTGACTCGTTTTGTACCACCGAACTCATAGTCCACCAAAACTGAGGACGGCAGCTGTGGATAAGTCCCCTTATCTGTATACAGGCGAAGTGGTCGTACAGAAACTGCCTGCCCTAGTGAGGTATTTTCTGCGACCTGCAAATGAATTTGATAGGTTTTGCCTTGATATATGGCTCGGATAGCCAAGTCGCCAGCAGACAAACAATGAAGCACTCCCTGATTTATAATGGCCTGGGCACTACCACTCATCTCCCAAATCACTTCACTATTCCCCACCTTGTTCACAGGGTTATCCACAGTTTGTGGATAAAGTCCAATAGCTGGGGAATCCCCTTCTTGTAACCCTGTCTGCTTGTCCACTCGAATCTCAAACAAGCTCTTATTTTTTACTGGTTGGCAAGCCAAAGCATCTCCCACTAAGAAATCAAAACTTGCTGGCTCTAATCCTCTGGCACTAGCCTTTACTCTGACTAGACCTGCCTGCTCCAAGCTCTGAACTAAGAGGACACCTCTGCCATGAAAGGCTTTCCGCTTAAAACGACCATTTTTCTGAGCCTGATAACGTTCACGACTGGCCTGCCTACCATTATCCACACCTACAATACGAGCAGGGCCTTCAATTTCAAAATGAAGCTGATTGGAAGCGCTCGGCACCCAATTTCCATCCTTGTCCAATACATCAAAATAGATATAAAGGAGGTCTTGCCCATCTGACTCCAGTTGTGTTTTCTCGGCATGCAGCCCAATTTTGGCTGGCTCACCTGCAGTCACCACCCTATCTTCTGCCACAAGCTGACCTTGGCGGTCATAGGCTACAGCATATAATTCTCCTGGTTGATAAGCTAAATGCCATTCGAGATAGAGTTGGTCAGAACTTTCTCCCTCTTGGTATTTTCGACCGTCTGAAGTCCATTTTTCCTGAAAGGTCTTCCTACCTTGAGATTTTCCATTGAGAAATAGCTCTACAAAACCAGCATTTGAATACACTCGAACAGGGATATCCCCATACTTATCCACAACTTGTTGATAACTCTTGTGGATTTCCCAATTCCAGTGGGGCAGGATATGAACCATAGGCTGCTGATCTAGTGCCAACCACTGACTTTGATAGAGATAATAATCATTTTTAGGAATCCCTGCCGTATCCACGATCCCAAAATAGGAACTCTTTACAGGCGTGTCATTTTGATTGTGCCAAGGAGTCGGCTCACCGATATAGTCCACTCCTGTCCAGATAAACTGACCCGCATAGTCTAGCCGATTTCTATCTGCTATCCAAGAAGCCGTCGCCGTCTTCCCCCAAGGAACTCGATCATTGCCATAGTCTGACTGTTCAAAATTCCGCACGCGGCGATTATCCCCAACCCATTCCTTATCTGGTCGAAAATAGCTGTCACGCGTCCTTGTAGCCGATGAGGTTTCAGATCCGTAAAGTCGCCACTTGGGATGTCTTTTGCGAATCCCATCAATATTATCTTCCGAGTAATTTAAGCCCACCACATCCAGCAAATCAGCAATCTTTTCATGACCTCCAGAACCATCGCCAAAGCGGAATTGATCCATTCCCATGGTCACAAAACGGCTATCATCAACTTCCTTAACCCTTTCTAGCAAGCGTTTGATAGTCTTCAATGAATGAGCATCGCCATTTGCTTCGCTGACTTCATTTCCCAAGGACCACATAATGATCGCTGGGTTGTTCTTGCCACGCTCAATCATGATTCGCAAATCATAGTCTGACCAGAAATCGCCAGCTTTCGCTTCTGGATGAGTCGCTTCTTCCTCAAAAAAGCGACCATAGTCATATTCTTTCTTGCCTCCATACCAGGTGTCAAAGGCTTCCTCTTGAATAAGTAGCCCCATTTTAGCAGCCACATCCAGCAAGATGCTACTGGCTGGATTATGGGTGATTCGAATAGCATTGACCCCCATTTCCTTCATCTGGCGCAAGCGTCTCTCGGCAGCTGACCTGTTTTCCACAGTTCCCAGTGCTCCATAGTCATGGTGGAGACAAACCCCATGAATCTTCAACCAGCGACCATTCAGAAAGAAGCCCTTATCCGCTTGCCAATTCATATAGCGGTAACCAAAAGTCTCCTCTTCTTCATCAACCAAAATTCTATTTTTGTAAAGGCGAGTCTTCAATTGGTAAAGGTGAGGATGATCAATATCCCAAAGCAAAGGTTGGAAAATTGATATGGCTTGTTTTAAATGATGTTTTTCCCCAGACTCAATCACTAGAGAGTCTGTCGCCTGCCAGTCTGACAGCTGTTGTCCATCATACCAGATACTCTGCTCCAAATACACCGACACGGACTGAGATCCATCATTTGAAACCTTGCTTTCAAGCTGGGTTTCCACCCAAGATTGCCTTTGCTCTTTGAGCTTGGGACTTTCTATCTTAATCCCATACAAATCCAGATGAACTGCATCTGTAATCAACAATTTCACTTCTCGATAAATACCGCTACCAGAGTACCAACGACTGCTAGGTTGCTGATTTTCCACAAAAACCGCAAGCTGGTTGGCTGTTCCATCGTTTCTTAGATAAGGAGAGATATCATAAGAAAAGGGTGTATAGCCATTGGGATAATAGCCCAGCACTTGCCCGTTGATATAGACTTGGGCATTCATGTAAACTCCATCAAACAACAAACGCACCGATACAAGACTGGCATCTTCTTCCAAGTAAAACTGCGTCCGATACCAAGCCTGACCACCGTTTAACTGGCCACCCTCATTTTGCGCTGGCGAATACTGGTCAAAATCATTGTAAATACTCCAGTCGTGTGGCACTTGAATAGCCTGCCAATTTCCCCTCTGAAAATCCGACGCCAAGGCCTCTTCCTTCCCCACCTCTTGGCTAAAAAACCAGTGATTTCGTAAAACTTCTTCTCTTCTCATACAAGCATTCCTCTTTAAACGAATCGATATACTTGACTATAGCACAAAACAAAAGCGCTTTCAAGACTTCCTCCATCACTCCCTAAATACTCAGAAAAGATTCTATAATTTGTAGAGGAGGATTTAGTCCTCAAAGCTACAAGGGTAAAACAAAAAGAGCCTGTTGCCAAGCTCTTTGTACTCAATGAAAATCAAAGAGCAAACTAGGAAACTAGCCGCAGGCTGTACTTGAGTACGGCAAGGCGACGCTGACGTGGTTTGAATTTGATTTTCGAAGAGTATTAGTCTATTATTTCTTCTCAGCGCGAAGGGCTGACAAGATTTGAGTACGGATATCATCCACACCATTTGGCGTATTTGGTAAAAAGATAGTTTGATTTCCTTTAGAGGCAAAGGTATTCAAGGTATCCAAATACTGGTTGGTCAAGAGGATGGACATGATTTGTTCTTCTGTCATGCCAACATTGGCTTCCTTGAGTTCGGTGATAGACTCTGCCAATCCATCCACAATTGCCTTACGTTGTTGGGCAATCCCCACACCATGGAGGCGGTCTTTTTCTGCTTCGGCTTCAGCCGCAGTGACGATTTTAATCTTGTCGGCTTCCGCCAATTCTTGCGCTGCGACCCGCTTGCGTTGCGCCGCATTGATTTCATTCATGGATTGCTTAACTTCTGCATCTGGTTCCACCTTAGTAATCAAGGTTTTCACGATAATATAACCGTAAGTTGTCATTTCTTCCGCTACTTGGTGTTGAACCTCAAGGGCAATCTCATCTTTTTTCTCAAACAATTCGTCCAAGGTTAATTTGGGAACAGAAGAGCGAAGAGCATCTTCGATATAAGATTTAATCTGAGATTCTGGACGCATGAGTTTATAGTAGGCATCTGTCACGCTCTGTTCGTTGACACGGTACTGGGTCGCTACATTCATCATAACGAACACATTGTCCTTAGTCTTAGTCTCAACCACAATATCGCTTTGTAACAAGCGCAACTGAATCCGAGCTGCAATCGAGTCAATCCCAAAAGGCAAGCGAATATGAATACCGCTATTGGCAACCTTTTGGTATTTCCCAAAGCGTTCAATAATCGCCACAGACTGCTGACGAACCACATAAACTGTACTCAGTGTGACTATCAGCAATAGGAGCACACAAACCACCACAAAAATCATCAAAAATGTTGCCATTATCGTGACCTCCATCATTATTTTTCCTGTATTATAGCACATTTAAAGAAGGCTGTGCAGTTTTTACTGCTATTTTTCCTGAAATGTCAATAATTAGAGGCGAATTGTCACATTGTCGTCTAATCTCTTGCTAAAACAACTGGTAAAGAATTAGTGCACCATGATCGTTCTTTCTAACTCCGTTGATTATCAACATACTATCTGAGCTTTACAAGTCGTGGACAAAGAAACGAAGCAAGTAACGGTTAAGCCCTTTAAAAGACTCACAAAAAACATCATTACAATGAACCGCACTCCAATAGTTCAAGCATGAAGTGAGGTTGATGATCTAAATTTAGTATGGTATACTATTTTTGTCATCGGTTACCGATTACGTTCCTTACGGTTCGTGAGAGGAGGTGAAACTAATGAACCTTATCATAGAGCTCGCTCTTACTATTATAGCGGACGTCATAGCAGGAATTATCTTATATTTCGTCTGCAAATGGCTAGATAGTAAGGAGTAGACCGAGTGACTAGCCTATCAACACCCGTTAAATCGCTAAGATACGTCAAAAAAGCCCTTAACTACGGCCATAGTTAGGGGCTTTGGTGTTCTAATGAACCTTATCAACTAACTACATTCTAGCACATAACCCCCGATATTTCAAGAGTTTTATTTATTTTTTAAAGTTCTAAAAGGTCTATAATGAAGTTAGCCATCTAGTACCCAAAAACCGACTAGCTCTTATGAACTAGTCGGTTTCTCATCAATGCGCCAACATTTCTTGAGCGATTTCTTGGCCAGATAGGTTATCTGGATAGTAGGTTGGCCAGTTATCCATTTCTTCAAAGAGGGCTTCTTGGCTTGTGCCTCCAAAGAAGATATGGAAATGTTCTGCCTTAACTGGGGCGATATTGTGGTCGCTAAACTGAACATACTTGAACTGTCCAGCGTCTGCATCTGTCGCTTCAAAGAGGAAGCGTACGCCACGATTGCCTTTCTTGTAAGTCAAGATTTTCTTACCAACATACTTATAAGTGTATTTCTTGCTTTGTCCACCTTGAACAAATTCCATAGTGTTATCAGTGATGTTGATCTTAGTGACATCTGTCTGATAGCCTTTTGTATAGTAGGCCTTGTACTCTTCCTTAGTCATCTTGCCAGTCAACTTAGCCTTGTAGTCAAAGACCTGATCAAACGTACCATCTTCAAGGAAAGGATAAACTGATTGCCAATTACCTGCATAGTCACTCAAGGTACGGTCCTTGACGTCTGCATCCTCAAAGTAACCATTTTGGACTGTCTTGGTATCCTCTGCCTTTTCAGGTTCGATTGCTGGGCCCTCTTGGTCCGTTGTTTGTTTCAAAGCCTTGAGGTTTTTCTCCATCACGGAAATATAGTTTTCACCAGCCTTAGTATCCTCTTCTGTCAGACTTTCTAAAGGATTGAGGACATCTGTTTTGACACCTGCTTCTTTTGAAAGTGTGTTAGCAAGGGCTTGTGAGGTATTTTCTTCAAAGTAGATATAGGCAATTTTATTTTTCTTAACGTACTCTGTCAATTCCGCCAAGCGAGCAGCTGATGGTTCTGCATCTGGAGAGAGACCTGAGATTGCGACTTGTTTGAGTCCATAGTCCAAGGCAAGATAGTTAAAGGCTGCGTGTTGAGTCACAAAGCTCTTTTGTTTGGCTTGAGACAAGCCTTCTGCATAAGCCTTATCCAAGGCTTGCAATTTTTCGATATAGGCAGCAGCATTCTTTTCAAAGGTCTCTTTTTTATCAGGATAATCTGCTGACAAGCTATCACGGATGTGCTCTACTAGTTTAATGGCACGAACTGGTGATAACCAAACATGGGGATCGAACTCATGGTGATGGCCTTCTCCTCCATGGTCATGGTCTCCCTCTTCTTCCTCACCACCTGGCAAAAGCAACATATCGCCTGTCGCCTTGATGGTTTTGACCTTTTTCTTATCCAAAGTATCTAGCAATTTAGGGACCCATGTTTCCATGTTTTCATTTTCATAAACGAAGGTATCTGCGTCTTGGATTTTGGCAACTGCCTTGGCAGACGGTTCATATTCATGGGGTTCTGTACCAGCACCGATGAGGAGTTCTACATTAGCAGTATCTCCTGCGACTTGCTTGGTAAATTCATAGACAGGGTAAAAGGTTGTCACAATATTTAGTTTGCCATCTGCCTGCTTTTGATTGGAACAAGCCACTAAAAACAAGGCACATAGACTGGCGAACAATAAGCTAATTTTTTTCACGTTAGTCTCCTATTTGATAAAACGTCTTACTAAACTAATAAGTAAAAAGACAGTTACAAAAATAATGGTAATACTTGCACTTGCAGGTGTTTCTGCATAGTAGGAAATGTAAAGTCCTGCTACCATTCCCAAAAATCCAATAGCACTGGCAAGCAGCATAACCGATTTAAAGTTTTTCCCGAGACGCAGGGCAATACTGGCTGGCAAGACCATAATGGTCGATACCAGAAGAGCTCCCGCAGCTGGAATCATAAGGGCAATGGCCACCCCCGTCACCATGTTAAAAAGAATGGACATGGTACGAACTGGCAAGCCATCCACAAAGGCCGTATCCTCATCAAAGGTCAAAATGTACATCGGACGAAGGAAGAGGAAGGTCAAAATCAAAACAACCGCCGCAATGACAAAGAGGGAAATAACCTGCTCTTCGCTGATAGTCACGATTGAACCAAAAAGATACTGGTCCAAACTCATAGAACTCGAGCTTTTACCCTTGCTCATGACAATCAGAGAAACAGCCAGACCCGTTGACATGAGGATAGCTGTCCCGATTTCCATAAAGCTCTTGTAAACCGTACGGAGATACTCCAGAAAGACCGCCGCAATCAAGACAATAGCAATAGTGGAAATAGTCGGAGAAATCCCTAGTACCAGACCAAAGGCTACACCTGAAAGTGAGACGTGGCTGAGGGTATCACTCATCAAACTCTGACGGCGCAAGATAAGGAAGGTCCCCAATACTGGCGAGAAAAGACTCATGGCAATAACGGCCAGAAAGGCACGTTGCATAAAGTCATAAGATAACAAACTAAGCATGGCCCACCTCCTGATCATTCTCATGAACGTTGAAACAACGCCATGGCGAGTCTTGGTTACGGACTAGATGAATATTGCGGTCCGCATAGTCCTTAACTTCTTCAGGGTCATGAGTAATCATCAAAACAGCCTTGCCATGATGATGGGCGCTGTGGTGCATGAGTTCGTAAAATTCGTTTTTACTTCCTGCATCCATCCCCGTTGTCGGCTCATCTAGGATAAACACATCTGGATCCGAAGCAAACATACGTGCGATCACCGCTCGCTGCTTTTGTCCTCCAGATAGAGAACCCAAGCGTTTGTCTCGGTGTTCCCACATGCCAACTGAATCCAGACTAGCCTTGATATGCTCCTCATCATGAGCATTCAAGCGACGGAACCAGCCTTTTCGTGGATAACGACCCGACTTGACAAATTCGTAAACCGTACTTGGAAAACCCGCATTAAAACTGGCAATCTGTTGAGGAAGGTAGGCTATTCTCAATTTCTTACCCTGTGTATTTGTCTTTGAAATAGTCACCTTGCCAATGCGTGGTTGGAGGATACCAAGACTAGCCTTGATCAGTGTCGTCTTAGCTGCCCCATTCTCCCCCGTCAAGGTAACAAATTCCCCACTATCAACACTATAATTGATATGTTCAAGAACGGGCTCCTTATCATAATAGAAGGATAAATCCTCTACCGTAATATATCTCATTATTTGATTTCTCCTACTAAAGCAGTCAAAAACCGCTGGATCACTTTTTGTTCATTTGGAGTAAACTGAGTCGCCACTTGTTCATAGGTTAAAAGTGTATGCTCATGGTGATGGTGGTGCTCCTCAGCAATTGGGCGAGCCAAATCAGTCAATTGATAAAAAATCACACGCGCATCCTTCGGATCTTTAGATGTTTCCAACATCCCTTCCTTGACCAAAGACTTAATGGCCTTGGTAACTGCTGCCTGACTGACATTGAGGCGACGCGCCAATTCTGAATTTGTTAAAGATTCCTCTGACAAGAGCATGAGAATATGCTCCTGGGTATTGGTCAGGGCCACCTCGCTAGTACAATGACCTATTAGGATTTCATGCTGATTTTCTGCCTGCAAAATCACCTCATTCAAAAAAGCATCGATATCCTTCGCTAGCTGTCTCATATTTGACTCCTTTCCTTTTAGACTTCTCTTTTTTAAGAGAAAATACTATTCTTTGAAATTATTTACTGGTTAATTATATCACAACCAAAAAAAGAGTCAAGAAAAAACGTGAAAACAAGTTTCATTCTTGAACTCTTCTATATTATGATCTATTGAAATGCCTTGACATCTCCATCATAAGTCGCCCGTCATCTGAATCTATTGTAGAAGACACAACACTTTTTTATTCAAATTATATATAAAATGGAGAAGGCCTAAGCCTTCTCCAAATACATACCTTACCTCACTCAAGAGGTCTAGAATTTATAACTAGAAACTCATTAAAATTTTGAACAAATTTTACTCATTATCCTTCTTACGAAGAACGATACTTAGACCACTCAAAATTCCAACAAATCCGAATGCTGCCAAGGCTGCGTTCGATTCCGTACCAGTATTTGGCAATTGAGCTACCTCAGTTGATGGAGCTGGATAAGTGTTTCCATCCGGATTGTAATTTGAAGGTACTGGTTTGTTCGGAACTGCCGGTGTTCCCGAATCTTCCGCCACAGGTACAGGTGGTTTTGGAGTCTCGTTTCGTTGAGGTGTTGGAGCTGGTTGTGGTGTAGGTGCAGGAGCTGGAGTTGGAGTCGGAATTGGATTTGGCTCTGGCTGTGGTTTTGGTTCTTCAGGAATCTTCAGCTCTGGAATCTCCACAGTTGGCGGATCTAACGGAACTACTCCACCTTCAAATTCTGGCACTTCAACTTTTGGAGCATCAATTTGCATTACATATTGGTAAACAATTGTAGTTACTCCTTCTTTAACTAAACCTTTTTCCTCTACAGTATTTTTGAATTTATCACCAGCTGGAAAAACACGTTTAAGTTTGAATGTTACTCCATCTACCTCGATAGTCTCAGGAGCTGTCACAGCATACTCTTCTCCGGTAGCTTTATATGTAGTTTCTTCTTTGCCGTCAATAATTGTAGTTGTCGCTTCAGCTACAATTACATTGTTCTTAGCTACTACATCATCCGCAAGGAAGTTTTCATTAATATCTACGAATTTAACGATAACTGTTCCTTTTTTATCTTTTGCGTAATCACGTACACTGTTTGGTTTATTCTGAGAATACTTAACAACAACTGCTGAATCTTTTGATTCATGCGTTACTGCTAATTCCGCTACTTTTTCTTTATCAACTGCATATTTATCGATTTTTGGTGATACTACTTCTGCAAGTTTTTGTTCTTTAGTCCACTCACTTGTGTAGACCACTTCACCAGTTCTACTGTTGATTTCTGCAGTTCTTGTGAAGCGTGCTTTTTGTTCAACTGGTGCACTTGCTTCTTGTCCTGCTTTTGGTCCATTTTCGTAAACATAAGTGATATTACGTTTCACTTCTGTTAAGAGACCTAAATCTTTGTATGTGCGACCTTTTGGATCGTTAGGAATTTTATCCTCTGGTTTTGGAGGAGTATTTTCTCCTTCGTTAGGTTTAGTTGGGTCTACTGGAATAACGTAATCGTATTGGTATACTACTGTCGTAGTTCCTTCTTTTACCTTACCTGTTTCTTCTACTACGTTGCTGAATTTATCAGAAACTTCGTACACACCACGGAAGACATATTTCTTACCATCTTTAGTGATTGTATCTACTTTTTTCTCAGCAGCATTGTAGTTTACATCATTTTCTGTTACTTCATCACGTGTTGATAGGACAACATCACCTGATTTAGTAGCGTATGTTTTCGTTGTTTTCACAACTGCGTCTGTTACTACATTTTCTGTGTCTTTGATTTCATTACCATCAGCATCTACATACTTAACAACTACCGAACCTTTCGTTTCCGTTACTGTCGGTGTAGTTTCTTCTTGTTTATCTAGAGTATAACTATAAATAACGTGTTTTTCACCTTCAGTTACGTCACCTGCTGCTGGAGCTGAGTCAGATGTTGGAGCTACATATTTATAAACTAAACCTGTAGTTTCATCTTTTAGCGTTGGGTATTGTTTATCAGTAGTGTCGTATTTTTCAGTAACTGCGCGTTTTTCTTTACGTTCAGATACTTTTACACCTTTTGAGTAAGTTACATAAGTATCTTCATACTCAACTGGTACTTTATCTTTTACTACTTCTGTTTCTTTTAATGTTTTTAGACTTCCATCTTCGTTGATCACAACATGTTTCACATCAACAGAACCTGTCTTAGTAACAACTGAGCTAGACGGAGTTTTTTCTTCTTCACTTACTAGACGGTATTCGTAAACAACTTCTGTTGTTCCCTCTACTACTTTACCGCTAGCAGCTGGAGAACCTTGTTTTAACCCTACATACTCGTATGTGAATCCAGTATCAGCATCTACTAAAGTTGGATATTGTTTTGGAGTCGTGTCATAGTTTTGTTCTACTGTTTTAACATCAGTGCGTTCGTCAACTTTTGTTTCACCTGAATATAAGCTTACGATAGTTTTTGTTTCTAATGTAACATTATCTTTATCAGTTTCTGTTTTTAATTGTTTTCCATCAGTTGTGACGTACTTGATAACGACGCTACCTTGTTTAGTAGCCGTTGCAGTTCCCGCTTCTTCTTTTGTGATTTTTAAGTTGTAGTAATGAGTTACTACTGGTTTTTCTTCACCCATTACCTTGTAAGCGCGGATTGGTGTGATAATTTCTTTTTTAGTGAATGTCGCTGATTCAGTTGTTTCTGTACGAGTTCTTGTACCATTATCACCACTAATGATGTATTTATTTTCAGCAACAGTTTCTGTAGGAATATACTTTTCATCTGTTACTTTTGCATCTCCTGTAACTGTTACTGTACCGTCTGCAGCAATTTCAACTTTTCCTTTATTAACTAACGTAGTTACAGTCGTTTCTTTATCAGGTTCAGTTTCCACTAATGGAATATAGTCATCTGGCTTACCAGTATAAACAGTGTACTCTTTAATTTTTTTAGTTGTTATAACATCAATGTAAGCGTGTGGAGAATAATCATCTGGAGTATATTTATATACTGTAGTCGTGTGGATGTCTCTATATTTACCATCTTGAAGTTCTGTAGTATCTGTTTTAGCTGCAGTAACCGATACTTCTCCAATAATTTCCGGAAAACCTGCTAACATTTTTTTGAATTTATCTTCAGAAGCAGATGAAATATACCCTGTATTAAGGTCTATAGGAGCATGCAAAACAAATTCCCCAGCACGTCTCCCAGTTTTTATCAATCCTAGTTCCACTTTCCCAGATTGGATATCATCTTCTAAAGTTTTTAGATGTGCATCTAAACGCGCTTTAGCCGCCTGAACTTTCTCTCTTTCAGTTGCATCTGTCGCTTTTCCTTCTAAGAACTCTAAAGCTTTATAATTAGCAACCGTATAATTTTTTAAAATATCTTTTAATGATGATTGAGATTTATTTAGTCTATAATCATAACTATATTCATCACCTGTTGCTAAATTTTGTACTTCAGACCCAGAATAACCAGTTCCAAAACCTAATAATGCGTAAGTAGGATCTTCGCTAGGTGTTTTTTCTACATCATCAGCAGTCCCATAAATTCCATCTGCGCCAGGTGTATAATAATGGTTGACTTTAGGTCCATCAAAAGTATAGTCGTCTACAATATAAGTTGAGAAATAGCCTCTGTCTTTCTTTGTTACTTCTATTTTTCCTTCTACTGAGAAAGTAATATTTCCTTTTTTGATTTTTTTAATAGATTTACCTTGACCTACTGCATACGTATCTTTATCAAGAACAAGAACTGTATCACCTTTTTGAAGAGTTACATTAGCCTTAGTAAACTCTTTAGCATCAGCTTGACCATCATTCCATTTTGTAACAGCATCTTCATCGCTAGTTACTCCATTATCTGCTACAACATACTTACCGTATTGTCCATCAGCTGTTTCTTCAACTAAGTAAACTTTGCCTTTTGTTTTTGTATAGTCAATCTCACCTAGTTTGTTATGCATTCCTTCGGGAGAGACTGCTGCTTCAATATCGTTGAAATGCGTTTTATCATAAGTAAGCTTATCAGCACCTTCTACTTCAGATTTTCCAGCGTACTCATAAACCTTACCATTTGCTTCTACTGTGTCTTTCTTACCAGTATCTTTTGAGACAAGAGTTCCTGGTTGAGTTACAGTTGATTCACGGTAGTCTTTACCGTCTGTATCGTAAGCAAGACCTTTTTTATCATAAGGAGTTTTTACAGTACCTGTTCCCGCTTCTACTGTTTCTGATTTTAGTAATGATTTATCAGAATCCAACTTGTAATTGACAGTCGCTTCTGATTTAACATTTAACGTATCAGTCCCATCAGCATCGCCTGTATTGCTATTGGCTTTTGTCGGTTCGGCAGTTCCTTTTTCTAGTACTGCATCAACTTTTACAGTTTTAGATGCATCTTTATCATCTGTAAAAGTTGTGGCTGATGTTGAAGCTACTTTCGATGTATCGGTCACCATTGTAGCAGTATCTGTACCATTAGAAGTAACATTAGCAGCTACTGGGCTTGCACCAACAGCTAAAGCCACACCTGTTGCCAAAATCGTTGCACCGATTAACTTGGAATCTGTTCGACCATCTTTATACTTACGAAGAGAAAATTTCTCCTGTCTATCAGTATGAAACATAAAACATCGCCTTCCTAAAATTTCATTGTTTTTTATATTTTGAATCTATAAAATGTGCGCTAAGAACTATAAAACTAAGAAAGTTTTACGCTTTCAATTATATCATATTTCTAAGGATAATACATACTTATACATATCCAGAATTTCCTTTTTTTGATAAGCCTTAGAGAATGTTGCTGACGAGTAACGACCTTCTTTTTGATAAGCAATGAGCCACAAGAGTAACTCCCCAATGTCACCAAATGTTGTGACACCTTTGGACTGACTCTTATAGTATCTATGAGCTAAATCTGTATCAGACAAAAGACAGATCAACCCCCTGGCAGATGCTTCTACAGCCGCATTGGCAAAGCATTCACTCATAGAACAAGAGAGATAGCCTTGGTGCTTTTCATAAGGGACCTCTTCTAGAAAACCTGCATAATGGACATTCGACGGCAAGTCTTTCTGGCTATAGCCATCTGGTAAGTTACCATAAATCGTTAACTGGCTATCCGGCACTTGCCGAAAAGCCTCAATCGCCCAGGCACACCGTTTTATCATCGTCATATTGCCAACGATACACCAATCGGTGACTCTTGTATATTCTTTTTCCAAAACTCCATCCACAAACATTGGAGGCAAAAAACAAACCTTTTCTTTCCCTATTAGTTGCTCCAAAACTGGACTTGCAACGATATTTTGGCACCACCCTTGCAAGACAAACTTCATCATGGGATCTAGGATATTGTAGTGAGTATAAGCAAATAACTTTCTTCCGGTATTTTGGAAAAATTTCCTCAATTGAAGAGGATATTCATTGACCATATCAATGATAAAGCAATCTTTCACTGTAGAATTGTTGGCTAGATAGAGACTAACTAACTGCCATTGAGTGTAGGTTTCCCCACTTCTTAGGTTTTGGTAAGAATGGTAATTTTCACTCACATCACCTTTTAGCAACTCCCCTTTACTATCATAAAGAGTAAAAAGATTTTCTTGATATTGGAATCGATACAGTAATTGAGAGGTATAACATTCTACATCTCCATTTTGATAATGAACGAGTCCTACATATCCCTCTTTTGTGTACTCGACTTCACTGACATTAACTAGTCCCTGAATAAATGATTTCTCCACAATCGGATTTTGTCTAGCCAAATCTGATTGATCAAAAATAACATGATAGAAGTTTTCAAAACCAAGTTTTTCCAATGTTTCTACAAAATTCGGTACAAAATTATCCAGATTTGTTAAAACAATTTCTTGTTCTACTTGCAGACTTTTAAAAATTTCTTGACGCGCCAATTGACTTCTTTCAAAGCCATAAGTGCTTATAGGAACGCCTTCCTTTATTGTAAATACTTTCACCATAGTTTAGTCCAATACATCTTCCAATCTTAATCCACGACTTTTTGCTAGTCTTGCACGGAAAGCCATTCCTCGTTTATGACGCTCCGATAAGCGATAGTAAGTTGTCATAACATTCAACACTAAAGCATTGTCCTTTGTGACCATGCGAGCCCATAAATGCCAATCTTCAAACCCATCACACTTAGCATCATAGCCTCCTGCCTCATCATAGGCAGAGCGTTTAAAAATGACGGTTGAATGGTTAAAGACATTTTGATAAGCAAGCTCTAACCACAATTTTTCTCCTGATAAATGATGAGATTGATTCCGTTTAATTTTATCTGTTATAGCATCTTCTTCTGCGACAACTCTAGCCCCGATAAGGTCGAGTTGAGGATTTTTCTCTAACTCCTGCAAGAGAAGATCTAAGTGCCAAGGCATCCATACATCATCTGCATCTTGTCTGGCTACATAAGCCGTTTGAGACAAACTAACTCCACGATTTAACGTTTCTGAAATCCCTTTATGATCTTCCCTAATATACTGTATTCGCTCGTCTACTAGATATGGCTTACATACTTCCTCTGTATTATCTGTCGAACCATCATCCACAATTAACAGTCGAAAGGCTTGATGGGTTTGATTTAAAACAGAATCAATCGTTTGACTAATGGTTTCAGCTCCATTATAGACAGGCATGACAATATCAACAGGTGTGTCCGATTGAGATACATTTTGATAGGGCACACCTCGGTTTGCAAAAACATTTGATTCATGAGTTGTTAAAAAAGTCCGATACCCCTGAACCGATACACCCTCTATATCTTTGACCAATAAAAGCGAAGTTGAGTAAAAACCATGTACCTCAACGAACTCATACTCCTCTAGCAAAAGATAAATTTCTTCTTCAAAGCAAAATCTAGTTTCTTTCAATTTATCTTGATAGGGATTCAAAGGCACTCTTGGATGGGGATAGTAATAATCAATCTTCTGTTCATCTAAAATTTTAGCAGTCAATTTTTGGGTAATTTCCAAATCTTCCTGATAAAGGAGAGAGCCTAGAAATTGCCCCAGAAAAACACTTATTTTCTTGCCATTTTTAGCCCTATGAAAATGACTTGGTTCAAGATGAAGCTTTAGAAAAACCTGCTTCTCTTTTGGGAAGAGGATACAGTCCTCAAATACCGTATAATGTCTATTTGACAAAGACATAACCTCTCTCAAGGTAAAGTTTGTATAAGGAATGCCCCTCTCAAGATTTTGTGTATAGAGATTGAGAGGTACAACGGAAGTACTACCATCATCAAAAGTATACAAATTCATTGTACTTGGATTAAAGACGCTAAGAGCTACAGGATTGTCTAAGCTTGCTAGATAGAGATTACTGATGGCCCTGTCTTTTAAGGCTTCCTGAATATCATTGAAGACTGTCTTTCCTTCTAAAACAAGGACTTCCTTACAAAATTCTGCCATCCGTTCAGCATAAAAAGTCTGTCTCGTATCATTTGACATCTTTAGATAAATCCCGATAAAGTCTTCTGAAACAGTCTGTACAACTTCTTTAGCAACTAAAACCTGGAAGGGAGATGAACAAAAAATTATATTCTCCAAATTTAACTCCTCATAACATTCTTACAAACTCTTACTTAGCATCTTGCTTTTGTGCAATCATCTCTTGCCACCAATCTTCATGGTCTTGATACCAATGGATAACTTCTTTTAAGCCTTTATCAAAATCCACGTAGAGAGGTGTAAAACCTAATTCAGTATATAACTTACTTGCGTCAATTCCATAACGAAGGTCGTGCCCTGGTCTATCTGCTATATACTTGAAATCTTCCTGAGATTTTCCTAACTGCAACAAGATTTTCTGTAAAACTTCAACATTCGTTCGCTCATTATTTACACCAATCAAGTAGGTCTCACCAATAACGCCCTTATCAATAATGGTGTCAATAGCTCGACAATGATCTTTGACATGAATCCAATCACGAATATTCAGTCCTGCTCCATATAGAACTGCCTGCTGTCCAGTTAAAAGATTGGTGATTTGCCTTGGGATAAATTTCTCAGGATTTTGATAGGGTCCATAGTTGTTTGAACAGTTGGAAATCGTAGCCCTAACCCCAAAAGAACGAACCCATGCTTTCACTAATAGATCAGCAGAAGCCTTTGTAGCAGCATAGGGAGAACTTGGATTGTACTGCGTTTTTTCAGTAAATTTATCCTTACTTTCTAATGGGAAATCCCCATAAACCTCATCTGTTGAAATATGGTGGAAACGGATATCATACTTCCTAGCTAACTCTAAAAGATTGTGCGTCCCGACAATATTACTTTTCACAAAAACAGACGTATCGTGCAAAGACTTGTCATTAAAAGATTCTGCTGCAAAATGAACAATCAAATCAACTCCTTCATCGATATAGTTGCTTAATGCCAACTCATTTGCGATATCCAGTTTATAAAACGATACCCTATCATCCAATAAATCTTCGATTGTTTTCATCGAAGAGGCGTAAGTCAAATTATCCAAAATCGTAATCTGAATATCCTTATAAGTCTCTTTTAGGTATCGAACAAAATTTGAACCAATGAAACCAGCTCCACCAGTCACAACGATATTTTTATAGTTCATCTATTTTTCCTTTAACACATTTTACTCAAAGCCAGTACGGTCAACACTTACAACTTCCCATTCTCTTGTATCCGCAATTTGTTTCCCATTTTGTTCAAGTAAAGTATTAAAATCAGGAACAAACACTTTTACAAAAGGCTTTGTTAATCTTAAAATATAGCCTACCCAGTAACAATAGGTCGAATTGGGACAAATAAAATACTTATTGCAACTATATAGCTGTAAAAAGTTGTCTTGAATATCCTGCTCCTCAACTATAATCGGGTTTTCAAAATGATACTGAGAATGGAGAAAAGGTACCAATTCTTCGCGGCACCAGGCAACATCGTCTGAAGTAATTCGGATGGTTAACTGTTGGAATTTATCCCCTTCAATTGCTGCTATCTTCTCTAAACAAGAACCGATATACAACTGAGAATTATAACCGTAATTTTTTCTATTTCGTTCATTGAGAAAATCCGTTCTTCTAATGGCAATGGTCACATTTTTCTCTTCAAATAGAGCGGAAGCTGCTACCACTGGTTCAATCAAATACTCTCTACAAAAAGAGTCCAATTCTTCTGAAGAATAGTCAACACCTGCCTCTTGAAAATAACCAAAATCTTCTAATTCGGTACCATTTGCTTTTGAAAATAAGACAGCGGTTTTTGGAAAAAAGGTTTGGGCAAACTGAAAATATCCTGTTCGTAAGACATAACTTTCCTCATAGCCCATCATCCGATCTCTATGCGCTTGTAGTAGAAGATAGAGCAAATTTCCTAGTTGAAAACCTCTATTATTTTCGTAAATTTTCAAGATTAGAATCTCCTTTTTGCTTTGTAAAGTATTGTCCCAAAGTAGAAGCGTCAGGATTTTTTAATAAATTCTTTATTTGTCTACCTGTAAAAATTTCAGAATTATCGATACCCAATTTCACTCCATCAATCCTATTTAAATTCGATACTAGATGACGAGCCAAATCATTTATTGCTGTTACTTGATAGCACATCTCATCAGGATAAATATCAGAAATCGGCTCTAAATCCCTCAACAGTTCATCTGGAAGAGGCTCTAGTAAAACCCACAACTGATCATTTACTTTTTGATAATATTTTCCTAACTCAGGCTTATCCAAAACAATATCATTTGAAATATAAGTCCATTGTCTAGAAAGCAAATCATGAATAAAGCCCTTTTTCAGTGTCTTTCCATATAAGGTGTCCATAATATAAATAGTATTGCTATTTTTATGAGCTTCAATCACGCTATTATAAATCTTTTGATGAATAGCGCTATATCTGACGCCACTATCAAATACAGATTTAGTGGACACTAAAATCATATGACCTGTCTGAATATTTTTTAGAACATTTACTAATTTCTCTATTTCCGCATCATCGTTTTTCAAACCTAAATTGGTTAATAATTTTTCTGATGACGGAGCAGTACAAATCACCACATCATAAAAACCTTTCAAAGCGTCTTCAATATTATTTCTATTGAAACAACTTAAATCAATATCAGATTGCTTCCTTAATGTATCAAATAAAACTTTCCCAACTGCACCCGTCGAGCCAATTAAGGCAACTTTCTTCTTACTTGATTCAATGATGTCAAGAACTTCTTTGAATGTTTTAGAAGCTTGGTCTTTTTCAGAAATGATTGGGTTTAAAAGAGCATCCCACGACAAATTAGCATCTTTGTCTAGAGGTGTAATTCCTAGATAGTTTTTATGTGGATCATAATAATCAGCAACTAAATAATTCAATATTCCATTATCAACCAGCGATTGCGCTCCATTGGCAACTCCACCAGGAACAAAAACAGCCCTACCAGGTTTGACATCTATCACATCTACAGATTTGTAAGTTGGAGAATCTATTCGTAGATCGATAAAAATCATTTTGAAAGTCCCATAGGCTACTGTCATCAATTTTTCATAACCCTGACAATGCATCCCTCTGATAACTCCCTGATTTGAAACAGACACATTATTTTGAAGTTTATGATGAAAGAATGATTCTGGCACCCCATTTGCAACTAAATCTTTTTTTCGCCAATTCTCTAAAAAATAACCACGCTCATCATGATGAAGAGGACTTTCAAAAACCAACAAACCTTGAATCTGTACTGAAATAGTTCTATCTATATCCATCTTTTCCCCTCTGTATTCATACCCAAAACGATTAATCCAGCTAAACTAAAGTCATTTTCATTATGTTTCTTAAATTATACCACTATATGGGGTCTCTAGCTAGATGAAGGTCATTCTTTTTAAACACCCATATCTATAAATACACATTTTTATTAGCATAAAAGAAAAACCCTAAAAATTAGACTAGTCATCTAACCTTTAGAGTTATATCATTGATTATTTTGTAATCCGTCTATTGAAATTCCTTGACATCTCCATCATAAGTCGCCCAATCTTTACTGAAAAAGCGCTCATTCAGATAGTAAGTCGGAGCTGGGGTGGGATTGGATAGGAAGGGATCAACGGCCTTATCAAATGCCAACCAACCTAACCAACCAAGGTGAATGGTATCCTTCATAAAGAAAGCTTCCCCACCGTCATTAGAAAAATCTGCTATATTGGTAAACCCTTGACTTTCTAACTGGTAGCGAATCTTCTGCACCGTTTGTTGGTACATATCTTCTCGTAAACCAGCATAGTCCATCCATTTTTTATTAACAGGTGGAATGATAAAAATCGGGTTTACCTTGGATTTAGAAAACTGTGTCAACACTAACTGCAAGTCATTATATTCTGGCGACTTGAGATAGGTAAAGCTTTTCTGAGAATCCTTTAATTTCTTCAAATCCTTCTTAATCTGCGTATTATAGAAATAATTTTCCATTCCCAGATCATTATTGGAAGTATTCTTTTCTGCATCTGCTTTAACAATATCTTCTATAGCTTGATAAGAAAACTGGTCTGGCAAGGTCTTTAAATACTTAACTACATGCTTATCATAATTGACATAGCCTCTAACTGAAAATTGACCAAAAAAGGAAGCTTGGCGTTCATTAAACCGAGCCAATAATTCAATCATTTCATTGTCTGCCGTCGACAATTCTTCTTTACTTGCCAACTTCTGAACCAGGTCCTTCATAGCTACGTTGGGAAACTGCTGCAGTAAGCGAGTCGCTGCATATTGACTAGCCTGATCTCCAGATTGATGTTCCAGAAAACTGGTCAACTGGTCTCCATTAAAATACTGCTGAAAAGCTGCTGGTTCATAGCCATTTTTACTAAACCACTGGGGCGAGATAACATATACAACTTGTTTATTCTCTAGCTGTGGCAACATCTGTTGCATCCCAAAATACTGATTGAGCGAGGCAGCTCCCCTCTGTCCTAAAAGATAGGGACGATAAGAGCGGTTGTATTTCTCAGCCAAGACTGCAGGATGGGCACCGTCAAAACGAAGCCATTCACTGGAGCCAAAGAAGGTAACAAAACGCATATTTGGATCAGATAGAGCTCTGACCTTTTGACTCCTCTCCTTAAAACTATCGATAGTAGTAGCCACCGCCGAACGCTTCTCAGCTCCCAAATCATGGCGCATCTCAGCAGGATAGAAAAAGATGAGCAGACAAACCAACAAACCAGCTATCAAGACCGGTCCGAAGATCATCCATAAGCGTTTAAGCATTTTGTAGCTCCACAATACCAGCTATGATTTTATTAGCTGTGTTCCAGTCATCACGACCAAACTCTGTAACAGGGACACGAATGTCAAAGCGATTTTCAATCTCCACAATCAATTCAACCGTTCCCATACTATCCAAGACACCTGCATCAAAAAGATCTTCATCCATCATGTCAGAAACATCTTCCATAAACAACTCATCAATAATTTCGATAACTTCTGATTTGATATCCATATTTTATTTCCTTTTATTTTTTAAACCATAGATCATTCAAAAATCCAGAAAAGATCAAGAATGACAGCATGACGACATGGAAGGTGATAACCATGCCAAGCAACTGAATCCAGCGATTCTCAGGTAGAGCAGGCTTCCCTGCTTTTTTCCGTTCCTTATTGAGTGTTTTTTTCTTACGAACCCAAGCGTCATTGATGACCAGCCCAATTCCATGAAAGAGTCCATAGGCTATATAGTACCAGGTCACACCGTGCCAAAATCCCATAATCAGCATATTTACAATGTAGGCCACACTTGAGGTTACATTGCGATTCTTAAAGATCTTCTTTCTGGTCAATACCATCACCATTCGCATAAAGACAAAGTCACGGAACCAGAAAGAAAGACTCATGTGCCAACGATTCCAAAATTCCTTTAAATCCCTTGATAAAAAAGGTTTCTTAAAGTTGATGGGGCTACGGATTCCCATCAAGTTTGAGATGGCTAAGGCAAACATAGAGTAACCTGCAAAGTCAAAGAAGAGCTCCAGACCAAAGGTATACATAACTGCCAAGGCATAGATGTTAAAGAAGCCACCTGACTGCAGGGCTAGATTCTTCAGAGGAGGGAGTAAGGTCTCTCCTAAAACATGAGCTAGGATAAACTTGTACAAAAATCCCCACATGATATAGCGAACAGATTCATCCAGCATATCCATCAACTCATCTCGCTCAGGAATGGTCTGATAATTTTCATTAAATCGCTTAAAACGATCGATTGGGCCACTTGAAAAAGTCGGCATGAAGAGAAGGAAACGGAGGAATTCCCAGAGGGTAAAATCCTTAATCACTCCATCTCTCAGCTCGATGATAATCCCAACCGAACGAAAGGTCAGGTAAGAAATTCCCAAAAACCCAAGCAAAGACTGCGTTCCATTGATAGCTGGCTGCACCTTGACAAAGATAATCGGAAGGAGGGATAGAAAACTGACTAGATAGAAGACCCACTTGCCATCCTTACTTTTTCGATAGTGCTTGTAGAAAAGCAGGAGCAATATCTCCCAGCAAAGGTAAATACCCAAGGCAGCCAACTGATTAGTCTTCCCACCTACCAACATGGTGACGATAAAGAAGAGACTAACCAACACTTCATACCAGGCAAAGCGTTTCTTGAAAAAGAGGCCGATAAAGATAGGCAAGGTTGCAGCAATCACATAGACAAAATACTGAGGATTGCCGTATGGCTCTAAATGAGGAAGCTGTTGAAAGAACTCCATCATCTCTGATTCACCTCGTTAATCAATCCTTTGATGTCAATCTTTCCATTTGGAGTCAGTGGCAAACTGTCTCGGTAAAGGAATTTAGACGGCATCATGTAGGACATCATGATATCTGTTAAATCTTCCTTGATAGCCTTGGTAATATCAATATCTCGCTCAAACTGCTCACGCACACCGTCTTTTAAGATGACATAGGCCAGCAGATTTTGTACCTTGTGGTCCTTGTTATAACGTGGAACAGCAACAGCAGACTCGATAAAGCGAGACTTATTAAGGTTTTGAGAGACATCTTCTAACTCAATTCGGTAACCGTTGAACTTAATTTGGAAGTCCATGCGTCCGCCGTAGAGAAGCAAGCCCTCATCTATCATAGTTCCCACATCGCCTGTGTGATAGGCTGGCAGACCTTCAAACTCAAAGAAGGCTTCCGCTGTTTTTTCAGGATTATTCATATAGCCTTTTGACACAGCTGGCCCAGAAACAATGATTTCTCCCTGTTCGCCATTTGGCAGTTTATTGCCTTCCTCATCAATGATAAAGGTTGGAGAATCAGCCTTGGTATAGCCGATTGGTAGGCGTTTGAGAGTCGCTAGCATCTCGTCTGTCACAGCAACTGCTGATAGGGCTACTGTCGCTTCTGTTGGGCCGTAGGCATTGATAATACGGGCATTTGGGAAACGTTCGCGCAGTTTTTGAGCCGTTTTAACCGTCAATTCTTCGCCATCAAAGTAGAAATGCGTGATTCCAGGCATTTTCTCGCTATTAAAGTCTTCAGACAACATGGCCATATCTGCAAAAGAAGGGGTTGATGTCCAGATAGCGATTGGCAATGAAAAGATGGTCGCAAAGAGTTGCTTAAAGTCCTGAGTAATAGCTGAAGGAAGAGCGAAGAGCGTACCACCCAGTGCCAAGGTCGGTGCCCAGTACATGACGGACAGGTCAAATGAATAAGGTGGCTGAGCCAGCATTTGCGGACGACTTGGCGTCGCAAATTCCTTATCCGTAATCATCCAGTTGGTAAAGCTGAGGAGGTTATCATGAGAAATCTGCACTCCCTTAGGCTTACCAGTCGTACCAGACGTAAAGATAATGTAGTAGTTATCATCACCCTTGACTGGATGCGTAATCTCATAACTAGTCCCTTGAGCAAAGGCTTCTTGAACCTGAGCTAGAGTCATCATTGGCGTAGAAACCTGTTCCAATGGAAAGTCTGAGATAGCAATAATCAAGCTTGGCTCTGCTACTTCTAAAATAGCCGAAACTCGCTCCAAAGCCGAATGGCTGTCAATGGGAATGTAGGCATGGCCTGACTTAGTCAGAGCAACAAAGGTTGCCAACATTTCATATTCTTGGCCACCAAAAACAACCACAGGAGACTTCTCTGGTAAATCCAGTTGGTCAATAGCTGCAGCCAAACTATCCGAATCAGCCTTCAAATCTCCATAAGTGTGTTCCTGCCCCAAAACATTATAGACAGGATAGCTAGGCTGTGTCTGAGCAAAATGCTCAATGGTTTCAATCATATCTACTATTGGTTTATTTGACACAATAGGGATTCTCCTTCAAGTTAAAATTCATTATAGATAAAGCTTCCTTGACCCTGACCAAGATAGCTAAAGAAGTAAAGCAGCCCTAGAAAGATAAGAAAATACAAGGCTGTCCTACCAAGAAAGAGGTACAATTCTTTTCTCTGTTTCATCAAGAAAAACCATTCATTTCTGTAATTTTTGCTAAATAAGATGAACTCTTACTATAGTATTTTTCTACCATTGTACCACTTTATAGGGTAATTTTTCAATTGTTTGCCGTACATTTTCACTAGATTTCAGCTTATTTTAAGGATTATGCGGTTTTTCTATGTATATTTTAAATAGAGTGAGGCTGGACAAAAACTCAATTTCAGTAGAAAATGAAGTAAATCTTCCCATAATAAAACGCACGATATCAAGTTTTTTCAACACCCGATACTATGCGCTTTTCTAATTTTTCAAGACTTTTTAACTAGTCTCTCACCTAAAATAATCTCGTCTGATATAAATTAAAATAGCTTCTATCATCAGACAAATGGCTGATATCCAAAAACTGATGCTAATACCAAAATTCTCAGTAATATAGCTCATTAGCAAAACAAATACTGAAAATGCTAATGTCGAAATCACTTCAAGAACGGAATAGACATTAACCAAATGATTTTCCTCTACTGTTTCCTGAAGAAATACACTTTCAGGAACTTCTTTTAGCTGCGATAACATCCCAACTAGAGCTGAAAATACTAAAAACATCTGTGCATTTGGAAAATATAGAATAGTCAGTGTCACTATTGCCATGGCTACAAGAGGAAAAAGAATACTTTCCCATTTAGCAGCAAGGAACTTTTCAGATAGCCTAAAAGAAATTAAGCCACTAATTATAATCCCAATAGAGTATGCTGTATTAGAATATCCCCAGTAACTTTCCGTTTTATTTAATAACTCCGTTACAAAGACAAGTATGATAGACGAAACCCAAATAGTATTTGAGAAAATTTCAAATAAATTTGCTGATACAAAAAGTCTTAATCTAGGATCTCTAGCAACTAACTTCCAACCTTTGAGCAAAATTTCAAGATTTGTCTCTGACTCTAGCACCTCCACTTCAGCCTTAGGAAGAAATAACATCAGAAAGCTAGAAATGATATACAACATCAAAATTATAAACGTGGTTGGTAATAGACCAATTGTTGCAAACAAGAGTCCACCTAACCCCCACCCCACCAATTGAACGGCTTCACCACTCATTGATAAGGCTGAGTTAGCCTTACCCAAATCAGTTGCATAGCGCGGCACAATAGCATAAGAAACAGGTGCGGCAAAACCATCTAATATAGAAATTGCAACAACAAATAGATAGATTACCAAAGGCGCTACTGATTTCATTACGGTAAACATTCCTACCAGTATCGCCAATAATATAGTCTTTCCAAATTGAGAGAAAGATAAAACCCTATTGAGCGCTATCCTTTTAGTAACTAAAGGAACTAAAAGACTCGCAACAAAAGAGGATATCCCTATTAAAATGGGAACTAGTGATGTGGCAATTACTGATTTTGAAATAATGTATATGTTAGCAATGATTGTTACTCTAAAGAAAATATCTGCTAAATTTGCAAACAATTGAGAGACTAACAACTTAATAAATGAATTAGACATGTAACGCTCCCATCTTAGTTACCAACTTTAGAATTAAAATTTGATTTTTAATATTTTAGCATAAAATAGCAGAAAACAAAAGTGAGATTTTTCACATAAAAAAGCAAAAGCTATTGCCTTTATTCTTCCTACTTTTTGAAGGAATTATTATCGTTGGAGGCTAGCTCTAAGAAGTTATACTCAATAAAAAAAGCCTGAGATTTTCATCTCAAGCTTTATCAGCATAATTGTTTTCTAGGTTAGAAAAGTGAGAATACAAGAACGGCCAAAGCTGCACCAATAACAGGTCCCACAACAGGAATCCAAGCGTAAGACCAGTCTCCGTCTCCTTTGTTTGGAATTGGCAAGATGCTGTGCATGATGCGAGGTCCAAGGTCACGAGCTGGGTTGAGAGCGGAGCCTGTAGTTCCACCGAGAGACAAACCAATCCCTAAAATCAAGGTACCAACGGCAAAAGTACCAAGTCCTGCTTGAAGGTCATAAAGACCAAGTGCAAAGATGGTCAATAGCAAAACAAAGGTTCCAAGGATTTCACTGATTAGATTGGAAGTAGTGTCTTTGATAGCTGGACCTGTACTGAAGGTTGCAAGGATATTTCCAGGATTTTCTTCTGCTAGGTAATGCGGTTTGAACTGTAACCAGACAAGGACTTGCCCCACCATGGCTCCAGCAAATTGAGCGATGATATAAGGAATCACAGATGCCCAAGCTAGTCCACCATTAAGAGCAACCCCAATCGTCACCGCTGGATTCAAATGTGCCGGACTTAACTTGCCAGAGATAAAGCCTGCCACTGCAACTGCAATCCCCCAACCAAGAGTAATGACGATCCAACCTGAGTTATGGCTCTTCGTTTTCGGAAGAACCACTCCTGCTACAACCCCATTTCCCAAAAGAATCAGGATTAAGGTCCCTAAAAATTCACCAAATAATTCTTTCATCATATCGTTGTCTCCATTTTAAAGAAGGAGAGAGAAGGCAAGGAAGGCTTGTCTCCCTCTCTTCTAGTTTTTCTTAATTTTTCAATGCCGCTAGATCGTTGTTAGCAAGGGCTGCTTCAACATCCGCACGGTAGGCTGCTTTTTCTTCTTCTGACCAATCATAGAATCGTCCCATTTCATCCAGAACTGGCTCCACAATGCTATCCAAACTATCACGCATAAAGAGCATGTGGTTGGTACGGCGAAGGAGGAAGTCAACTGGGCTAAGAGCCAACTCATTGCGCATTGCATAGTGAAGTGATAAAGTATCTGCCAAGCTGAGTCCTGGTGCTTGTTCCAAGCTGTGAGCAAGGGCAAAGACCTTCGGTGCATTTGAACCATAGAGATTTGCGAGATAGTGAGCTTCCTTGCTATCCAATCCACGTGACACTCCAAGTTGCGCAAAGGCTTCGATTTCTGAATCAACATTTGCTGGGTTCAATTCCCCACCTGAAACAGGGTAAGTCTTAGAGTTGATAAGTTTAAAGCTACGGTCAAATTCTGCTTTGAGGATGTCAACCACGCGCTCCATAGCTCCTTCAGCCATCTTACGGTAGTCTGTGATTTTACCACCAGCAAGAGTCAAGAGACCATTGTCATCACGGTCCAAGCTAGATCCACGAGAAACTGCAGATGGGTCCAAATGTTTCTCAGATGTGCTGCTCTCAAGTTTGCTGACAGCAGACTCAACATCTTCACGCGTTTTTTCTTTAGAAAGATAAGATTCAACAGTCGCAATCAAGTTGTTAAAGCTTTCGTCGCTAATGGTTCCGTTATTTCCTCCATTGTAGTCAGAAGCGCTATTGCCTGCAATCAATGGACGAAGACCTGCCCAGCTGCTTTCGATATCATCAATGGTGATGTTGGCTTCTGGGAAGCGGTTATTGACAATGCCAAGTAAATAATCTACATCTTCCTGCGTCACTTTCGGATGTTCCAAATCACCTGTGTAGTCTGTATCAGTTGTACCAAAGTAAGTCTTGTTTTCACGTGGGAGAACAAAGACCATACGGCCATCACCCAAACCTGTGTCAAAGTAAACTGGCTGTGAAACCTTGATCTTGCTTGAATCCACTACTAGGTGAACTCCCTTAGTTGGACGCATTTGTGAGAATTGGGTTCCCTTATTAGACAAATTGCGTACCTTATCGCTCCAAGGACCTGTTGTGTTAATGACCAGACGGGCCTTGATTTCAAAGACTTGGTCTGTCAAGAGATCACGAGCTACGACACCTGTAATCTTGCCACTTTCGTCAAAGAGGAAGCCTTCTGCCTTAACGTGGTTGGCAATGAGGGCACCGTCTTGATTGGCACGTTTGATGTTTTCAATCACGAGACGCGCATCGTTATTACGGAAGTCAAGGTAAACCCCACCTCCTACCAAGCCTTCTTTCTTCAAGTTTGGCTGGCGTTCTAAAACTTCTTCCTTGCTCAAAACCTTGTTAGCAGCTGGTGTGTTATTAACCCCTGCCAAAAGGTCGTACAAGTCCATAGCTACTTTGAGACGGAAGAGGCTAAAGGTTGCTCCATCTTCTTCATAAACTGGTAAAAGCATTGGATCTGGTTTTGGAATGTGAGGTGCAATTTGTTGAACCACTGCACGTTCTGAAACCGTATCTGACACCACTTCTACGTCGAATTGTTTGAGGTAACGCAGACCTCCGTGAACTAATTTTGTTGAACGGCTAGATGTTCCTTCTGCGAAGTCCTGCATTTCAATCAATCCAGTCTCAAGACCGCTAGCTGCCGCCTGCAAAGCTACACCAGCCCCTGTAATCCCGCCACCAATAATCAAGAGATCCAAGGTGCGTTCCTGCATTTTTTTAATTGATAATTCACGTGTTTTCTTTGAAAATTCCATATTTACACACTTTCTATCTGAGTCACTTTATTCTTCCAATATTAGTTATCTACTTCCGCAAAGACTTGGGTTGCTTTCACAGCCTTCTTCCAACCCTTGTAGAGTTGTTCCTTGCGAGATTCGTTCATAGATGGCTCAAAGAGTTCTCCTGTCTCGTTCAAGAGTTTCAACTCATCCAAGTCTTTCCAGTACCCTACTGACAAACCAGCTAGGAAGGCTGCTCCTAGAGCTGTTGTTTCCAAGTTTTTGGCGCGTGCAATATCGATTCCCAAGATGTCAGCTTGGAACTGCATGAGGAAATTATTCATAGCTGCACCACCGTCTACTTTCAAGACCTGTATAGCTGTCTGAGCATCCACTTGCATCGTATCGATAATATCACGCACTTGATAAGCAATTGATTGAAGAGTTGCCTTGATAAAGTCTTCCTTACTTGTTCCACGAGTCAATCCAAAGACAGAACCGCGAGCGTTTTGGTTCCAGTATGGAGCACCTAAACCTGTAAATGCTGGAACGACATAAACTTCATCATTGTTGTGAGAATCACGAGCGTATTTTTCAGATTCTGGTGAATTTTCAACCATGCGAAGACCGTCACGAAGCCACTGAATGGCACTTCCTGCGATGAAGATAGAACCTTCCAAGGCATAGTAAACCTTGCCGTTAATTCCGTAACCAATGGTTGTCAAAAGATTGTTTTCAGACAACTGCATCTCTTCCCCAGTATTCATGATGATGAAAGAACCTGTTCCATAAGTATTTTTAACCATACCAGGTTCAAAGGCCAACTGTCCAAAGAGGGCTGCCTGTTGGTCACCAGCCATACCTGATATCGGCACTTCTCCACCGTAGAAATGGAATGGCGCTGTCTTACCGTAGATTTCAGAGTTAGAACGAACTTCTGGAAGCATAGCCTTTGGAATGTTGAGAATTTCCAAAATCTCATCATCCCATTTAAGTTCTTTAATGTTATAAAGCATGGTACGGGCTGCATTTGAGTAGTCGGTCACGTGAGCCGCACCGTCAGTCAATTTCCAAACCAACCAAGTATCAATGGTACCAAAGAGCAATTCACCCTTTTCAGCTCTCTCTTGAGCGCCCTCTACATGGTCTAAAATCCAACGAACCTTGGTCGCAGAGAAGTAAGCATCGATGATCAAACCAGTCTTTTCATGGAATTTTTCCACATAACCTTGGCTTTTCAGTTGTTCAGCCAAAGGTGCTGTCTGGCGTGACTGCCAAACAATAGCATTGTAGATAGGAAGCCCTGTTTTCTTATCCCAAACGACCGTTGTTTCACGTTGGTTGGTAATCCCGATTGCCTCAATCTGACTTGGTTTCACACCACTTTCGATGAAAGCACCCGCAATAACTGACTGAACAGAGTTCCAAATTTCATTAGCATTATGCTCAACCCAACCTGCCTGAGGGAAAATCTGAGTGAACTCTTTTTGACTCGAGCTAACTTTTTCTCCTTTTTTGTTGAAAATAATGGCACGAGAACTTGTAGTTCCCTGGTCAATGGCCATAATGTATTTTTCTTGTGACATGTGCTGTCCTCCTGATAAAGATCTTGAGGATGTTTCCTCTTTACACTAACTAGTATACAAAATAAAGCGCTTTCCTGTCTATCAATTTTTTTAAAATTTTAAAAAAAAGTGAGGAGATTGTGCGAATTTCACAAAAAAGACCTGAAAAATCAGGTCTTTTAGGCAAATAGCATCTGACGGATCGTAGCTAAATCTTCGATGTCCAAATCATTTTTCAAATAGTAGATAGGTGTTTGTTCTTTCTTATGGATAGGGTTATTTGTAACCAGCAAGTCATAATGACGAGTACGGTCATAGGCTTCGATGGTAATGAAGCGATTGTACTCCAAATATCGTTTTAAAAGGGCTGACATTCTCGAAAAAACAAGGAAGCCTGCTGTTAGATCTAGCCCTATTCTCAGATGCTTGCCTATATTTTCTGCCATATACTCCATCAACTGAAGCCATTCCCAAAGGATTTTTTTATCCAGATCCGTCCCCTGCTGAAAGGCAGGTAGAGCATGAAAAATCTCCTCTGCCGTCCCCCTAAAATCATGTTCCATCAGTAAATATGGATGACGATTCTCTAACTTGTACTTGTAGCGATCCTGTAAAATATAGCCCTTATAAAGATAGACTTGAGCACAAAGCTGACTGAGTTCATAGGTAACATGGTCCTCTGTATAATCACCCAGTAACTCCTCCTTCTTCATTTCTTGAATCAATTGCGTCAGTAAAGCTGCCAACTGCCCTCCAAATCCAAGAATATACTCCATAGTATGAAGAGGAAGAATACGATGAGATAGGAGAAATGAGAAGAAAATCATCATCTCACCATCCTCAATTCCGAGAGGAAGGTGTTGCCCAGCAAAAAAGGACGGAGCCTTTCTCAGCAAACGAAGATAGGAAATATTGTCAAAATACCCTCGCATTTTCTCTTCTATGACTTGAAACTGACAGGCATTGACCCGTAGACGTTGTTGACTGATGTGGGACCAGAGAATCAAGTCCAACTTCTGCCCCGAAGACAAACTCGCACCGCAAATTTCTTCTAGTGTAGCAATCTCCTGCTTTCTCTCTGGTTTCTGCATGTGACCTTCCCACTCCTGACTAGACCAGACCTTGCGGAAAAGACAGAAATAGAAATAGCGAATCTGATGCTCTGGACCTCGCCAACGTCCATTTTGAATAGATAAATCAAATTCTGACAAAATCTGATTTAAACTTGCCAAATGGCGACCAAGCGTAGCCTCGCTAATCATCAATTCGTGAGCCAGCTGGTGGGCTAAAAACTGTTGGTGGTAGAGAAGATAAACCAAAATCTGGTATTTAACAGCATTCTCCAAAAACAAGCTCCGGATATCTCTCCCCTTGGTAGCTGCACCGATTGACAGACGCAAATTTTCATCTTCTAAGGAGATGTTCAGATCTAAACCACTGTCCAAAGCCTTATCATTGAGCAGAGTGACATATTTAGTTAGGGTTGCTTTTGAAAATCCTGTTTCCTCCATTACAGACTTGACGGTCGTCTGAGACTCTTGTAATAGAAAGGAAAGGATTGAAAATTGGCCCGATTCAGCCTTTTCCATCAAGTCTCCTAAATACATTTGTTACCCCTTTCATTTTCTACCTTAAGCATAGCATAAATCTTACAAATGCTGAAATAATCTGTTTCTCTTTTTATTTTCATGCTGATTTCCTGGTCATTATTCCATAGAAACAGCAAACACACGGCTCCCCCTTTGGGCATTTTTATGCTAAAATAGTAGCTATGGATAAAATTATTAAAACAATATCAGAAAGCGGAGCCTTTCGTGCTTTTGTCCTTGATAGCACAGAAACCGTCCGCACTGCTCAAGAAAAACATCAAACCCAAGCTAGCTCAACTGTAGCGCTTGGTCGAACTCTTATCGCTAGCCAGATTCTCGCAGCCAATGAAAAAGGAAATACCAAACTAACAGTGAAGGTACTGGGATCTAGCTCTCTAGGAGCCATTATCACCGTTGCTGATACCAAGGGGAACGTCAAAGGCTACGTTCAAAATCCTGGTGTTGACATCAAAAAGACTGCAACTGGTGAAGTCCTAGTTGGACCTTTTGTTGGAAATGGTCAATTCCTCGTTATCACAGACTACGGTACTGGAAATCCTTACAACTCTATGACTCCCCTCATCTCTGGGGAAATCGGTGAAGACCTGGCCTTTTACCTGACCGAAAGCCAACAAACCCCTTCAGCAGTCGGCCTCAATGTCCTTTTGGACGAGGAAGACAAGGTCAAGGTTGCAGGTGGTTTCCTAGTCCAAGTCTTGCCAGGAGCCAAGGAAGAAGAGATTGCTCGCTTTGAAAAACGCATCCAAGAAATGCCAGCTATCTCAACCCTTCTCGAAAGCGAAGACCATATCGAAGCCCTCCTCAAGGCAATCTACGGTGACGAGGCCTACAAGCGTCTTTCTGAAGAAGAAATCCGTTTCCAATGTGACTGTAGCCATGAACGCTTTATGAACGCTCTTGCTAGCCTTCCAAGCTCAGACTTACAGGAAATGAAAGAGGAAGACCACGGAGCAGAAATCACTTGTCAATTCTGCCAAACTACCTATAACTTTGATGAAAACGACCTGGAGGAACTCATTCGTGACAAATCTTAATACACCTTTTATGATTGGCAATGTTGAGATTCCCAATCGTACCGTTTTAGCACCCATGGCTGGCGTGACCAACTCAGCCTTTCGTACTATTGCAAAAGAGCTCGGAGCTGGACTCGTTGTAATGGAAATGGTCTCTGACAAGGGAATCCAATACAACAACGAAAAAACCCTGCACATGCTTCATATTGACGAAGGCGAAAACCCTGTCTCTATCCAACTCTTTGGTAGTGATGAAGACAGCCTAGCACGCGCAGCAGAATTCATCCAAGAAAACACCAAAACCGATATCGTGGATATCAACATGGGCTGCCCAGTTAATAAAATCGTGAAGAACGAAGCTGGCGCTATGTGGCTCAAGGATCCAGACAAGATCTACTCTATCATCAACAAGGTCCAGTCTGTCCTTGATATTCCACTTACTGTCAAGATGCGTACCGGCTGGGCTGACCCATCTCTCGCAGTAGAAAATGCCCTCGCTGCTGAAGCTGCAGGTGTTTCTGCCCTCGCCATGCATGGCCGTACCCGTGAACAAATGTATACAGGTCATGCAGACCTTGAGACCTTGCACAACGTAGCTCAAGCTCTGACCAAGATTCCATTTATCGCCAACGGTGACATCCGTACAGTCCAAGAAGCCAAACAACGCATCGAAGAAGTCGGTGCTGATGCAGTCATGATTGGCCGCGCTGCTATGGGAAATCCTTACCTCTTCAACCAAATCAACCATTACTTTGAAACAGGAGAAATCCTCCCTGATTTGACCTTTGAAGACAAGATGAAAATCGCCTACGAACATTTGAAACGCTTGATTAACCTCAAAGGAGAAAACGTAGCAGTTCGTGAATTCCGTGGCCTCGCTCCTCACTACCTCCGTGGAACATCTGGCGCAGCCAAACTCCGTGGAGCTATTTCACAAGCTAGCACTCTGGCAGAGATTGAGGCTCTCTTGCAGTTGGATAAGGCTTAAAATGGTTCATACTGCTCTACTGATTATCGATATGCAAAAAGCATTTGATAACCCTATCTGGGGAGAACGGAACAACCCTCAAGCTGAACAACAAGCATTGAGGGTACTGGCATACTTTCGTAAGCACGCTCTTCCAATCTTACATGTTCAACACATATCTGACAATCCCCAGTCGCAATTTCATAACAAACAAAATCAGGTGTTTAAAAGTGGATTTGAGCCAGTTACTGCAGAACCTGTCTTTCAAAAAACGGTTAATAGCGCCTTCATTGGAACAAATCTTGAAACATATTTACGAAAAAATCAGATTTGTCATTTAGTCGTTGTTGGTTTGACCCTGCCTCATTGTATATCTACTACGACACGAATGGCAGCAAATCTTGGTTTTGAAGTCACTTTACTAGCAGATGCTACTGCTAGTTTTACCCTATCTAACAAAAACGGTCAGACCATCTCTCCTGAGACTATCCATGAGATTAATCTCCTTTCTCTACAAGATGAGTTTGCTCAAATTCTTACTACAGAAGAATTTTTAACCCAAATATAAAATAATCCGTCAACTCTTATTGAGCTGACGGATTTTCTTTGATTGTAAAAATTCAAATACTGAGAGCTATTATTGACTCAAAGCAACACTGGAAACCTTACCATCCGCTCCTGTTGTAATTTGGATAACTTTCCCTCCACCAATTTTGGCATTATACTTACCATCATCAAGAGTATAAGAATAGCCTTTGATAGAGTAATTTTCTTTCTTTCCATCAGAAGATTCTACTGTAAATTGACCTCCTGATGAAACTGTGATAGTTTCGCCATTTGCTCCCTTCCAATTGCCCGCTGCAGCTGAGAAATCACCATCTACCATGGTTAAAACACCCTTGTAGCGTTTATTTTGCTCTGCTTGTTTGTCTTGAAGTTTGCGGTCAGTTGTAGGATCATAGCTTGATTGGTTAGACTGGGCTTGAGGAGCTTGTTGAGTTGAAGGAGTCTGAGCAGAAGTTTGTTGACTAGCCGCCTGTTGATTAGACACTTCTTGACCCTGTCTTTGCTCTGGTGCAGGTGCCGCTTGTGATGGCGTTGCAGTTGCTGAAGATTGATCAGTAGATGCCTTAGCCTTTTCAGATGAAGCTGAACTTGAGGACTTCTGAGTCTTGCTTTCTTTGCTAGCAGAAGCTGCTTTAGAGCTTGATGATTGGCTTGTCTTAGCAGAACTGCTTGCTTGAGTTGTTTCCTTTTTATTTCCACAAGCTCCCAGTAGCAAGGTAGAAGCTAATACAGTCGCTGCCATCAATTTGATATAGGTTTTCTTTTTCATTTTTCTACTCCTTTGTAATATTTTAGAAATATAAAGAAATATTTTTGTAATATAATTGTAACATTGTGATTTAAATATGTCAACAATTTATCTAAACTATTTTAAAAATCTTAAATACTTTAGATACATTTACTCCTCCTACTCTTCTATTCGTAATAAAACAGAAAAACAGGAGATTTTCCTGTTAAAAATTTAAATTTGTTTTTGTGTAATCGCTTGCATTACGTTAAACGAAGAAATATAATAACATTGAAATAGAATATAGGAGGTGCACTCTTATGCTAAATAAGCATTATAAGTATCTTCCTTGGTTGATTTTGGGAGCAATTGGCTCTTATCAATCAGCCGCTTACTATGCGCGAACTGCATTTGATGTGTTTTATCTGACTACAATCTTTTTGATTGTTTATATCGCTTTGTTATTTTTACATGAGAACTATCTCAAGTATCGATACAAGGACTTCTTTACTCACCTGTTGAGTAATTCTAAGAAAGATAGCCATCCCTAAAAACAGTCGCAACAGCAAAACCATTTCATGATGGTACATAAAGAGGTCGGGAACTTTGTCCCGACCTCGTTTTTTATTTCAGTCGATAGGTTTTTCTTGGTTTCTTTTTAGGTACTCGTTTGAGCCCGACCTCTTCTACGTACTCGCCATATTTTACGAGAAAGTTATTGCTGACGATTGGACGACCGGGGTTGATGAGATTGACCAGTTCAGTCCCTTCGTAGACAGTGAACTCCTCCTCTAGCAGATAGAGGAAGGTTGGGTTCCAGTCTAGACGGCCTTGGATTCGTTTGATGGATTCTTGGATAATGGCATAATGGTCAAAAGCGAAGGCTTGATCCTCCAACTCTACTCCCTTTGAGAAGCACTTGCCTGTCTGAAAATCGACATCTACAAAAACCACATCCTTGGCATCGTCTCCTGCTTGAACAAGTTCTAATGCACGACTAGGCAAATAAACCAAGTGGGCAATGGTCACTGTCCAGCCCCGTGGGTCACGGCCGGGAGTCGATACGGTCATCAATTGCTCGATTTTTTCCAAAGGAAGATCGAGATTGACTTCTTCTCTCACCTCACGCTGACAGGCATGCGCAGCATCTTCGCCCTTGTCCATAAATCCTCCAACCAGAGCCAAACAATTTTGATAAGGGTGAGCCTTGCGACGAATTAATAAGAGCTTGATCTTTCCTTCGACAAAGCAGTAGGCTACCATATCCACCGTCACACTTGGTTTTTCGTATTGAGGGAGTTCCTGCTTGTAGTACCAGTCTAAAAACTCTTCCTGACTTGCATGAACTTCAAAAAATTCTTTTTCCGTCATCCCTGCTGGAATCATCGTGTCCGCCATTTTATGCCTCCTTACGAACTGCCTTGGTCCATTGGTACCAACCTACTAGACTATTGAGTGTGTAAACCCAGTACATCCCTTGGATATGGATATTTTCACCCCACCAGAGGTAGATACTAAAAAGATTGGTTGCAATCCAGAAAATCCATTGCTCACGGTAGAGACGTGTCATCAAGAGCTGACCTACACCATTAGTCGCATCGGTAACACTATCACGGAAAGGGCGAGCACTATGGATACTTTGGTAAGCTAAGCCCATACCAATCCAGATGATAGCAGTCAAGACCAAGTACTTGAGCCAGTCAAAAATAGATAATTTCTTAGCTTCAAAATGAGATTCTTCTGCTTTTCCTTGGTCATTAATACGGTTGGACAGCCAAGCATAGAGGCCAATCGGCTGCATGACAAAGAAGTAAACGGTCGTCAAGACTTCGCCATAAAAAGTCGCATTCATGGCCAAAATCAAATAGATAGCAGAGTTAATGGCCCCAAAGAGATAATTGCTTGCACGCCCTTCTGCTACCAAGATAACACAGACAATCCCAGTCCAAGATGCAAACAAGCTCATCCAGTCATGACTTTCTGTATTTTGCGTGAATTCCAAGATCAAGGGAACACTTGACAGGACGATGAGATACAACCACTGGAAGAGGCTACGGCCGACAAAGAGATCTTTCCAGAGCAGGTTCATGATTCCTGCAAAACCGATCTTGCGGGCTTCTGCATGGACATTTTTAAAGTTTTCGATAAATTGTGTGATTTTTTCAGTTAGTTTTTTCATAATTGTCTCCTAATCTGTTTGGTAAATGGCATCAATAGCCACTTTTGCTGCTTCATAATTTCCTAGATAATCCTCAGCTAGATAAACTAGTGGAATGTTTGCTAAGTAGCGCTCCCTCATCTGGTCCAAATGCTGGGAAAAACTATGGCGAATATGGTCTTCTGCCATAGTCATATCTCTAAATCCGTCATTGACATAGGAGCCGACAGGCTGCACAAAGAGAATCAAGTCCCATTTTTCCTTAGCTAAGATTGAGGCAAAGAGATTATCAAAAGTCTCTCCTGATAAATCCCCTTGGTCCTCAGTCTCCATGTAATAATCATAGTAGCCCTTGGTTACTAAGGAGTTGGTATCGGCTATCACTAGACCTCGATTGGCATTGCTATCGATTAACTTAGAGGTCTGGTCATACTGCCCTAAAAGGAGATAGTAGTAATCCTTTGGAGTCAATTCATCGTCGCGGACATTGTTTTTGATCTGGTACTCACGTGCGTATTCCAAACTAACTGGTGCATCGTAATACCTAGCCAAATCCTTGGCCAGAGTGGTCTTCCCATTGCTAGCACTTCCCATAATCAACACTTTCTTTGTAAACTGACGACGGAAAGGTTGAGCGATATATTTCCAATACTTGCTTGGATTTTCTCGAATCATAGTAGCTGAGATACCAAACTTTCTTTCTTGCAAGACAGTCTCAAAGCCACGATTTGATAATTCTTGCTGGTAGTCTGCCTCTCCCACAAAGAAGATTAGTTCTTGCTGGGTTTCATCATAGAAAATATCCTCTAACATTTGCTCCAACCACTCCTGCCAGCCCATAGGGTAACGAGGAAGATTGGTTTCATCTAACAAACCAAGGTCAACTCGTCATCACCAAAGGCCTCTCGGATATAGCGAAATCTTTTTTGAAGCGTTAAGCCTACCTGCTCCCCTCTATCTCCCTCATAGCCTGAAACGACAACCCAGACCCGGTCACACTGTCGCTTCGCTCGCTGGATCAGATCGATATGACCTTGATGAAGCGGAGCAAAGGTTCCAAATACCACTGCTGTTTTCTTTTTCATAAACCTATTGCCTTTTTATATTTTTTGATATTTTCATTATCTATGTTTTTATTATAAACTATATTTTTGTTTTGTCAATAGTTTTTTATCATTTTTTATAAAAACATTGCGAAAAAAGAATCAAGATTACTCCTGATTCTCCATTTTTATGCAATATCAAATTTTAACTGGCCTGCTTTAACACCAATTTTAAGTGTGCTGCCTGCCTCTAATTCTCCCTTGAGAAGAAGTTCTGCCAACTTGTCTTCCACTTCTGTTTGCAGGGTTCTGCGAAGTGGACGAGCTCCCATCTCTGGGTCATATCCTTGATTTGCCAACAATTTCAGTGCGGAAGCTTGTAATTTCAAGTCAATGCCTTTTTCAGCCAAACTTGCCACTAAAGGTTTGACCATAATCTTCACCACTTCCTGCATATGGTCGCTAGATAGACTATGGAAGACCACCTTTTCATCAATACGGTTAATAAACTCCGGTCTGTAAGCCTTTTTCAGCTCTTCAAACATACGTTTTTCCATATTTTCCTGGTCAAAACGGATATCCTTAGCTCCAAAGCCGACTGTCTTGTCATCCCGAAGGGCTGTCGCACCAAGGTTTGACGTCATGATGATAATGGTATTTGAAAAGTCGACCTTGCGGCCCTTGCTATCGGTCAAGACACCGTCATCCAGAACCTGCAAGAGAACATTAAAGATATCTGGGTGGGCCTTCTCTACCTCGTCAAAGAGGAGAACGGAGTATGGTTTGTTGCGAACCTTCTCAGTTAACTCCCCACCTTCTTCATACCCCACATAGCCTGGAGGAGCTCCGTTGAGACGACTGGCTGCAAATTTCTCCATATACTCACTCATATCAAAGCGGATAAGAGCTGATTCGTCGTCAAAAAGAACTTCTGCCAGAGCCTTGGCTAATTCAGTTTTTCCGACGCCTGTAGGCCCTAAGAACATAAAGGAGCCAATCGGACGCTTGTGACTGCGAATCCCTGACTGATTGCGGCGAATCGCACGGCTAATACTAGAGACAGCCTGATCTTGCCCTATGACACGTTTATGCAATTCAGCTTCCAGATTCAGGTATTTCTTAGCATCAGTCTGAGTCAGTTTTTGAACGGGGATACCTGACAAGCGACTCAAGGTGGTCAAAATATCAGACTCTATCACCAAGTCTTTATAAACAGGCACTTCCTCTTCTTTTTCGATTAGCTGAGCTGCCTGTTTCCACTTACCATCCATCAAGGCCTTGTCAGCTGGACTCAAACCAGAATCGTCTGCTTTTACATGCTTAGCCTTATTTTGCACTGTTGCTGCTGCTTCATCCAAGAGATCAATAGCAGAGTCTGGCAAATGGCGACTGGTCAGGTAACGATGAGCCATCTTGACGGCTGTTTCAACCGCTTCATCTGTGATTTGCACACGGTGATGCTTCTCATAGGTCGCTTTCAAGCCTTGCAAAATGGTCATGCTGTCTGCCACACTTGGCTCTTCAATCGTCACTTTGGCGAAACGACGAGAAAGGGCTGCATCTTTTTCGATATGTTTTTGGTATTCTTCCTGAGTAGTCGCACCAACCGTTCTCAAAGTTCCACGCGCCAAGGCTGGCTTCAAGATATTGGCCGCATCTAGAGTTGAGTCAATCCCACTCCCAGAACCCATGATAGTGTGAAGTTCATCGATAAAGAGGATGACTTGGCCATCTTCTTCAATATCCTTGATGATATTGTTCATGCGTTCTTCAAAGTCACCACGGAAGCGTGTCCCTGCAACGACATTCATCAAATCAAGCTCTAACACGCGCATCTTAGCCATTTCCGCAGGTACATCCCCACTAGCAATACGCTGGGCAAGACCAAGCGCCAGAGCTGTTTTCCCGACACCCGCATCTCCAACCAAGACAGGATTGTTCTTAGTCTTCCGGCTCAATATTTGAATCATACGCGAGATTTCCTTGTCCCGACCGATGACTGGTTCTAACTTGCCAGAACGCGCTTGCTCTGTCAAATCATGCGTATAGTCCTCGAGACCTCCGCTCGGAGTCTGGGGCATGCCCATCATATTGGCCATAGAATTTTGCTTGTCAGCTACTGTACGATGGCGTTGGCGTAGAGCCTTGAGGTCTTCACGAGTCCAGCCTGCACGTTCTTCTAGATTTCGACGTAGGGCAGCAATCTTGACCTGATCTTTCTTGTCTTCATAAGAAAAACCAGCCCTTTCCAAGATACGAGTCGCCAAGGCATTGCCATCATGCAAAATCGCATAAAGGAGGTGCTCTGTCCCTAGCACCTTAGCATGGACCACTGACGCTACATATTCTGCTTCATCAAAGAGAACCTGCAAACGATGAGAAAACGGCAATTCCGTAAAGGTTTCATCCTGGCTATAGTCCATTTCAGTCAGTTCCAAAGCCACCTCTTCTAAACGGTCCATCTCATATGGATAATCATTTAAAGTTGCCCCTGCCACACTATAACTATGATTGGACATGGCAATCAACAAGTGCCAAGACTCTAGGTAACGAGCTCCAAAATGGCCAGCCACCATGTAGGCACTTTCGATACATTCATTCAATGCTTTTGAATAGTTCATCTTACTTCCCTTTTCTATCTACCTCTTGTATGACCTGTCTTAGCATGTTTGCTCGAACAACTGGAGCTTCTTCTCCTAGAACGCGATCCAAAGCTACTGCTACCAGCAAATTCATCTCTTGCTTGGTCATCAATTCCTGCTCAACCAAAAGCTGTAGAATATCCTCATAAATTTCTTGACTGACCCGCTCACCAATTGAGTAAAGCAGCTCCTTGAGCATTTCATGATGACTAGAAAACTCAATCCGTCCTATACGAATGTAGCCTCCGCCACCACGCTTACTTTCAACCAAGTAGCCTCTACTTTCCGTAAAGCGTGTCTTGATCACATAGTTAATCTGACTGGGAACAACCTGAAAAGTATCTGCCAACTGACTCCGTTGCAACTCCACAATTCCAGATTGATCTAAAATCGCCTTGATGTAGGCCTCAATATGATCCGATGTATTTTTAAATCTCATTACAAACCCACCTCTCTCTTTAAACCTTGACTATCTTTGACTATTATACCGAAATTTTCTCATTTTTAAAAGAAAAAGGGCGCTGGTAAAGGATAATCTTCACCAACTCCCTATTTTTCTACTTATCTAAGCCTAATTCTGCCAAGATTTGACGTTTGTAGGCAATCTTTTGGACTTCCTTGTCCTCATCTTCAGACCAATCTAGTTTAATTTCTGAAACAATCTGCCCAGGGCGATTTTTCAAGATATAGATGCGATCGCTGAGACTGAGAGCCTCCTCGATACTATGCGTGATGATCAGGGTCGTTAGCTGCAACTGCTTGTGAATCTCAAGGTACCAAGCGTGGAGCTCCATCTTGGTCATCTCATCCAAGGCGCTAAAGGCCTCGTCCAAGAGAAAGAGCTTGTGCCCGAAAAGGTAGGTCCGGAGTAAGGCTACACGCTGGCGCATCCCACCACTGAGTTCATGAGGGTATTTATCTCTTACAGCTGTCAACTGGAAGGTCGCAAGAATTTCATCCGCGCGAGCAATAGCTTCTGCCTTATCCACCTTTTGAATCAAGAGGGGCAGAATGATATTACCAAGCACCGTCTTGTGCTCCAAGAGCAGATCCTTTTGCAACATATAACTCACGCGTCCCTTGGGATTTTCTTCACCATCAAGGACAATTCTCCCTGACTGAACTTCTAAAATCCCCGCAATTAAGTTGAAAAGCGTAGTCTTGCCAACACCACTTGGGCCTAGGATGGAAACCACTTCACCTGAAGTTACCTGCAGGTTGATATCCTCTAAAATTTTCTCCTGACCATAAGCATAACTGACGTGTTCTAGTCTAATTTCTGTCATTATTTCACAAATTCGTTGGTAAAGCCTTTGTCTGTCAAGTCTTCTTTAAGGATACCATTTTCTTTATCCCATTTGTAGAAGGCATTCCAACGAGCTGCATCAAATTGCCCCCATTTTTCCTTGTCGCTTGCGTATTCTTTTGACAAGTATTTTTGAGATTCGATGACAAAGTCACGTTTTTCCTTTAGTTCAGGTGCATTTTTGATGAGGATATCAGCTGCTTCCTCTGGATGCTCCATAGCATATTGGTAGCCTTTTTTGATGGCTTGGATAACTTTGCGAGCTTCTTCTTTGTTGTCTTTGAGGTAGTCGTTGTTGGCGATGATAACTGGTGAGTAGTAGTCAAATTCTTTAACGTAGTCTTTCAAGTACATAAAGTTAGCATCTACACCTTGAGATTTTGCAAGAATTCCATCCCATCCATAGTAGATCCAAGCAGTGTCAAAGACACCATTAGCGATTGGTGTGATAGAGTTTGAGTCATTATTTGGTACTTTTTCTACCTTCTCAAAGTCTCCACCTTGTGATTCTACCAAGGTTTTCAACATAGCAAGTTCCGTTGGGTCATTCCATGTCCCGTATTTCTTACCAACCAAGTCTTTTGGACTAGCTACATTGTCAGATTTACGAGAGATGATTCCTGATGTATTGTGCTCTACGATAGCTGCGACGGCAGTAATTCCTGCTCCTTTTTCCAATTTTTTAGCCATGTAGTCTTGGAAATACACTGCAAATGGTGCCTTTCCGTTGATAACCAAGTCAGAAGAACTTTCTTCTGGTGGCAATTTCAAATCAACATCCACTCCAGCTTCCTTGAAGTAGCCTTTTTCCTTAGCCACATAAAGCCCTGTGTGGTTGGTATTTGGTGTCCAGTCTAGGATAAAGTCGATTTTCTTGAGTTCTGCCTCTTTGTTGTCCTTAGAAGCAGTTCCTTGACCACAGGCCACAAGCACAACAGCTACAAGAGCTGTCACAAGCGTTAAAAACACTTTCCATGTTTTCTTCATTTCAATTTCCTCTTTTCTTTTCCAGAAACATCCTTTTTCTTATGAACGTTTCCATTTAATAACATATTTTTCACTAATATCGACTAATTTCATACCGAGAAGACTGATAATCGATACCAGAATAATAATAGCAAACATGGTATCATACTGAAACAGTTTCTTGGACTGAATCATATAAACACCAAGACCCTCAAAGCCTCCCAACCACTCAGATACCACTGTTGTGATAAATGCGTAGGAGACACTGACCCTCAGACCTGCATAAAAATAAGGCAGACTGACTGGAATTTTAAAATGCCAAAGAATTTGCCAAGGTTTGGCCCGCATCAGACTAAACAAGGTCAACATATCCTTGTCACAATGCCTAAAACCGTCCAAAATGCTGACGATGATAGGAAAGGTTGTCGTCAGGATAATTAAGACAATCTTGGGCAAAATCCCATAACCTAGCCACAAGACCAGAATAGGGGCTATGGCAATAGTCGGAATGGTCTGAACAACCACCATCATAGGGTAAATCAGGTCATTAAGCCAAGTCAAACTGTCCATAAGCACAGCCATGAGACAGGCAATCAATACTCCCAGAACCAGCCCCAGTAAAGCCACTCTCAAGGTGGCCCAGCTATGGTGCCAGAGAAATTCTCTATCCCGAACAAAGGCCTGGAGAATTTCAAGAGGGGTCGGCAGGATAAACTTGGGGAGAAGTTTAAGAAAACCTGCTAACTGCCAGATTGACAAGACTCCGAGAAAGCCCATTAGACTAATATGTCGTCTCAGTATACTTTTCAAGTTTCTCATCAATACTTAAAATCTCTCCTACATTTATTTTGACATTGGCAAAAACATTATCTGCCTCCTGACCTGCCACTTTCAGCGCTTCTTTTAGAATGCGCATGAGCTCATCAAACTCCCCTTCCAAGACTGTTTCAAATGGTGTCACTACCATGGTCACTTCTTGAGTTTGCAGATAAGCAATGACCTGATCGATAACAGCAATCCGATCAATCCCCTGTGATAAGGGTAAAACTTGCAAGGCAATGCTTGCTTTCATAACAACCTCCTCTTCTCGTTTTCCTTTTTACAAAAAGAAAAACCTTTACCATATATGGAAAAGGTCAAGAATAGACTAAGTATCGTTCCCTACGCTGGCATTACCCAGATCAGGTGCGGTCGAAGTTTAACACTTCCTCTCAGACTGTACACAGACTCCCATATATTATATGGACATATGATAGCGCAAAACAAAAAAAATGTCAAGGAAACTGCTTACAGAAAAGAGTAGGAAAAATTTCCTACTCCCATTTTCTATACTCGTTCTCCATCACTGTTTACTCTGTATCCATCCACCGTCGTATTCACAGCTAAGGCGCCTGAAGAGTAAGAATAATACCACTTACCTGAGACTTGATACCAACCTGTTTTCATTGCTCCTGAACTATCTAGATAATACCACGAGCCATTCTCCTTTAACCATCCTGTCTGCATTTCACCAGATGATTTCAAATAATACCAGCTAGAACCATCTTTCAGCCATCCCGTTGATTTAGAACCATTTGATTTAAAATGATACCAACTACCATTTATTTTCTTCCAACCGACAGTTGAACTGTTATTTAATCCATAGTTAGAGCTATTTCCTGATTGATTCTGATAATTTTGTGAAGAGGTTACTCCCTCTAGCTGGATATAGCGACGACTTCCGTTATAAGCCGTATAACTCAACCACTTGTACCCATCTTTTTCGAGAATTTGATCATAATGAACATTTTCCCCAGGATAATAGTAATCAATCGTAGTTGCGCTAGCTAGAGGCTGATTTTTGATAGCAGCCTTAGTCTTAAAATAATGTGTTCCTCCTGTTGAAACTGAGGATTGACTATTCCCAACACTGCCACCAGCTAAATCTTTAAAATGAATAAAACCAGTCATAGTATTCGCCTTCACGACACGCTTGTTGTATGATTCTCTTATTCCATAGTTGTATTCTTCAATCTCAATCTCATCTCCTATTACATTTGACACCCAGGCAACATGACCATAAGTTCCTGCAGTCGACCAAGCAATGGAGCCAATCGCTGGTCTATTATCGACACGATAGCCTTCACGACGAGCCCGATAGCCCCATTCATTCGCATTCCCATAAGCAGCCGGAATCTCAAAACCATTCACATTACTCAAACGAAAGGCTGCAAAAGAAGTACATTGACGAGAATACATGCGCCACTTATCAATCTCCTGGCTCCCATTTTTATAATGAGCAGGATAATCATCCCCACGCGCAATCGATCCATTCCCTCCAGAATAGGCATAGACACTATCACCCGCTGCTAGCATCAATCCTACTACTAAAAAAGGAACAACCTTTTTAACTGATTTTCTAAAAGAAAACCCTGTCTCTGTTACTGTAAATGGTGAAATTTTCATTCTTCCTCCTTGAAAATAATATAGTACTCAATGAAAATTAAAGATCAAACTAGGAAGCTAGGCGCAGGCTATACTTGAGTATGGCAAGGCGAAGCTGACGTGGTTTGAATTTGATTTTCGAAGAGTATAAATCGAAGATTACCTTCACTTAAACTATTCGGAGAAAAAAAGAAAAAGTGAGAAAATTTCTCACTTTAGTCAAGATAATGAATCAAATTCTTTTCTGTAAGGATATCTGAGTAAGTAAAGGATTCAACGTAAACATTAGCTTGTTTATCTCCTTCAACGTTCCCAAATTCAACGATAAATAGGGATGGATAAACCTCAATTAGCTTACCCAATCTATTTTTTTGGCGCTTACGACCATTCTCCAAAGTCATTTCTACGACTTGTCCCTCATGTGCCTTGATTTCTTCTTTTATTTTTTTCATCTTGGCTACATCTGTAAATGCATCTGACATCTTATGCCTCCCTCTTTGAGATACTTGAAAATTTATTGTATTCTTTTTGGAAAATTAATTCCACCGTTCCACGAGCTCCACTACGGTTTTTCTCTATAATAACTTCTACCTTATTGTTTGGTATGCCTTCCTCTTCTTCACCACCACGCTCATAGTAGTCGTCGCGATAAAGAAAGGCTACGATATCAGCGTCCTGCTCAATAGAACCAGATTCACGAATATCAGACAAGACCGGTCTCTTATCCTGGCGTTGTTCTACACCACGAGAAAGCTGACTTAGAGCGATTACTGGAACCTTCAGTTCCTTAGCTAAAATTTTCAACTGACGTGAAATTTCTGAAACCTCTTGTTGACGATTTTCCCGACCAGTTCCCGTGATAAGCTGCAAATAGTCTATTAAAATCAAACCAAGATTTCCAGTTTCTTGAGCCAGTTTACGAGAACGAGAACGAATCTCTGTAATCCGAATCCCTGGCGTATCATCGATATAGATACTTGCATTAGCTAGGTTCCCTTGAGCAATGGTATATTTTTGCCACTCCTCATCAGTCAATTGACCCGTACGGATAGAATGCGATTCCACCAAGCCTTCTGCCGCCAACATACGGTCCACTAGACTTTCCGCACCCATTTCGAGTGAAAAAATAGCAACCGTTTTGTCCAACTTAGTCCCAATATTCTGAGCAATATTCAATGCAAAGGCTGTCTTACCAACCGCTGGACGGGCTGCTAGGATAATCAACTCCTCCTCATGAAGTCCAGTCGTCATATGATCCAAGTCACGATAGCCTGTCGCAATACCTGTAATATCGGTCGTTTGTTGCGAGCGAGTTTCCAGATTTCCAAAGTTGATATTCAACACATCTCGAATGTTCTTAAATCCACTTCGATTAGCATTTTCGCTGACATCAATCAGGCCTTTTTCTGCCTGAGCAATGATTTCATCAGCTGGTTGCGAAGCCTCGTAAGCTTGATTGACAGACTCTGTCAACTTGGAGATTAATCGACGTAGCATGGCCTTCTCTGCAACAATCTTAGCATAATACTCCGCATTAGCAGAAGTTGGCACAGAATTGACAATCTCAACCAGGTAAGACAAGCCACCAATATTCTGTAAATCACCTTGATTATCAAGAATGGTACGAACCGTTGTTGCATCTATAGCATCGCCACGATCGGATAAATCGACCATAGCTTGGAAAATCAAACGATGGGCATACTTAAAAAAGTCCCGAGACTCAATATATTCTCGCACAAAAACAAGCTTACTCTCGTCAATAAAGATAGCCCCTAAAACGGATTGCTCAGCTAAGATATCTTGAGGTTGTACTCGTAACTCTTCTACTTCTGCCATCAGACTTCCCTTCCTTTTACAATCTTGTCAAGAAAGTGTAAATTTACCCTTCTTTCACACGAAGATTGATCACACCTGTGATATCTTGATAGATTTTCACTGGTACATCGATCAAACCAACTGCTCGAATCGGAGCTTGTACTTGAATATGACGCTTATCAATCTTAATTCCAAATTGCTTTTGCAATTCTTCTGCAATTTTCTTATTGGTAATGGAACCAAAGGTACGACCATCTGGACCAACTTTTTCAACAAATTCTACAACCGTTTCTTCTGCTTCTAGTTGGTCTTTAATTGCTTTTGCTTCTGCAATCATCTCAGCGTGAGCTTTCTCTTCTGATTTTTGTTTACCACGAAGTTCACCTACAGCTTGAGCAGTTGCTTCTTTTGCTAAATTCTTTTTGATAAGAAAGTTTTGTGCATACCCTGTTGGTACTTCCTTAATTTCACCTTTTTTACCTTTTCCTTTAACATCTGCTAAAAAGATTACTTTCATTCTTCTTTCTCCTTTTCCTTTATTTCATTTAATACAATTTCTGTCAGTTTTTCACCTGCTTCTGACAAGGTTAAATCCTTAATTTGAGCTGCTGCCAAATTAAAGTGGCCTCCACCTCCCAGCTCTTCCATGATCCGTTGTACATTCAGTTTACTACGACTGCGAGCTGAGATAGAGATAAATCCTTGTGTATTCTTCGCAAGAACAAAACTCGCTTCAATGCCCGACATAGCTAACATGGCATCTGCTGCCTTACTAATAACAACTGTATCATAGCATTTCGAGTCCTTAGCCTCTGCTATCAGTACATCTGAACCTAATTTACGTCCCTGTAAAATCAGTTCATTGACCTCACGATATTCTTCAAAATCCGTCGCAGCGATTTCCTGGATAGCAATACTATCGCTTCCGCGCGTTCTGAGATAGCTAGCAACATCAAATGTCCGACTAGTCACTCGTGAGGTGAAATTTTTAGTATCCAACATCATACCAGCCATTAAAACACTTGCTTGCATACGACTCAAACGATTTTTCTTAGAATTCTGGAACTGAATCAATTCCGTTACCAACTCACTGGCACTGCTTGCACCACTTTCGATATAAGTGATAACTGCATTGTCTGGGAAATCCTGATCCCTTCGATGGTGGTCAATAACAATAGTTTGGGTAAACAAATCATAAAAATCTTTTGATAAAGTTAAAGCTGTCTTTGAATGGTCTACAAGAATCAACAAAGAACGATTGGTCACCATCCCCATTGCATCCTTAACAGACAACAACTTCGTAACTCCTTCTTTTTCTAAGAATGCAACAGCTCGTTCAATATCTGGTGACATTTGATTTTCATCATAAAGAGCATAACTATTTTCTGTTACATTACTAGCAAATAACTTCATACCTACAGCAGAACCCAAAGCATCCATATCAAGGTTTTTATGACCAACTACAAAAACCTGATCTACACTTCTAATTTTATCTGAAATAGCCGTCATCATAGCGCGCGTACGTGTTCGTGTACGCTTGATTGACGCAGCAGACCCACCACCAAAATAAACTGGATTTTTCGTTTCGTCGTTCTCCTTGACAACCACCTGGTCTCCACCACGCACTTCAGCCAAGTTCAAGTTGAGTAATGCAACTTTACCTATCTCATCATGATTTCCATCACCATAAGAAAAGCCCATACTTAAGGTCAAAGGCAACTGTCTCTGTTTTGACTCTTCTCTGAAAGCATCGATAACAGAAAATTTATCATTCATCAATCCCTCAAGTACCGTGTAGTCCGTAAAGAGATAGAAACGGTCCATACTCACTCGACGGGAGAACATGGCATGCTTCCCAGCAAATTCTGAAACAAAATTGGCTACAAAACTATTGATATGACTGATATCAGACTCCGATGTTTCATCTTCTAAATCATCATAGTTGTCAACGGAAACGATCCCAATCACAGGTCGACTCGTTACTAACTCAACAGTCGCTTCGTATTCTCCAGACACATCAAAGAAGTAAAGAACTCCAGACACCTTGTCCATATGAACCGAATAGCGGGTCTCACCCAAGGTGGCATAAGAACCTGGATTCCCCACAGAAGCCTTGATAATTGTTTGAATTAATGCCACATCAATTTCGCCCACTTCATTAGTCAAAATCAATTCAGCATAAGGATTAAACCATTCAACTTCACCTGACGACAAGTCTAATTTAATAACTCCGACAGGCATCTGTTCTAACAAGGTTGTCAAACTTTCTTCAGCTTGGTGGTTTACATACTGGATTTGTTCTACTTCACTCCTTGAGTAGTAGTCTCTCTGATGGATGAATAGTAAAATATATGAACCCAAAATAAGTAGCAAAAGAAATAGCGTTACCAGTGTATTCGTTACAAAAACAAGTTGCACAGATAGCACTCCGAACGCCACTATTCCTAATATTAAGGGGAAAATAGGACTTACATAAAATTTTTTCATTCCAAACCTCTTGGCACCCATTATACCATAATAACCACCAAAAAGCGACTTTTTAAAAGTGTAATCAGTAATTCTATCAATTATAAGAAAAAGGAGGTTTACAATTTAGTAAACCTTCCTTTACACATATTGAAATTAAGATTCTTTAACTTCTAACAAGCCAATCTCGCCATCTTCACGACGATAAATCACATTGGTTGTCTGATCTTCAACATCCACATAGATAAAGAAATCATGTCCCAACAAATCCATCTGTAGAATAGCTTCTTCCAAATCCATTGGTTTTAAATCAATTTGTTTTGAACGAACAACTCTAGATTGGACAACATTTGTATCTTCCACCAAAGCATCTGTAAATAATTGACTAGTTGCTACCTTGTTTTTATTTTTACGCTCGATTTTTGTTTTATTTTTACGAATCTGACGTTCAATTTTATCGGTTACAAGGTCAATTGAACCATACATATCTTGAGACACATCTTCTGCACGAAGAGTAATTGAACCAAGCGGAATCGTCACCTCCACTTTAGCCGTTTTTTCACGATACACCTTCAAGTTTACTCGAGCATCCAACTCTTGTTCAGCTTGAAAATACTTTTCGATCTTTTCGAGTTTAGAAACTACATAATCACGAATTGCTTCTGTTACTTCTAGGTTTTCACCACGGATACTATATTTAATCATATGAGTACCTTCTTTCTAAACATTTTTGTTTTTCTGATTTCATTATAACGCTTTCATTTTATTTTTGCAAATTTTTTCCTCATCTTACAAGGGAAAATGTTTTTACATCCTCAGCACCAGCTTCTTCTAGCAATCTCTTCACACGATTTATAGTTGTTCCAGTAGTATAAATGTCATCTATAAGTAGGATTTTTTTAGGAATAGTGACTCCACTTTTGACAAAGAAAGGAAGTTCTGTTGCCAAGCGTTCTGAACGATTTTTGGAAGAACTGGCCCGCTCTTCTCTCTTCTCTAGTAAGTCTTGCAAAGAGAACTCTGCTGCTTCAACTAAACCTTCAACCTGGTTAAATCCCCTCTCGAGCAATCTTTCAGGACTTAGGGGAATTACAACAAATTGATACTCTTTGTACTTTTTTAACTCCTCACTTAAAACTGAAGCAAAAACTTTTCTTAAAAGGAAGTCTCCATCAAACTTATACCGACTGAAAAAATCCTTCATAGCTTGATTGTAAGTAAAAATCGCTCTATGACTGACTTCAACTTCTTCTTTACACCAAAATTGACAATCTTGACACTTTGTTGACAAACCTGTTTTCATACAGTTTGGGCAGTTTTCTTCTCCAATCCTCTCAAAAGTAGAATCACAGTCTGAACAAAGATAGGAGTCATCATTCCTCAACAGCAAGAGGCTACTAAAAGTTAAAACAGCCTTCATAGTCTGCCCACATAACAAGCACTTCATAGACCCGCCTCCTTATTCATCTGCTGAATTTCCTTAATTGCCTTCTTGATTGAAGCATTTAGCCCGTCATGGAAGAAAAGCAAATCTCCTGTCGGTCTATCCATGCTTCGACCAACTCGTCCACCAATCTGAATCAAGCTAGACTTGGTAAACAGACGATGATTGGCCTCTACGACGAAAACGTCAACACAAGGGAAGGTGACTCCACGCTCCAATATCGTCGTACTGATAAGTATTGTCAATTCTCCATCTCGAAAACCTTGTACCTGTTCTAATCGATCCTCTGTTACAGAAGATACAAAGCCAATTTTCTCATTTGGAAATTGCTCTTGTAAGATTTCTTTTAACTGTTCCCCTTTCTTAATTTCTGATGCAAAAATGAGTAACGGATAACCTGTCTGTCTCTGCTTCTCAATATAAGACTTTAACTTTGGTGACAACCGATTTTTCTCTAAACAGTGATTAAAATCCGATAACCAGACAGGCTTTGGAATAATCAACGGATTTCCATGAAACCGTCTAGGCAAACTCAATCGTTTTAATTCTCCGATGCGAACCTTCCTATCTAACTCATCGGTAGAAGTTGCTGTTAAAAAGATTCTCAAGCCATTCTTCTTTACACTATTCTTGACAGCATGGTAAAGCGTGGGGTTGTCAACATAAGGAAAGGCATCTACTTCATCCACTATCAGTAAATCAAAAGCTTGATAAAATTTTAATAACTGATGGGTTGTCGCAACAACTAGCGGTGTTCTAAAATAAGGTTCTGATTCTCCATGTAGGAGGGCTATCTCACAAACAAAATCCTTTTGCAGGCGCTTATACAGCTCCAAACAAACATCTATGCGAGGACTGGCCAAACACACTGCACCACCCCTATTAATCACCTTAGCCACAACTTGATAAATCATTTCTGTCTTTCCAGCCCCTGTCACCGCATGTACCAAGGTTGGCTCCTGCTTATCTACTGCTCGAATCAGTCCCTCTGACACCTTCTCTTGAAAAGGAGTTAATTGACCACTCCATTTAAGAACATCTTGCTTCGGAAAATCCTCCTGCGGAAAATAGTATAAAGCTTGATCACTTCTAACTCGCTTCATAATTAAGCACTCCCGACAATAGTAAGCACCGATGGGCAAATACCATTCTTCTAGAATAGTACTATTACAACGTTGGCAGAACAATTTCCCCTTCTCCTTTCTCATTGCTGGAAGTTTCTCCGCCAACTGACATTCTTCTTCTGTTAATTCATTCTCAGTAAACAAACGACCGAGATAATTTGGATTTACTTTCATACTTCTTTATTCGTAAAAACCTAGCGCTTTAGATAATTTTTTAGTACAATTAAATCATGGAATTTAGAACAATTAAAGAGGACGGTCAAGTCCAAGAAGAAATCAAAAAATCACGCTTTATCTGTCATGCCAAGCGTGTTTATAGCGAAGAAGAGGCTCGAGACTTTATTACTGCCATCAAAAAAGAACACTACAAAGCTACGCACAACTGCTCGGCCTTCATTATTGGGGAACGTAGTGAAATTAAACGGACAAGTGATGATGGTGAGCCTAGTGGTACTGCTGGCGTTCCCATGCTTGGGGTGCTAGAAAATCACAATCTTACTAATATCTGTGTGGTAGTGACACGCTACTTTGGTGGCATTAAGCTAGGCGCTGGAGGATTGATTCGTGCTTACGCAGGCAGTGTTGCTCTAGCTGTCAAGGAAATTGGCATCATTGAAATAAAAGAACAGGCTGGCATTGCTATTCAAATGTCTTACGCTCAGTACCAAGAGTACAGTAACTTTCTTAAGGAACATGATGTTATGGAACTTGAGACAAACTTTACAGATCAAGTCGATACGATGATTTATGTTGATAAAGAAGAAAAAGAAACTATTAAAGCTGCACTGGTGGAGTTTTTTAATGGAAAAGTTACTTTAACTGATCAAGGTTTACGTGAAGTTGAAGTTCCTGTAAACCTAGTGTAAATAATAGATAATACAGTGTTTCACTGATATTTTCACCGCTACTTTAATTAGCAACATAAAAAGATACTTGCCCAGACCTACTAGAAAATGAAGCAATTCAAAAAGAAAACAGATATCGTTCCACTTTACACCTATTTACTAGAATTAGCTTATCACAATCGCTTGAAAATTAATGGCTTAGACCTATGATATAAAAAAATCCTATCGCTCCGATAGGATTTCTATATTTTACAAATGGTATAGATAGAGTTATACTAGAAATATCTTATACAAAGAGGTGTATTATGGCTATTTATAACAACATTACTGAACTAATCGGACAAACACCGATTGTTAAACTCAATAACATCGTGCCAGAAGGTGCTGCAGACGTTTATGTAAAGCTTGAAGCATTTAACCCTGGTTCATCTGTAAAAGATCGTATTGCCCTTAGCATGATTGAAAAAGCTGAACAAGACGGTATTCTAAAACCAGGTTCTACTATTGTCGAAGCAACAAGTGGAAATACTGGTATTGGACTTTCATGGGTAGGTGCTGCTAAAGGGTATAAAGTTGTCATCGTTATGCCTGAAACGATGAGTGTAGAACGACGTAAAATTATCCAAGCTTATGGTGCTGAACTCGTCCTAACTCCTGGTAGCGAAGGAATGAAAGGTGCTATTGCTAAGGCCCAAGAAATCGCTGCTGAACGTGATGGTTTCCTCCCACTTCAATTTGACAATCCAGCTAATCCAGAAGTACACGAAAGAACAACAGGAGCTGAGATACTAGCTGCTTTCGGTAAAGATGGATTAGATGCCTTTGTTGCTGGAGTTGGTACCGGTGGAACAATTTCTGGTGTTTCTCATGCACTCAAAACAGCAAATTCAGGTATTCAAGTTTATGCAGTAGAAGCAGATGAATCTGCTATTCTATCTGGTGAAAAGCCTGGCCCTCACAAAATTCAAGGTATCTCAGCTGGATTTATTCCTGATACACTGGATACAAACGCCTATGATGGTATCGTTCGTGTAACATCAGACGATGCTCTCGCACTTGGCCGTGAGATTGGTGGAAAAGAAGGATTCCTTGTTGGTATTTCTTCAGCTGCAGCTATCTATGGAGCAATTGAAGTTGCTAAGAAATTAGGTACAGGTAAGAAAGTCCTTGCTCTAGCACCAGATAACGGCGAACGTTATTTGTCTACAGCACTCTATGAATTTGAAGTGTAGTCTCCTAAATACACTCAGCCCTTATAATAGGGCTTTTTATTTATACCTTAAAATAGAAAACTCTCCCTATAAGAATCTACTGAATCATGACCACCCGTCAAACGGGTGGTTTGTCCCAGGGCTATAAGCCCAAATTACCAGCCAGCGCCTAAAGACGCTGTCTTTCACTTTGTTCAAGCCTTATTGCTCTTGACTCGTCACTTGCCTCTCAAAGAGGCTTTAGTATTACTTACCACTATCCCTAAAGGGATCCTCATATTCTTTTACACTTAATTTATCTAGTGCTATATCATGCTTTTCCTGTTCTTGAATATATTTCTTAATTGTGGCTTCATTAAGCCCTACTGTACTCACATAGTAACCTTCCGCCCAGAAATGCCGATTCCCAAACTTGTACTTGAGATTGGCGTGTTTGTCAAACATCATGAGTGCACTTTTTCCTTTTAAATAACCCATGAAACTCGAAACACTTATCCTTGGTGGAATACTTACTAACATGTGTACATGGTCTGGCATTAAGTGACCCTCGATAATTTCAACTCCTTTATAACTACACAAGCGATGAAATATTTCGCCTAAACTACTTCGATATTGATTATAGATAACTTTTCGTCTATACTTAGGGGTGAACACAATGTGATACTTACAGTGCCACTTTGTGTGCGATAAACTATGAGCCTTTTGTGCCATATTTTTCTCCTTTCGCTTTACAATTGGCTTGAACACCTTTATTGTATCGCGTTCGGAGTTTTTTTGGTATAACCTTCGACGCGCACCCGCATAGCGGGTGGTTGTTTTGTCTCGCACCTAACGGAGCGAGACGGACTAATAGTCACATAATAGAAAAAAGGAAGCAATTTAGCTTCCTTTTTATTATTAGTTATTCAAGGCTGCTGCCATTGTAGCTGCAACTTCAGCTTCAAAGTCGTTTGCAGCTTTCTCGATACCTTCACCAACTTCAAAGCGAGCGAACTCAACTACTGAAGCGTTAACTGATTCAAGGTATGCTTCAACTGTCTTGCTGTCATCCATGATGTATACTTGTGCAAGAAGTGTGTAAGCTTGGTCAACTTTAGTGTTGTCAAGCATGAAGCGATCCATTTTACCTGGGATGATTTTGTCCCAGATTTTTTCTGGTTTACCTTCTGCAGCCAACTCAGCTTTGATGTCAGCTTCAGCTTGAGCAATCACTTCATCAGTCAATTGAGATTTTGATCCATACTTCAAGTGTGGAAGAGCTGGTTTGTTAACCATTGCACGGCTTTCATTGTCTTGGTCGATTACGTGGTTCAATTGCGCCAACTCATCTTTAACGAATTGCTCATCCAATTCTTTGTAAGAAAGAACTGTTGGTTTCATCGCTGCGATGTGCATTGACAATTGTTTAGCAAGTGCTTCGTCTCCACCTTCAACAACTGAAATAACACCTATACGTCCACCGTTATGTTGGTAAGCTCCAAAGTGTTGTGCGTCTGTTTTTTCAATCAATGCGAAGCGACGGAATGAGATTTTTTCTCCGATAGTTGCTGTTGCAGATACGTATGCAGCTTCAAGAGTTTCACCTGAAGGCATTGTCAAAGCAAGTGCTTCTTCATTATTAACAGGTTTTCCTTCAGCAATAACTTTAGCTGTAGTATTTACCAATTCAACGAATTGAGCGTTTTTCGCAACGAAGTCAGTTTCAGCGTTTACTTCAATAACTGCTGCAACATTACCGTTAACATAAACACCAGTCAAACCTTCTGCAGCAACACGGTCAGCCTTCTTAGCTGCCTTAGCCATACCTTTTTCACGAAGCAATTCAATCGCTTTTTCGATGTCACCGTCTGTTTCTACAAGCGCTTTTTTAGCGTCCATAACTCCGGCACCAGATTTTTCACGCAACTCTTTTACAAGTTTAGCTGTAATTTCTGCCATTTTGATTCTCCTATATTTTTTAAAAATAGGAGAGCCGGGCTAAGCCCCGCCCTCCTAGGTAATTACTATTTATATGAATTAAGCGTTGTCGCCTTCTACAACTTCAACGATTTCTTCGATTGAATCTGCTTGAGCTTCTGAAGCTGCAAATTCTGCTTCAACTGCTGCTGCATCTTCACCTTGACGTCCTTCGATGATAGCGTCAGCCAATTTAGCTGTGATCAATTTAACAGCGCGGATAGCATCATCGTTAGCTGGGATGATTACATCGATATCATCTGGATCAGTATTTGTGTCAACCATCGCTACAACTGGGATTCCCAATTTTTTAGCTTCTTTAACAGCGATTTGCTCTTTATGTGGGTCAACTACGTACATCACATCTGGGATACGAGGCATATCTTCGATACCACCCAAGAATTTTTCAAGACGTGCACGTTGTTTGTTAAGAAGTGCAACTTCTTTCTTAGGAAGAACTTCGAAAGTTCCATCTTCTTCCATACGTTTGATTTCTTTCAAACGAGCGATACGTTTTTGGATTGTTCCCCAGTTTGTAAGAGTTCCACCCAACCAACGGTGGTTGATGAAGTATTGACCTGAACGTACTGCTTCTTCAGCAACTGCATCAGCTGCTTGTTTCTTAGTACCAACAAACAATACAACTGCATCGTTAGCTGCTGCATCACGCATGAAATCGTAAGCTTGGTCAGCGTATTTTACAGTTTGTTGCAAGTCGATAACGTGGATTCCGTTACGCTCAGTGAAGATGTACTTAGCCATCTTAGGGTTCCAGCGACGAGTTTGGTGACCAAAGTGTACACCAGCCTCAAGAAGTTGTTTCATTGAAATTACTGCCATGAGTATTTCTCCTTTTTGTTTTTTTCCTCTTCTTGACTTCAACTCGCAAAACGACCCAAAGGCAACTGTTTCACAATTCATCAAGAATGAGTATTATCGTTCACACGACAAGTTTCATTTTACCATACTTTTTCAATATTTTCAAGTGATTTTAGCAGATTTTTAAAGTAAGGTAACTATATGAATCATAAAAGAGACTCAAATCGAGCCTCTTCGTTTTATTCATTAGTTTGGATAGATATATGTTACAAAACCTTCTGAAGTCGTAGTAGGATTGAACCATCCACGTTTATTTCCGATTGTACGGTTTCCACCATAGTTTGATTCAGATACTTGGATACTTGTTGATGATGAAACAGCTGTAACCACGGCTACGTGTCCATATCCACCATCATTCCAACATGCAATGGCACCAACTTGAGGTGTAGATCCTGTACGGAATCCTGCTGCAGCTGCACTTGTAGCCCACTGTGCTCCATTACCCCAGTAATCTCCAGCCCAAGGCGCCAATGTTTTAGCTCCCCATGTACACTCACCAGTTGGATAACTTGAAGCATTTGTACTATATGTTGGACGATGTGTCACTGGAGCAGGAGTGTAGCTTGTTGATTCTGTTGAAGCACTGCTTGAAGATGATTCAGACGAACTTGACTCAGATGAACTTGATGAAGAAATAGTAGATAGTGCTTGAACTTGTGCTGTAAAAGTTGTATTTCCAGAAGCAACTACTGTTTGTTGTTGACTTGCTTGTTTAGCTTTATAAGCTGCTTCTGCTTCTGCTGCAGCTTTAGCTTCTGCTTCTGCTGCAGCTTTTTTCTCAAGTAAACTTGCTTTTTCATCCTCTGCAGTAGCCTTTTCAGCAGCAAGATTCAATTCTGCAGCTTTCAACTCAGCTTGTTTTGTAGTTAATGATTGAGCATCATCAGCTAGTTTTTGCTGATTTGCAATAACTGTATTAATTGCATCATTGTTTGCTACTTGTTTTTCAGAAATAGCTTTTTTATCTGCTTTTTGTTGTTCCAACATCTTGTTGTTTGCAGATACGATTTCACTCATTGCAGCAACACGTGAAATAGCTTCTGTAATTGATTTTGAGTTTACAATTGTATTGATGTAATTTGTTGCAGCTCCATTTGTTTGAGCACTACGAGCTTGTTTTTGTAATGAATCATTGCGAGATACAATATTCTTAGAAAGTTCTGTAATTTCACCCTCAAGCTTTTTAGATTCTGCTTGTAGTCTATCATTTTCAGATTGCAAGTTTGATTGCTCTGTTTGAATAGCAGATACTTGCTCCTGAACTTGATCAACTTGTTTTTGTGCTTCTTGTTGTTGTGCTGTTAAGTTACTAATTTTATTATCTTGAGCAGCAATTTTGTCATCAGTAGTTTCTGCATGCGCAGTTGTTAAAACAGCTACTTGAGAAACCATTACTGTACTTAATAAAAGTGACGCTAAGATTTTTTTCTTCATATTACGTAGATACTCCTTCTTTTAAAGACATTACTAGTATACCAAAAAAAGGCCTAATGAATATTACGCCTTTGTTACATTTTTATTTCTTTCTTATAGATAAAATTTTTCAAAAATAAACTGAAAGATAATCATCCACATAAGGTTCAAAATCATTGATGGTACTAAACTATAGACTATAAATAAAGACATACTATCCACAGTTAAACCTACCACTATTGCAAGTATATAAGCTCCCATCTCAAATAGAAAAGTCATGACAATAATTGCCAACATTCTCGTCCAACGATTCAATAAAATAACGCTATTAAATTTATGGAGAAATGCCCCCAATAAGACGAATAACAAAGTCGCAATCCCTATCAAGTGGAAAAAGTAGATGTCATAGACCAAACCCACTACAAAACAATAAGCTAAGTAGAAGTACTCTGATACTTCAATCGTCTCAAATAAGAGAAACAAAAATAGAAAATGACTAGCCAACTGTACATGGGGAAATAATGAGCCCAAAAGCTGACTAATATGGGCATCAATTAGAACAAAGAAAGGAAGCAATAAAAATACTCCAACTCGCTTCAACTGTCTCATTATGAATTCCCCACTAATTCTATCACACTCACATTATGAGTATCTGCACTCAATTTAACAGTTACTTCTCGTGTCAAATAGTCCGTACTATGCGTTGTGGCAACCACTTCACCAACAGGAATATCAGCAACGTTAAAGTTTCCTAATCCACCAGTGATCACCTTATCTCCCGCACTAATATCGCTACTACTATTTAATTGACTAATTTTTAGAACTTCATTTTCCTTGTCATAGCCAACGATAATTCCATAAATTGTAGTAGAACCATGTTGAATTTTAACAGAAATCTTATCAGCATTTTCCGTATTTGTCAGAAGGTTGACCATGGTAGAGTTCTCCTCTACTTTTGAGACACTCCCAATCAAGCCACCATTTGCAATTGCTAACATATTCTCAGAAGCCCCTTTTGATTTGCCTGCATCTAAGGTCAACTCCTGCTTCCAAGATACTGGAGAACGCATAATAACATCTGCTGCCAAAGTCTTTGTAGCTTGCAATTTGGACTTCATATCAAGCAATTGGCGCAGTTGTTCATTTTCCATCTTTAAACTTTCCGCCTCATTTGATTTAACTTCTAATTGGTAAATCTGTTTCTTCAAACTTTCATTTTCATTATAAGTGCGTGTCAAATGAGCCAAATCTGATTTGACAGAATCAAACCACTGAAAAGGTTTTTGCACAACCCTATCAACCACTGAGATTCCATCTCCTAATCTTGTCACAATTGTACTTGAATAAGTCGTCGCTAAGAGAGCTGACACAAGCAGAACAGTGACAAAAACAATAATGACATATTTTGATTTTTTAAAACGGTTCATATCCCTACCTTTATATCAAAAACTGTTACAGTAACTTTTTATCAATTCCTGAAAGCTACTAAGATTTTAAGAAAAATAAGCAACAACCAAGTATGATAATAACAAGAATGGTCAGCGTATCCTTTCGAGTCCATTTCAATTGTCGATATTGACTTCTGCCTTTTCCACCCTGATAACCACGCGCTTCCATTGCGATAGCCAAGGAATCCGCACGTTTTAAACTTGTCGCAAAAAGAGGAATCAAAATGGGAATCATAGCCTTCACCTTTTGAACAATACTTCCTTCTCCAAAATCCACTCCACGCGCTTTCTGTGCATTCATAATCCGCGTCGTATCATCCATCAAGGTTGGGACAAAACGCAAACTCATAGACAGCATCAATCCAATTTCATGAACTGGAACTTTCATACTCTTTAAAGGTGCTAATAGAGCTTCGACAGCTGATGCCAAACTTAAGGGCATGGTCGTTAAGGTTAACAAAGTAGAAAAGAAAATAATCAATACAAAGCGACAAAAGATAATTCCAGCTTGTTGCAAAGCATAATCCGTGATTCTCACAAACGAAAACTCAAATAAAACATTCCCATTAGAAATGAAAAACAGTTGAAAAATAGTTGTGAAGGCAATCAAGAAAAACATAGACTTCAAGCCCTGAATAAAAAATGAAAGAGATACTCCTGACAAGGCAATAAAGATCCCTGTCGCTATAAAAAGAATCAGATTCGTCAAGGGATTATTAGCCCAAAAAACGATCAAAATCAGTAGCATCATAGCCAGTAATTTGCTGCGTGGATCCAATCGGTGAACTATCGAATCCCCTGGGATATAACGCCCCAAAATCATACTATCCATTTAGCGACTCCTTGAACTCCTCTATCTTAATCGGTAATCGTTTAAATGACACGCCTCTATCAGCCAATCGTTTACAAAAAGCTGTAATTTTAGGTACTCCCAACTGAACTTCTTCCATAAAAACAACATCTTGAAAGACATCACTAGGTTTACCAAACTTAACTAAACGTCCCTTTTCCATCACATATACCTGGTTCGCATATTCAGCAACATCATCCATCAAATGCGTTACCAAGACAATGGTCATCCCTGACTGGTGGAGTTTTTTGAACAAATTCATCAGCTCTTTTCTTCCCAGGGGATCTAGGCCTGCTGTGGGTTCATCTAAGACTAATATAGCTGGTTCCATGGCAAGTATGCCTGCAATGGCGACACGTCTCATTTGTCCACCTGATAGCTCAAACGGACTACGATCAAAAAGTGATTCATCAATTCCAACCAGAGCCAGTTTCTCACGCGCAATCTGCTCCGCATCTTCTTCAGAAACTCCAAAATTTTGCGGTCCAAAAGCAACATCTTTCAAAACCGTTTCTTCAAAGATCTGATTTTCAGCAAACTGAAATACCAAGCCAACCTGTTTTCTAATTTGACGAATATCTTTGTTTTTAGAAGTCGAGGTGATTAAGGTATCAAAAACTCGTACACTTCCTTGGCTTGGCACCAATAAACCATCTAATAGTTGTAAAATAGTTGATTTGCCGCTACCTGTGTGCCCAATTAAAGCCGTATAAGAACCATCTTCAATCGTCAAGGAAACATCCGACAAAGCTGTTGAAGCTAAGGGAGTTCCTTCTTGATACGTAAAACTCACATTTTCTAGAGCAATTCCCATAGTTTATCCTCTAGCTCACTTTCTGTCAAATAATTTTCAGGCAAATCATAGCCATTCTGGCTCAAAGAATGTTTTAATTGATTGGAAAAAGGATCGTCTAATCCAATTTGATCTAAATCATTACGAGAGAAAAGTTCTCTTGGACTGCTGGTTGATTCAATTTCCCCTTTTTTCATGACCAACACACGATCACTCATGGCAACTTCTTCCAAATCATGTGTAATGGAAATGACCGTCATATCATAGTCTTTCCGAATTCCTTTTACTGTATCAATCAGTTCTCTACGCCCCTCAGGATCCAACATACTCGTTGCTTCATCTAAGATTAAAATAGCTGGTCTTAGGGCTACAACACCTGCAATAGCCACACGTTGCTTTTGGCCACCTGATAGACGCGCTGGCTCTCTCTTTTTAAAGTCCAACATGCCAACCAAATCCAGAGCTTCTTCCACTCTCTTTTTCATTTCTTGACGAGAAAGTCCCTGATTTTCCAAACCAAAGGCAACATCATCTTCAACAGTCGCTCCAACAAATTGATTGTCTGGATTTTGAAAAACCATACCGATTTGACGACGTATATTCCAAACATTTTCCTCAGTCAACCGTTGGCCATCAATTACAATCTCTCCAGATTCTGCTTCCAGTAAACCATCAATTAATCGAACCGTCGTTGATTTACCACTACCATTATGCCCTACAATCGAAAGCCATTCTCCACGTTTCACGTGAAACGTAATATCCTTCACATCGTAGTATTCCTGATTTTCCTTATAACGAAAAGAAAGATTTTTTACATCAATTATTGATTTCATTTCGAACCAAATGTCCCTTTAAATACATAGGCACTACCCTTGAAATAATCATAGCCAGAGTAGATAGTGAAAAACAAGGCTACATAAAGTAGAACTTGGCCAATCAAAGTCCAGTGTAATAGCAAGAAAATAATGGCAAACATCTGACTGAAAGTTTTAATTTTTCCAGGCATTGCTGCTGCTAAAACCGTCCCACCAGTTTCAACCAATAAAAGCCTTAAACCTGTCACAGCCAACTCACGACAGATAATCACTGCAACAATCCAAGCCGGAGCCATTCCTAACTCAATCAACATAATAAAAGCCGACATAACTAGTAACTTATCCGCCATGGGATCTGCAAATTTACCAAAATTACTGACCACATTCCATTTACGAGCTAAATATCCATCTAAATAATCAGTAATACTGGCAATAGCAAAGATAATAGCTGCTACTATATGACTCTCTATCGAATTTCCTACCGTTAAAATAAAGATAAAAATAGGTATAAAGAGAATTCGACCTATTGTTAAGAGATTTGGAATTTGTTCTTTTTTCATTCGTTTTTCCTTAATTTTTAGTAAAGGTTACAGTGATTTTTCCAGTCTGAGCTGTTAATTTTGATAAGTCAACGGTCTGATTATCTACTGTTAAAGCTACACCTTTGACAACACCTAAAGTAATGGTCACAGAATTTTTAGTTGAAACGCTTGTTTCCGCACTTTTATTATCTGGTGATAAGGTCACTCCACCCTCAAGCTCACTTTCTGAAACACTAACCCAACTTCTAGCATCTGAGACTGATAATTGTAATTTTGCAGTTTCCTTACTCGTTTTATAAGCAACTTCTACTTGATTTCCTTCACCTGATACCGTTATAGCTGGTTCCATATTCGAAGAGCTACTTGATGAACTACTACTTGAGGATGAAGTTACAGAACTAGTTGAGCTTGTTGCTTGGACTACACTATAACTAGACGCAGATGAACGCTCAGGTTGAGTCTGGAGATAATTCCAAACATAATAGGTCACAAAAATGACAATCGATAATGCAAAGAGTATAAAATAAAATAAAGGTAAAAATGATGCCTTATTTTTCTTACTTGAACGTCTCCTACCTGTCAACTCGTCTTCATCAACATCTACTTCTTCATAAGTAATCATGCTCCCAGAATCATAAGCATCCAAGACAATTCGCTCATCTAGCTCAACTGCCCACGCATACTTTCTCAAAAAAGAACGAGTATAAAATGGACTAGGAAGTTGATCAAAATCATCAGCTTCCATCGCTTCCAACATATCCAACTGAATTTCTGTTTTTTTGTGTAATTCTTCTAAAGTCAACCCTTGGTTGGTTCTAGCTAAACGTAAAACCTCACCAATTGTTTTTTTCCTCATACTTGTCATTCCTTCTTTCTAGTATCGATTATGATAGGTTACTACGATGGGAATATTGTAAAATCAACTATATCACCATCATCTATTAAATGATGTCCAGCATCAAGGACATCCTCTAAAGTAATTTCCTGTAAAATTTTTGGCAAATCAAAAATTGTCTCACCATTTTCAAAAGCATCATATTGCGTTGCAATAAATTCAAGAGAGTTCATGCTACTGAAAAATTCTCCAAACATCTCTCTTTTAATAATATCTAAATGATCCTCTGTAATATCTAAATCCTTTGTAAAATTACGAATAGCCTTCCTAAACTGATGAGATAAAGCAACTGGCTCTTTTGTATCCATTGTCAACATGACAAAATGAAAGCGACTTGTTACTTCAACTTCCAGAGATAAGGATGCGGCAATTTTACCTGATTCATATAATTTCTGAAAACGATCCGAAGTCCAACCAAACATCATTGCAAACAATAATTTTAATAAAATATGATGTCGATAGCAATCATCCTCAGCAACATCTTGTTTACCTCTAACACCAATCGCTAGTTTAGGAGAAGATACTTCCATTCTCATACTGTCTGTTTGCTTTACATCTTTTAAAACAAACTTTTCTCTTGCTACTTCCTGAACATCTAACTCTTCCAGTTCTTTTCTTTCAAAATAGTCCTGTACTTGATCCACATCAAAATTGCCAACTAAAAACAGAGACATGTTTACAGGTTTGTAAAACCTTGTGAAATTTTCTTGCAAATTAGTTAGATTAATTTGGGAAATGGACTCCTCACTTCCAACTATATCAGTTGCTAAAGGTGTACCAGGATACAAATTCGCTAAAGTTGAAAAGAATAAACACGAATCTGGATCATCTTGATACATTTCTCGTTCTTGCTGAATAATATCCTGCTCTCTTAAAATGGAATCTTCAGTAAAATGTGCTGATGTCACCAATTCATCAAGTAAATCTACATTCTCTAAGAGATAATCCGTTGCTGAAAAAAGATAGTTTGTTTTTGTAAAGCTTGTAAAGGCATTGCTATCCGCACCTAGACTCGTAAAAGCTGACATCAAATCGCTAGCATCTTCTCTCTCAAATAATTTATGTTCAAGAAAATGAGCAATTCCTCCAGGATATTCTTTTACATCTCCGTCAACTTCTGTGACAAGCGTATCTACCGAACCAAATTGTACAGTTACACTCCCGTAAACCTCTTTAAATTCCTTTTTAGGCAAAAGAGCAACTGTCAATCCATTTGACAAACGAGTTCGATAAACCATTTCTTTTACAGCTGGATAGTATTTTTCTTCAAAAACAACCTTTGTCATTCTATTCCTTCCATAAAGTAAATCGCCTGTAGTTTCACATTATTAGCTGCTCTACAAATATCATCTTTGTCAACTTGCTCGAGTTTTGCAATCCAACCTTTAAAGTCTGCTGAAGATTTCCCAAGTAAAGAATTTTGATAAGCACGTTCAATCAATGAACCTTGATTATCTTGAGAAAGTAACAAAGATCGACGAATCATTTCCTTGGTCTGCTCTAATTCAAGCTCTGTAAAATATCCTTTTTTTAAATCAAGCAGTTGATTATTCATCATTTTACGAGCCTGGTTCCGATTTTCTCGATCGATACCAGCATACATCCTCAAGAACCCACTAAATAAATCAAGCTGACTTGAAATAGTATAAGCCAATCCAGCATTTTCACGGACATTTGTAAATAGTTTAGAGTGAGCAAATCCACCCAGTAAACCATTCATTACAATCATGGATAAATGTTGCTCATCACCATATTCAACAGGACAATGATAACCTAATTCCAAAATGGATTGTCCCACATTTTTCCGAACCATACCTTCCTGAAGGATATTGGAATAAGGTTGACAATACTGAACCTTCACATCTCCTTTTCGACCTTTAAAGCCAAATGATTCTAATACATTTTGAATTTCAACCTCATTAAAATCACCTAGGAAAAAGAAATCTATTCGATCATTGGCCAAAAATTCTTTGAAACAAGAATAAGAACTTTGTGGAGTTTCAGCTAAAATACGATTTCGTAAATCACTGTATTCCAATTGGAGACGTTCATCATGAAAAAATAATTTATCTAATTCTTTATGTGCAAAATAAAAAGAATCATCCATATCAGCTGCTAAACTTGCTAGCAATTGTTTTTTCTCAATTTCAAATAAGGCCGAATCAAACCCATTATCAACTACGACGGGGGAAAAAAGAGTTTCTTTTACTAGTTCCAAAACCTGAGAAGTTAGCACATTTTTCCTACTTAAAAACTCATCACGAACATAGGTAAATGTCAATTCTACAATATGACTTTGCCCTCTTCTAAAACAATTGGTTGACATATCTGTACCATATAGACTGGCCAAGTGTCTTCTCAAAGCTTGAGAAGTGGGGTACATCTGGTTGGACGTTTCTAGCATACTCGCACTCAACATGCGACCTGTAATCGTATCAAGAGATAATGGAGAGGTAAAACGCACGGTAATTTTGTTCGTTTTAAACTTCTTTGATTGGATAAAATGTGTTGAAATTCCATGCACTAACTCCATGATTTACCTCCTCATATACAGACTTCTATTATATCACGAAAACCTGAAATTTTCTTGTTCCCTGTAACACTTTTGAAATAAAAATCGCTTACATTTCTCCCTGTTTCTCTCACTATTTTTAGGAAAATATGGTATAATACCAAAGATTGAGGTGAATTATGGAATACAAATTATTTGAAGAATTTATTACCCTCCAAGCACTACTCAAAGAACTTGGAATTACACATAGCGGAGGAGCTATCAAATCATTTCTCTCTGAACATTCTGTTTACTTTAATGGGGAATTAGAGAGTCGTCGTGGTAAAAAACTTCGCATTGGTGATAAAATTGACATACCTGACATGAATATTGACATCTTATTGACACAACCTACTTCTGAGGAGCAAGAGGAATATCAAGCTGATAAAGTTGAAAAAGAACGGATCGCTAAACTTGTCAAAGAGATGAATAAGGGATTTAAAAGAGACAAATCGAAACCTACTTCATCACCTAAAAGCAAACAAGCTCCACGATTCCCTGGTAGATAATCATGTGGCTACAACACCTATCTCTCAAAACTTTTCGTAACTACAAAGAGACGAAAATAGACTTTAATCCTAAATTAAATATCTTTTTAGGACGCAATGCTCAAGGAAAAACAAATATACTAGAGGCTATCTATTTTTTAGCCTTAACTCGTAGTCATCGAACTCGAACAGATAAAAATCTCATTCATTTTGATGAGGAACAACTTCATCTTTCAGGTCTAGTTCAGAAAAAAACTGGATCCATTCCCCTAGAAATAGAACTAACACAAAAAGGCCGTGTGACAAAAGTTAATCATTTAAAACAGGCACGCCTTTCAGATTATGTAGGACACATGAATGTTGTCTTATTTGCTCCTGAAGATTTACAACTAATTAAAGGAGCACCTTCAGTTCGACGAAAATTTATTGATATGGAGCTTGGGCAAATTAAGCCAATCTATTTATCAGATTTAACCAATTATAACCATATTCTTAAGCAAAGAAATACCTATTTAAAATCAGCTCAAAAAATAGATGAAACCTTCCTTTCAGTACTAGATGATCAGCTAGTCGATTATGGATGTCGTGTAATGAATCACCGCTTAGATTTTATAAAAAAACTAGAGCATTTTGGTCGTAAGAAACATTTTGAACTTTCTAATCAGATTGAAGAGTTGTCAATATCCTATCAATCTTCTGTAAAGTCAACTGAAAAAGAAGACTTATCAGAATCTTTCAAAATTGCTTTAGAAAAAAGTAGGTCCAGAGATTTATTTAAAAAGAATACTGGTGTTGGGCCTCATCGAGATGACATTTCTTTTTATATAAATGGGATGGATGCTAGTTTCGGAAGTCAAGGCCAACATCGTAGTCTCGTCCTCTCGATAAAATTAGCAGAAATCGAATTAATGGAAAGTATTACTACAGAATCTCCGATATTATTACTTGACGATGTCATGAGTGAACTTGACAACACTAGACAGTTAAAATTATTAGAAACGATTTCTCAGTCAATCCAAACCTTTATAACAACAACAAGCTTAGATCATCTTCAAAATTTGCCAGAAAATCTAAGTATCTTCACTATTCAGGATGGTAAAGTTGCTGTAAATGAAAATTGACAACATTGTAAAAGAACTCCTGTTTTTACTGGAGTTCTTTTCATTGTTTTTTTACATAGAATAATTTGGTGCCTCATTAGTAATTTGTACATCATGAGGATGGCTTTCTTTCAAACCAGCACCAGACATTTCAATAAATTGAGCATTATCGTGTAGCTCTTTAAGGTTCGCTGCACCACAGTAACCCATACCAGAGCGAATACCACCAATCATTTGAAAGACAATATCAGCTGCCGCTCCTTTATAAGCAACACGACCTTCAATTCCTTCTGGAACAAGTTTGTTTGCTTCATTGACAGAACCTTGGAAGTAACGATCACTTGAACCTTTTTTCATAGCAGCGATTGATCCCATACCACGGTAAGTCTTGAACTTACGTCCTTGGAAGATTTCAGTTTCACCTGGAGCTTCATCAGTTCCAGCAAACATTGATCCAAGCATAACTGCATTTCCACCTGCAGCAAGGGCTTTTACAATATCTCCAGAATACTTGATTCCACCGTCGGCAATGATCGTTTTACCATATTCACGCGCAACAGCTGCAGCATCGTAGATAGCTGTTACTTGCGGAACACCAACACCAGCAATCACACGAGTAGTACAGATAGAACCTGGTCCAATCCCAACCTTGACAACGTCTACACCTGCTTCGTAAAGTGCGCGCGCTCCCTCAGCAGTTGCAATATTTCCAGCAATCAAAGTACGATCTGGGAAGTGAGCACGAATCTCAGCAATTTTACGCAAGACACCTGCAGAATGACCATGTGCAGTATCAATAACAATCGCATCCGCTCCTGCTTCAAAAAGAGCCTCTGCACGTTCAAATGTATCTGAAGTAACACCTACTGCACCTGCAACTAATAGACGACCAAACTCATCTTTAGCAGCATTTGGAAACTCAATAACTTTTTCAATATCTTTGATAGTAATCAAACCAGAAAGACGACCTTCTTCATCTACTAAAGGAAGTTTCTCAATACGGTGCTCTTGAAGAATACTCTCAGCTGTTGCAAGATCTGTACCCACAGGAGCAGTAACAAGATTTTCACTAGTCATATGATTTGAGATTGGTTGGTTATAGTCTGAAATAAAACGAAGATCTCGGTTTGTCAAAATACCAACTAATTTACGATTTTCAAGTGTTTCAACAACTGGAACACCACTGATGCGGTAACGTCCCATAAGCTCATCAGCTTCAGCAATTGTATGTTCAGGCGTCAAGAAGAACGGATCAATAATAACTCCATTTTCAGAACGTTTTACCTTGCGAACCTCGTCTGCTTGTTGAGCAATTGACATGTTTTTATGGATAACTCCGAGACCGCCTGCACGAGCAATAGCAATAGCCATTTGACTCTCTGTAACTGTGTCCATGGCAGCGGTAATAATTGGGATATTTAAAGTCAAATTATCTGCCAATTTAGTTGTTAAATCTGCATCGTTAGGCAACACATGACTTTCAGCTGGAATAAGCAATACATCATCAAAGGTAAAACCTTTTTTCAAAAATTTAGTGTCCCAATTAGACATTCGAAGTTTCCTCTTTTCTTTCTTTTTGAGCTTGACTCTTTTTATATTGTATCTATCATACCATTCTATAAAAATTTGTCAAATGTTACAGGGGTAAATAAAAAACTATCTTTTCTTCCTGATAGAAATGATAGTTTCTTGTGAAATAAACTTAGTTAAAGTAATGAAGTCCCATTGCCCCTTTAACCTCAGATAGGGTTTGACCCGCAACTTTACGCGCTCTTTCACTACCTTTTTGAAGCATATTATAAACTTCTCCCATATCCTTAGCAAATTCGATACGGCGCTCACGAATAGGACCAAGTTCACGCTCTAATATTTCAAGTAGATAACGCTTGGTCTTCACATCACCAAGACCACCTCGTTGATAATGTTCTTTCATGTCAGCAATTTCTTGAGCATCTTCTGGACGACCAAAAACATCTAGATAATGGAAAACCATATTTCCTTCAATTTTACCTGGATCCTCAACGCGGATATGATCTGGATCTGTATACATACTCATCACTTTTTTACGCAAAGTATCCGCATCATCAGCTAAATAAATACCATTATTGAGTGATTTAGACATTTTAGCATTTCCATCTAAACCAGGCAAACGCCCTGCTCTCTCATTTTCTGGATAAATACCTTCCGGTTCTACCAAGACATCACAGTTATATGCATTGTTAAAAGAACGAACAATTTCACGAGTCTGCTCAATCATTGGTTTCTGATCTGTCCCAACAGGAACATAGTTGGCCTTAAAGGCTGTGATGTCAGCTGCTTGTGCAATTGGATAAACCAAAAATCCTGTCGGAATACTTTCTCCAAATCCTTTTTGAGCAATCTCTGTCTTGACAGTTGGATTTCGCTCCAAACGTGCTAATGAAACTAGATTCATATAATACATGGATAGTTCAGCCAACTCTGGAATCTGACTTTGAATAAAGATAGTTGATTTACTTGGATCCAATCCAACTGCAAGATAATCCAAAGCAACATTTCCGATAGACTCTACAATTGTTTGAGGATCCTTGGCATGATCTGTCAAAGCTTGTTGGTCAGCCAAGAACACAAACATATCATACTTATCCTCTTCCTGTAACAATACTCGATTTTTGAGACTGCCAACATAATGTCCAATATGCAATTTTCCTGTTGGACGGTCTCCTGTTAAAATAATGGGTTTAGTCATTTTATTCTCCTTCGATGTGGTCCCTTCAATTATAGCATTTTTTTAATAAAATAACCGTAATTTATCAAAATAAATCAGTCTTGCCATTTACGGATTTGTGTAAAGGATACTGTAAATATATTTTACACAAAATTGACAAATAAAAATTTGAATATTTCTGTATTTTCTAGTAGAATAAATATATTACACATATAGGAGAAAAATATTGCTTACAGTATCTGATGTTTCACTACGTTTTAGTGATCGCAAACTTTTTGATGATGTCAATATCAAATTTACAGAAGGAAATACTTACGGATTAATCGGTGCTAATGGTGCCGGAAAATCAACCTTTTTAAAAATTTTAGCTGGAGATATCGAACCTACTACTGGTCATATTTCTCTTGGTCCAGATGAACGTCTCTCTGTGCTTCGTCAAAATCACTTTGACTATGAGGATGAACGTGCCATTGATGTTGTTATCATGGGAAATGAAAAACTTTATAGCATCATGAAGGAGAAAGATGCTATCTACATGAAGGAAGATTTCTCAGATGAGGATGGCGTCCGTGCTGCCGAACTCGAAGGAGAGTTTGCCGAGCTTGGAGGTTGGGAAGCAGAGAGTGAAGCCTCTCAACTACTTCAAAACCTAAACATTCCAGAAGAATTGCACTATCAAAACATGAGCGAATTGGCCAACGGTGAAAAAGTAAAAGTTCTCCTAGCCAAAGCACTTTTTGGTAAACCAGATGTTCTTCTTTTGGACGAGCCAACCAACGGTTTGGATATCCAATCGATTACTTGGTTAGAAGACTTCTTGATTGATTTTGATAACACCGTTATCGTAGTATCCCACGACCGTCACTTCTTAAATAAAGTATGTACTCACATGGCCGACCTTGACTTTGGAAAAATCAAACTCTATGTCGGAAACTATGACTTCTGGAAGGAATCTTCTGAACTCGCTGCTAAATTGCTAGCAGACCGTAATGCCAAAGCAGAAGAAAAGATTAAGCAATTGCAAGAATTCGTTGCTCGTTTCTCTGCCAATGCTTCTAAATCAAGACAAGCAACATCACGTAAGAAAATGCTTGATAAAATTGAACTTGAAGAAATTGTGCCATCTAGTCGTAAATATCCATTTATCAACTTTAAAGCGGAACGTGAGATTGGTAATGATCTCTTGACAGTAGAAAATCTAACTGTAAAGATTGATGGTGAGACTATTTTAGATAATATCAGCTTTATCTTGCGTCCAGGTGATAAGACAGCGCTTATTGGACAAAATGACATCCAAACGACTGCATTAATTCGTGCAATCATGGGGGACATTGACTATGAAGGAACTGTCAAGTGGGGAGTAACCACTAGCCGTTCTTACTTGCCAAAAGATAACTCGGCAGATTTTGCAGGAGGAGAGTCAATCCTTGACTGGTTGCGTCAATTCGCAAGTAAAGAAGAAGATGACAATACTTTCCTACGTGGCTTCCTTGGCCGTATGCTCTTCTCTGGAGATGAGGTTAACAAACCTGTAAACGTCTTGTCAGGGGGAGAAAAAGTGCGTGTTATGCTTTCAAAACTCATGCTCTTGAAATCAAATGTCCTTGTACTTGATGATCCAACCAATCACTTGGACTTGGAATCTATCTCAAGCTTGAACGATGGATTGAAAAACTTCAAAGAATCAATCATCTTTGCCAGTCATGACCACGAGTTCATTCAAACTCTAGCTAACCATATCATTGTCTTATCTAAAAATGGCGTCATCGATCGTATCGATGAAACCTATGATGAATTCCTAGAGAATGCAGAAGTACAAGCAAAAGTTAAAGAACTTTGGAAAGACTAAAAAAATTCAAAACTCAGTTGGGTTAACCAGCTGAGTTTTCTAACATTTTATGAGGTAACATGAAATTATTTTTTAAAACATATTGGACCTATTTTGTTTCTTTCATCATTCCCATAATCATTATGATAGGAGTATATCTATCTCAAGGTATCTACTGGAATAGCGATACATCTCCACTATTAGGAGATGGGTTTCATCAATACGTTATTTTTGATATAGCTCTAAGAAATATCCTACACGGAAATGGTAGTTTGTTCTACACCTTTACAAGTGGCCTCGGATTGAATTTCTATGCCCTATCTAGTTATTACTTGGGTAGTTTCCTTTCACCACTAGTTTACTTTTTTGATCTAACTAATATGCCAGATGCTGTCTATCTGACAACTCTCTTAAAATTTGGATTGATTGGACTGTCAACTTACTTTAGTTTAAATAAATTATTTCAATCGATTCCTAATCCTTTAAAACTAGCTTTATCTACTTCCTATGCTCTGATGAGTTTCACTGTCAGTCAATTAGAGATAAAAACCTGGCTAGATGTTTTTATCTTGATTCCTTTAATTATAACTGGTTTACAGATACTCATCACTAAAAAGAAATTCCTATTGTACTTTACAAGTCTGTCAATCTTATTTATCCAAAACTATTATTTTGGCTATATGACAGCATTGTTTCTTATTTTCTGGTATCTCTGTCAAATTTCTTGGGACTTTAAAACCCGAAAATCATCTTTTCTTGATTTCATAATCACCTCTGTTTTAGCTGGTATGGCTAGTTTGATTCTGATTCTTCCTACTCTGTTTGATTTACAGACACATGGGGAAAAATTGACTGAAGTTACAAAGTTTCAAACTGAAAGTAGCTGGTATCTTGATCTTTTTGCTAAGCAATTCATCGGTTCCTTTGATACAACAAAGTATGGGGCCATCCCAATGATTTTTGTTGGACTACTTCCCTTTATTTTGACCATTTTATTTTTTACGCTGAAATCTATTAAGTTTCATGTGAAACTTATCTATGCAATCTTCTTTACATTTCTAATTGCAAGCTTTTATATTGAAGTTCTTGATTTATTTTGGCAAGGCATGCATACTCCAAACATGTTTTTACATCGCTATGCTTGGATTTTCTCTACCTTGTTAATTTACACAGCAGCGGAAGTCTTAAATCGTCTGAAAGAAATTAAAATCTGGAATTTTTTAGTTTCGCTTTTTCTTATAGTAACAGGATTTTTAGCTACCATCTATCTAAAATCGCATTATTCTTTTTTAACAGATTTGAATATTCTGCTTACTCTTGAATTTTTGGTTGTCTATTCGCTTTTACTCCTTGCAGTTATCAAAAAGTTTATCTCTGTAAATCTATTTGCCATTCTAATCTCTTTATTTATAATGGTTGAAATGAGTTTAAATGCTTCATCTCAAATGGACGGAATTGCTAAAGAATGGGGTTTTGCTTCTCGAAGTTCATATAATCGAGATATCCCAGCTATGGAATCTTTCTCAACAGATATTGGAAATCAATTTACTCGTACTGAAAAACTACAAACTCAGACAGGAAATGACAGTATGAAATTCAACTACAATGGAATCTCTCAATTTTCATCTGTTCGAAATCGTTCAGCAAGCTCTACTTTGGATAAACTCGGGTTTAAATCCTCTGGGACTAATCTCAATCTCCGCTATGCAAATAATAGTATTTTGGCTGATAGTTTATTTGGTATCCAGTACAATATCTCAGACAGTCCTATTGATAAGTATGGTTTTAAAGATATCTATCAAAAAGATAATCTTACCCTATATGAAAATCAATACTCTCTTCCGATTGCATTTGCTAGTCAATCTGTTTACAATGATGTCAAGTTCAATGAACATACCTTGGATAATCAGGCCTCATTTTTAAATCAACTTGCTAACGTCAATTTTGATTATTTTTCTCCAATCCCTTATGACAAAACAGAAAATACTGATGATTTGATTAGTGTTACAAGTTCTTCAAATGAGGATGCAGCAATCCAGTATCAAATTGAAGTACCAGAAAACAGCCAAGTTTATCTTTCTTTCACAAATCTTCACTTTTCTAATGATAAACAAAAGAAAGTTGACATCCTTGTAAATGGTGAAAAAAAGACTTTTACAACTGATAATATCTTCTCCTTCTTTAATCTAGGCTATACAAAAGAGAAAAAAACTTTCAATATCAATGTTAGTTTCCCTGGAAATTCACAAGTATCATTTGAATCTCCTACCTTCTATCGTTTAGATACCCAAACTTTAACTGAGGCAATTCAAAAAATTAAAGAACAGCCTGTAACAGTATCAACTTCTAAAAACAAGGTTTTTGCTACATATGATGTCCAACAAGATACATCTATTTTCTTCACCATTCCTTATGACAAAGGTTGGTCTGCCTACCAAGATGATAAGAAAATAGAAATTAAACAAGCTCAAACTGGATTTATGAAAGTTGATGTTCCCAAGGGAAAAGGAACTATTACACTTTCCTTTATTCCCAATGGTTTTATTACTGGATCAATCTGTTCCTTTACTTCACTTTTACTATTTGGAATTTATAATCACAAACGAAAGTCATCTAAGACATAAAAAAATCGACCAATTAATCGGTCGATTTTTTTAATCTTCTTCCATTTTCTTAGGTTGATAGGCTAGCATACCTAAACCAATAAATAGGGCTAATATCACGACAAGGTAAACGACTTGATGATGAATATTTCCTGTCATAGAGATTGTTTGTCGTAATCCCGAAACTGAATAACTCATTGGTAACCAGGGATTAATAGCTCTAAAGAAATCATTTGTCAAAGCAAGCGGGTAAGTACCTGCACTTGATGCTAACTGTAATAAAAGCAAAATAAGAGAAAAGAAAGCTCCTATACGGCTATTCCATGTTGTTAAAGCGGTCACCATGGACATGAATACTAAACTTGTTAGGATAATGAGAATAAATGTTCTCATCTCATGATTAGCCGTTAGACCAATAAGATGAACTCCTCCATATACCAAAATTCCTGCCAAAACAGCTATAATACCATTTATTTCTGCTCGAGATTTCAACCAAGCCCAACGACTCTCTGGATGACGTCCTGAAGGCAACTTCGCAAAGATCATATTCGTTGATATTGCTGCAACAAAGAGAGCAACTGATATCATATAAGGAGCCATTGCAATTCCATTTACAGGAACTTGATCATTGTCTGTTTTTGAAAGATTGAGTGGATTTGACAAAATCTCTGCATTTTTAGATTCCGTTGATGCTGATTTAAGTTGATCTCTAGCATTACTTAATCCTTGTCCCAAAGAAGCAACTCCTATCTGTAAACCTTCCAATCCAGAAGTTAACTTTGTTCCACCTTCTGCAAGTTTACCAGATCCATCTGCCAATTTATTAGCTCCATTCTCTAATTGAGAAGCACCTGAAAGTAACTGACTGGATTTGTCTGCTAATTGACCAGATCCTGATTGTAATTTATCAACTCCTGCCATTAATTCTTGACTCTTTTGATTCAATTGGTTAGAGCCAGTTGATAATTTTTCAATACCAGACACTAATTCTGGAGTTTTTTCAACTAATTGACCAACTCCTGCTGTCAAGTTAGAAGATTTTTGTGTCAAGGTAGTTGAGCCTGAAACTAGTTGATCCAGACTACCTGTCAAGGTGGAATTCTTTTCACTTAGTTGACTTGCGCCTTGAGAAACTTTATCAACACCTGCAGTATATGCATTTACACCCGATGTAATCGACTGACTGGCAGGAACTAATTTGCTAGCAACAGCTCCTTGTATCTCTGTTAATCCACTTGACAATCCTGTCAAAGAAGTAGAAGCAATAGGTAATACTTGATTAGCTTGATTTTTTAAAGTCGAAAGATTAGAAGATTGATTTTGTAAGTTTTCTAAACTTCCTTGTAAACCTTGAACTAAAGCTACAATTGACTGTGCTGATTGAATACTATCAGTCGAATTTTGAGATACAGAAGCACTTATCTCAGCTTGTTGCTCACTTGTCAAAGATTGATAAGCTGCTGTCGATTGAATATTAGCTAATGTAGTCGCTTTATCAGACTGAGCACTTGCTAACATTTGATTAGAAAGAGATACTATACTTGATAAAACAGAATCTAATTGTTTTGTATCTCCAACATCAATATTTTGAATAGCTTGATTTAACTGATTTAGACCAGAAGATAATTGATTAATTTGATCTTTTTGCTCAGACGAAGCATCTAACTTGCTAGAAAGTTGTTGAATTCCTTCACTTAATTGCTCCACCCCCATTCGAAGTGTAGCTGATTGATTAGATAACTGATTAGCACCTGTTGCAAGACTTCCCACTCCATTGGTGTAGGCACTAACACCAGATGAAAATTGATTAAGACCAGCATTGAGCTGAGAAACACCGCCAGTATAGGACTCTACACCAGTATATAGTTGATTGATTCCTCCTACTAATTCAGGACTTTTAGAAGATAATTGACCTAATCCGCTATCTAATTGACTCACTGCACCAGTATATGTAACTAAACCACTATTAAAATTTCCTAATCCAAGATGAAGTTGTTCAACACCAGAGACATAAGAGGATAATCCTTTAGTAAACTGCTCCGTTCCATTTGAAAATGTTAAACTTGAATCTGCTAAAGAGTGTAGGTTAGTAGTTAATGTTTGACTTCCTGCCACTAACTGATTCGCTCCATCAGTTAGTTTTTCACTACCAGACGCTGCTTGACTCATACCATCCTTTAAATCGACCATCTTGTTAAAGAAAGCTTTAGTATAGGTCTCGGTTACATTGGTAGAAACACTCTGCTTTAATTGTGTCATTGCAGAATCACTCATCTTGCTGGCAATAAAGCTATGACCACTTGAAGTCTGATAATCGATTTGCATTTGCTCAGGGTGATCCGTTAAAATAGAAGCTGCTTTTTCAGACAAGTCACTTGGCAAAGTGACTACCATATAATAATCACCGTTTTCTAGACCCTTCTTACCTTCTTCTTCATCTACAAAATGAAAATCCAATGATTTATTTTGCTCTAAATTAGACACCATGTCTTTTCCTATAGACATGCTATTACCATTATAAGAGGCCTCTTTATCATTATTGACAACTGCCACAGGTAAGTCAGACACTTGACCATATGGATCCCACATTGAGGATAAAAATATGATATTGTACAGAGCGGGAATAAGAGAAATTCCTATCATGACAATAATAAAGGTTGGTTTTTTAAAAATTGCTTTCCATTCTTTAAACATAGTTTCTCCTTTTTTAAACATATTGTCTAAAATTTTGATATAATAGATTATACATTAAAAAATCTAAATTACAAGATAAAAAATCAATTTTTAGACACATAGTCTAATTTGTTCACAAGGAGGAAGTATGCAAGAAAGTAACAAACGCTTAAAAACAAAGCGAACTATTGAAAATGCTATGGTACAATTACTGATGGAACAGCCATTTGATCAAATTTCTACTGTCAAGTTAGCAGAAAAAGCCGGAATTAGTCGTTCCAGCTTCTATACTCACTATAAGGATAAGTATGATATGATTGAGCACTATCAAAGCAAGCTATTTCATACATTTGAATATATTTTTCAAAAACATGCTCATCACAAAAGAGACGCTATTCTAGAAGTCTTTGAATATCTAGAGTCAGAACCACTTCTGGCTGCTCTTCTTTCTGAAAATGGGACCAAAGAAATCCAAAATTTCTTAAGAAATAAACTTCATATCATGCTCAGCACAGATTTACAAAAACGCTTTATGCAACTGAATCTCAATACCACTGAATTAGAATATAGTAGCATCTATCTAACTCACGCACTTTTTGGTGTTTGCCAAACTTGGATTGCACATGGAAAAAAAGAAAGTCCTCAAGAAATAACAGACTTCCTTATGAAAATGCTTGGTGATACAAATTAATGCAAAAAAGGAACACAGATGTGTTCCTTTTTATCTATACTCCGCCAGTAGGACTCGAACCTACGACATCATGATTAACAGTCATGCGCTACTACCAACTGAGCTATGGCGGATAAAATAGTCCGTACGGGATTCGAACCCGTGTTACCGCCGTGAAAAGGCGGTGTCTTAACCCCTTGACCAACGGACCTTCTATCTGTAGCAGATATAACCATTATATCAATTTCTTGCTAATTGTCAATTACTTTTGAGATTTTTTCTCTAGAATATCTTTTAATTTTCTAATTTTTAATCTTGAAATAGGACAACGATGGTCTTCATAGAAAACAATTTCTAGATTTTTTCGATCAATTTCTCTGATATTGCCTATATTTACCAAAAATGACTTATGAGGAGAATAAAATCGCTGAGTATGTTTGTCCTGTTCCTGAATATCTGTCATGGTACCATAAAACTCTTTTGCAAAATTCTTACCAATAATGCGCAATTTATGAGAGACTCCTGTCGTTTCAATATACAAAATATCATGGTAAGGGATTTTTAAATCATTTCCCTTATAGTTGTAATCAAAATAGTCTACTACATCTTCATTTTCAAGTAACATACTCTTCGTGTAAAAGATATTTTGCTCAATTCTCTTCTTAAATAACTCATCATTGATATCCTTATCAACAAAATCTAAGGCTGATACCTGGTATTTATAGGTTAGAGTTGCAAACTCTGATCGACTGGTAATAAAGACGATAATAGCGTAAGGATTGTAATGACGAATGAGCTGAGCCACTTCAAATCCCTTTTTCTCAATTCCATGAATATCGATATCTAGGAAATAAAGCTGATTTACTTCATCATTTTCAATGTATTCTTCAAATTCACGGACTTTTCCCGTTGTCTTGTATGATATTGGAATATTCGATTCTTTCGAAATTTCATCCAATATTCTCTCTAGTCTCACTTGATGTTCAATAACATCTTCTAAAATTAAAACTTTCATTCAAATTCCCTCTTAAACCTAATGATTTGTCTAAATGTACTGCCTTCCATCTCTGTTTCTAAAATAATATTGTTGTACTTATCCAGTAGTTCTTTCACATTACTTAATCCGACTCCACGATTTCTTCCCTTAGTAGAGAATCCTAAAGCAAATAGATCTCCTGAAGGAGTCATCGTCATTTTACATGAATTCTGAATCACAATCACTGTTTCAGTTTCCATCTTAATAACTGCTACTTCCATCTGCTTTTTATAACTATCAGCCGATCCTTCGACAGCATTGTTCAATAAAACACTCATAATACGAACTAAATCTAGCAGGTCTATTGGAAGCTTGGTAATCGTATCTTTTACTTCCAGTGTAAACTCTACACCATTATTTCGAGCATATACAATTGACTGAGCAACCAAACTTCGTAAAGCTGAATCTTCTATGTTGTTCAAGTCAAAGTAAGTATACTTATCTGAACGCAGTTTGTGATTTGCTTTGACCAAAACTTCATTGTAAACTCTGTCAATTTCCTGTAAATTACCACTGTCAATTGCCATCTGCATGCTGACAAGCATCCCAGCATAGTCATGTCGAAAACCACGGATTTCATTATACAGTCCGACAATTTCATCTGTATAATTCTGTAAATGTTTCTGTTCAAATTTCTTCTGCTTCAAAGCAATCTCTTTCTCCATTTGTTCTTTATGAGAATTCATTGCAAAGAAGGTCAAAAGTAACGATATAAAGACAATAGATGATAAAATACTTCCAAAACTATTCAAATGTTTAATTGTACTTACTATATCTGAAACGAAAGATACAATATGTAGCAATAGTAAAGCAAAAAATACTTTTTTCAAGAAAGGGTAGAGGTAGTCTTTGTCAAAATAGGCTAGTTCCAAATGGAAATAATGAATGATTTTTAAGATAACAAAATAGGTCAACACCGTTACAACGAAAAAGAATAGGCCATAATATTGTAGAACAAAATTGTCTCCTGTTATAGAGGAGAAAGTTACAGACAGAAAGGTATGAGTGCTCTCATATAAAAGAGATAGTAGTAAACTTAGAAATAGTCCTCTATCACTCTCATACTGTTTGATCCATCGAAAATAGGAATATAATCCCAAAGGAAATAAAAATGTTACAATTCCTAACCCATCTAAAGATAGAAAATAGAAGGGAAGTTCAAGTACTGCTTCTACTAATAATGTATAAGCACCAAAAACGTATAGTTCCTTTGCTTTTATTTGACCTTTACAAATTAAATGGTAACTGTGACTAAGAATTAGAAAATATAATATAAAATCCACTACTAAGAAAAAATCCATTCTGCTACTCCTTTATCTTCTTCTAAATAAATTAAATAAAGCACCATCTGGTTTCCTCATCTCCCCACCTTGAATCTTTTGCAAGTCTTTTTCCTTCAAGGCTACAAACTGTTCCAATTTAACTGTGTTTTTCATAATAAAATCTCCTCAAATGTTTTTTTTCCTGTAAGCTAACTTACAAAAACTATTATACAAAATGGAAATTCGTTTTAGATAAAATTCTCTCAACTGTCATTTTTTTCTCCCCAAGTGTACTTTTTTAAGAAAAAAGCCGGGAAAATTCCCAGCTTTGCTACTATATTGATCCCAGCAGGATTCGAACCTGCGACCGTTCGCTTAGAAGGCGAATGCTCTATCCAGCTGAGCTATGAGACCCAATACAGCTATTCTACCAAAAATCCAATTGAAAGTCAATTTTCTATTTATGATAGGGTGATCCCTGCTGAATCGTAAAAGCCCGATAGATTTGTTCAACAAGTACTAGTCTCATTAACTGATGGGGCAAGGTTAAGCGGCCAAAACTAACAGAAAGATTGGCTCTCTTTTTTACACCCTGTGCTAACCCCAGACTCCCTCCAATAATAAAGGTAAGAGTAGAAAATCCTTTTATAGAGGCTTCTTCTAACTGCTTACTAAATTCTTCTGAGGAGAAAGTTTTCCCTTCAATAGCTAACGCAATAACAAAATCACGGTCACCAACTTTTGATAAAATTCTCTGACCTTCTATTTCTAAAATCTTTTGATTTTCTGACTCACTGGCCCTATCTGGTGTTTTTTCATCTGCTAGCTCAATCATTTCAAGCTTAGCAAATCGAGAAATTCGTTTTGAATACTCTGCGATACCATCTTTTAAATACTTTTCTTTCAGTTTCCCAACTGTTACAACTTTTATTTTCATGACTCTATTCTAACATATTCTCTATTTTTTCACATCTTATTCACAAAATAAAAGGTTAATTTTAGCCGAGAAAACCACAGATTTTTGAAAGTTATCCACAATCTGTGAAAAACTTTTATTTTTAAGTTATAATTAAGCTAGTCAGTTTATACTTTCATTAATTTAAAACATATGGAGGCAAATATGAAACATCTAAAGACATTTTACAAAAAATGGTTTCAATTATTAGTCGTTATCGTCATTAGCTTTATTAGTGGAGCCTTGGGTAGTTTTTCAATAAACCAACTAACTCAAAAAAGTACTGTAAGTACCTCTAACAACAATAGTACTATTACACAGACTGCCTATAAGAATGAAAATTCAACAACACAGGCTGTTAACAAAGTAAAAGATGCTGTTGTTTCAGTTATTACTTATTCGGCAAACAGACAAAATAGCGTATTTGGCAATGATGATACTGACACAGATTCTCAACAAATCTCTAGTGAAGGATCTGGGGTTATTTATAAAAAGAATGACAAAGAAGCTTATATTGTCACAAATAATCACGTTATAAATGGTGCAAGTAAAGTAGATATTCGTTTGTCAGATGGAACTAAAGTACCCGGAGAAATTGTCGGAGCGGACACTTTCTCTGATATTGCTGTCGTCAAAATCTCTTCAGAAAAAGTGACAACAGTAGCTGAATTTGGTGATTCTAGTAAGTTAACCGTAGGAGAAACTGCTATTGCTATTGGTAGCCCGTTAGGTTCTGAATATGCTAATACTGTCACTCAAGGTATCGTATCTAGTCTTAATCGAAATGTATCCTTAAAATCTGAAGATGGACAAGCCATTTCTACAAAAGCCATCCAAACTGATACTGCTATTAACCCAGGTAACTCTGGTGGCCCACTAATCAATATTCAAGGACAGGTTATCGGAATTACCTCAAGTAAAATTGCCACAAACGGAGGAACATCTGTAGAAGGCCTTGGTTTCGCAATTCCTGCAAATGATGCTATCAATATTATTGAACAGTTGGAAAAGAACGGAAAAGTGACTCGTCCAGCTTTGGGAATTCAAATGGTCAATCTCTCAAATATTAATACAAGTGATATTAGAAGACTGAATATTCCAAGCAATGTAACATCTGGTGTAGTTGTTCGTTCTGTGCAAAGTAATATGCCTGCCAATGGTCACCTTGAAAAATACGATGTTATTACAAAAGTAGATGACAAAGACATTGCTTCATCAACAGACTTACAAAGTGCTCTTTACAATCATTCTATCGGAGATACCATTAAAATAACTTACTATCGTAACGGTAAAGAAGAAACTACATCTATTAAACTCGACAAGAGTTCAGGTGATTTAGAATCTTAATTGACATCTATGTAAAGAAAGCTTTACATAAAAGAAAAGATGTGTTAGTGTAGAATCATGGAAAAATTTGAAATGATTTCTATCACGGATATACAAAAAAATCCCTATCAACCTCGAAAAGAATTTGATGGAGAAAAACTAGATGAACTAGCACAGTCTATTAAAGAAAATGGGGTCATTCAACCGATTATTGTTCGTCAATCTCCTGTAATTGGTTATGAAATCCTTGCAGGAGAGAGACGCTATCGTGCTTCACTTTTAGCTGGTCTAACATCTATCCCAGCTGTTGTTAAACAACTCTCAGATCAAGAGATGATGGTCCAGTCCATCATTGAAAATTTACAGAGAGAAAATTTAAATCCAATAGAAGAAGCACGCGCCTATGAATCTCTCATAGAGAAGGGATTTACCCATGCTGAAATTGCAGATAAAATGGGGAAGTCTCGTCCATATATCAGCAACTCCATTCGTTTGCTTTCCTTGCCAGAACAGATCCTCTCAGAAGTTGAAAATGGCAAGCTATCACAAGCTCATGCGCGTTCTCTAGTTGGGTTGAATAAGGAACAACAAGACTATTTCTTTCAACGAATCATCGAGGAAGACATTTCTGTAAGGAAGTTAGAAGCTCTTCTGACAGAGAAAAAACAAAAGAAACTTCAAAAAACGAATCATTTCATACAAAATGAAGAAGAACAGTTAAAAAAACTACTCGGATTAGATGTAGAAATCAAAATGTCTAAAAAAGATAGTGGAAAAATCATTATTTCTTTCTCAAATCAAGAAGAATACAGTAGAATTATCAACAGCCTGAAATAAGGCTGTTCTTTTATTTTTTTATATCACAAGGTTATCCACTATTTTTTTCAATAAAAAGCTTAATAAATCAATAGTTTCTGCTTTTATCCCCAACCTGTGGATAAAACTTAATAACATTGTGGATTATTTTTCACAGCTTGTGGAAAATTCTTGCTATCTATGGTAAAATAAGTCTAGCATTAAACTTTTAAATAGTAAAGGAGGAGAAAGGATTGAAAGAAAAACAATTTTGGAATCGTATATTAGAATTTGCTCAAGAAAGACTGACTCGATCCATGTATGATTTCTATGCTATTCAAGCTGAACTCATCAAGGTAGAGGAAAATATTGCCACTATATTTTTACCACGATCTGAAATGGAAATGGTCTGGGAAAAACAACTAAAAGATATTATTGTAGTTGCTGGATTTGAAATTTATGATGCTGAGATAACTCCCCACTATATTTTTACCAAACCTCAAGATACGGCTGTCTCACAAGTTGAAGAAGCTCCAAATTCAACTCTTTATGACTACAGTCCAAAGTTAGCATCTATTCCTTATTCGGATACTGGATTAAAAGAAAAGTATACCTTTGACAATTTTATCCAAGGGGATGGAAATGTTTGGGCAGTATCAGCCGCTTTGGCTGTCTCTGAAGATTTGGCCTTGACCTATAATCCTCTTTTTATCTATGGAGGACCTGGGCTTGGGAAGACTCACTTACTCAATGCCATTGGGAATGAGATTTTGAAAAATATTCCTGATGCGCGTGTGAAGTACATCCCTGCTGAAAGCTTTATCAACGACTTTCTTGAACATCTGAGACTTGGTGAAATGGATAAGTTCAAAAAAACCTACCGTAGCCTCGATCTCTTGTTAATTGATGATATCCAATCGCTGAGTGGAAAAAAAGTTGCAACTCAAGAAGAATTTTTCAATACTTTCAATGTTCTCCATAACAATCAAAAACAAATTGTTCTGACTAGTGATCGTAGTCCTAAACACCTAGAAGGCCTTGAAGAAAGGCTTGTCACGCGCTTTAGCTGGGGCTTGACGCAAAACATCACACCACCTGACTTTGAAACACGTATCGCCATTTTACAAAGTAAAACAGAGCATTTAGACTACAATTTCCAAAGTGATACCCTAGAATACCTAGCTGGCCAATTTGATTCAAACGTTCGAGAACTTGAAGGAGCAATCAACGACATCACTTTAATTGCCAGAGTGAAGAAGATTAAGGATATCACTATCGATATCGCTGCAGAAGCTATTCGAGCTCGCAAACAAGATGTTAGCCAAATGCTCGTCATCCCAATTGATAAAATCCAAAATGAAGTTGGTAACTTTTATGGTGTCAGTGTCAAAGAAATGAAGGGAAGCAGACGCCTTCAAAATATTGTGTTAGCCCGTCAAGTAGCCATGTATTTATCTAGAGAACTAACAGATAATAGTCTTCCAAAAATTGGGAAGGAATTCGGTGGAAAAGATCACACAACAGTCATACATGCCCATGCCAAAATTAAATCTTTGATTGATGAAGACGATAATTTACGTTTAGAAATTGAATCCATCAAAAAGAAAATTAAATAACTTGTGGATAACTTTTACTTTATTATCTTTTTTATCCACATTTTTTAAACAAGCCAAAAAACTTGATATGACTTGTTTAAATCCTGTTTTCCACAGATTTCACAGACTCTATTATTACTATTATCCTTCTAATACTAAAAATAAATAAAGGAGAATCCATGATTCATTTTTCAATTAATAAAAATTTATTTCTACAAGCATTAAATACTACTAAGAGAGCTATAAGTTCTAAAAATGCTATTCCTATTTTATCAACCGTAAAAATTGACGTGACTAATGAAGGTGTTACTTTAATTGGTTCAAATGGTCAAATTTCAATTGAAAATTTTATTTCTCAAAAAAATGAAGATGCTGGTTTGTTAATTACTTCTTTAGGTTCTATCCTTCTTGAAGCTTCTTTCTTTATCAATGTGGTATCTAGTCTACCTGATGTGACTCTTGATTTTAAAGAAATTGAACAAAATCAAATTGTTTTAACCAGCGGCAAATCAGAAATTACCCTCAAAGGAAAAGATAGCGAACAATATCCACGAATCCAAGAAATTTCAGCAAGTACTCCTTTGGTTCTTGAAACAAAATTACTCAAGAAAATTATCAATGAAACAGCTTTTGCAGCAAGTACACAAGAAAGTCGTCCAATTTTGACAGGTGTTCATTTTGTATTGAGTCAACACAAGGAGCTAAAAACAGTTGCAACAGACTCTCATCGTCTAAGCCAGAAAAAATTGACTCTTGAGAAAAATAGTGATGATTTTGATGTTGTCATTCCTAGCCGTTCTCTACGCGAATTTTCAGCGGTATTTACAGATGATATCGAAACTGTGGAGATTTTCTTTTCCAATAATCAAATCCTCTTTAGAAGCGAAAATATTAGCTTCTACACTCGTCTCCTCGAAGGAAACTATCCTGATACAGATCGTTTGATTCCAACAGACTTTAACACTACTATTACTTTTGATGTGGTAAACTTACGCCAGTCAATGGAGCGTGCTCGTCTTTTATCAAGTGCGACTCAAAATGGTACTGTGAAACTTGAAATTAAAGATGGGGTTGTTAGCGCCCATGTTCATTCTCCAGAAGTTGGTAAAGTAAACGAAGAAATCGATACTGATCAGGTGACTGGTGAAGATTTGACCATTAGTTTCAACCCAACTTACTTGATTGATTCCCTCAAGGCTTTAAATAGCGAAAAGGTGACCATTAGCTTTATCTCAGCTGTTCGTCCATTTACTCTTGTGCCAGCTGATACTGAAGAGGACTTCATGCAACTTATCACCCCAGTTCGTACAAATTAAGTGAAAGAGGTTGAGCCTAGCTCGCCTCTTTTATGATATAATCAAAAAAGAAAAGGAGAGTAGTATGTA